>DUEL01000070.1 GCA_011192125.1 Thermoflexia bacterium
GAGATGCGGACCCTCTCGGCGGTGGTCGCGCTGCTGGGTGGGCTGACGATCAACTCCGACGATTTGACCTCCATCCGACCAGGGCGGCTCAAGTACCTCCGCCAGACGCTGCCCCCCACGGGGGTCACCGCTCGGCCAGTGGACCTCTTCGAGAACGAAATGCCGCGGTTGCTGGTGCTCCCGGTCGAGCGGGAGTGGGGCCGCTGGTGGGTGGTGGGGGTGATCAACTGGGAGGATCGGACCACCGAGACCACGGTCCGCCTGGCCGACCTGGGCCTCCCGCCGGGCCGGTACCACGCTTACCACTATTGGCGTCGCCGCTACCTCGGGGTGGTTGAGGAGACGGTCACCATCCGCCGCCACCAGCCCCACGAGACGGCGGTGTTGATCCTCAAGCCGGTCTCGGATCGGCCCGACCTGTTGGTGACGACGTTCCACGTCTGCGCGGGGGCGGTGGAAGTGGAAGCCGTCAGCCGTCAGGCGTCAGGCGTGGAAGTCGTGTTGCGGAAAGCGGGACAGCAGTTTGGGGAGGTGCTATTCACCGTCCCGGCGGGGTGGTGTCCGACCGAGGCGCGGGTGGACGGGGTGCGGCGGGATCTGCGGCAGGTGGCCCCCGGCGTGGTGGCGCTGGGGTTGACGCTGGAGGGAAGGGCGGTGGTGGAGGTGGGGTTCGTAGAGGAGCAGGGAATAAGGGGAGGGAAGTCGTAAGGTGAGTTCCGGAGTGAGTCGGGTCAGGGCCTCTCTCCTTGTGTTGGGAGGCGGGGGGATCGCAGCGCTTGTATTCGCCTGCGGTCTCTGCCTGGGGGCGGAGGGTTGACCTCCCCCCGCTTCGTGCTATACTCCCTTTGCTCCTCGCATCTTTCTGCTAACACCGGACGCAAAGGAGGGTCGAGATGTCCATCAAGGTCACCTGGTACGGTCACGCCTGCGTCGGCCTGGAGGTCGGCGAGCATCGGTTGCTGGTGGACCCCTTCCTCACCGGCAACCCGCTGGCAGCGGCCTCTCCGGATCAGTTCGAGCCGACGGCCATCCTGGTCTCTCACGGCCACGGCGACCACGTGGGGGACGCGCTGGAGATCGCCAAGCGGACCGGCGCGCTGGTCGTCAGCAACTTCGAGATCTGCAGCTGGTTCCAGTCCCAGGGCCACGACAACGTCCATCCCCAGCACATCGGCGGCGGGTTCCACTACCCCTTCGGCTATCTCAAACTGACCATCGCTCACCACGGCTCCGCCCTCCCCGATGGCTCCTACGGCGGCAACCCGTGTGGCTTCCTCCTCACCGCCGAGGGGAAGAAGATCTACCTGGCCTGCGACACTGGTCTCTTCTACGACATGAAACTGATCGGCGAGGAGGGGCTGGACTTCGCTGCGCTCCCCATTGGCGACAACTTCACGATGGGACCGGACGATGCGCTGCGGGCGGTGAAGCTCCTCCAGCCCAAGCGGGTGCTCCCCTACCACTACGACACCTTCGACGTCATCAAGCAGGACCCCCACGCCTGGGCGGAGCGGGTGCGGGCGGAGACGGGCGCCGAGCCGGTAGTGCTGAAGCCGGGGGAGAGCATCGTTTTGGAGGGGTAAGGAGACGGGGATGGATGAGAGGGCGATGGCGCGGGTCGTCGAGGTCCTGGAGACCGATCCGGATTTCTACGTCCCGGTCAAGAAACTATGGCTGATGCTCCAGGGGGAAGGGTTGGTCCTCGATATGGACCTGGAGACGTTCCAGGCCCAACTGGAGGCGGACGACCGGTTCGAGTTCATCGAGGGGATCGATCACACGGAAGGGTTCGAGGACGACCCGGAGTTCGAGGCGGAGATGGAGGCGTTGGGCTTCTTCAGCGGGCCGCGGGTGAAACTGGTCTCCCGCGAGATGACCGCCGAGGACGTCTTCGCCGGGCTGACCCGCAGCCTCCGCCAACTGAACGAGGCCCTGCGCGGCGCGTGGGAGACCCGCCCGGAGGACGACCCCGAGGCTGAGGCGATGCTCCTGGAGACGCTGGGCCTGGCCGAGCAACTGGAGCGGGAGATCCAGGAGATCATCGAGTCGAGCCAGGAGGAGGGATCTCCCGAAGAGACGGAGGAGTGAGCCGGAAGCCTTTGCCCTGGGCGGTGAGGCCGCCTTCCGGCGGCTTCTGTGCATCCTTGTAGGAGGGAAGCCCGGCGCAGGCCGGGCTTTGCCATTTGTAGCCCGCGACGGGGGTCGCAGGATTGGGGAGCCTGCAGGAAATGTCCGAGTCGGTGTCCCAAGACCCAAACCGAGAGTTGCGCTGGTACGACTATCTCACGCTCAACATCTACTGGCTGGGCCTCAACATTTCCGCAGGCACCATCACCCCGGTCCTCCTCCCCTACCTGGTCGCCCGCTTCGTGCCGCCGGAGCAGAAGAACTCCTACCTGGCCACCGCCCGCGTGGCCGGGCTCGCGGTGGCGATGCTGGTCCAGCCGATGGCCGGGCTGCTCAGCGACCGGAACACCTCCCGCTGGGGCCGTCGGCGCCCCTACATCTTCGCCGGCACGCTGCTCGATCTGGTGTTCCTGCTGGTCATCGGGGCCTCCCCCCTCTTCCTGGGCGCACCGTCCGACAGTTTTCTCCAATCCGCCCTCGGCTTCAACACCGCCTACGGCGTCCTCCTGGTGGGGATCGTCCTCCTGCAGTTCTCCTCCAACCTCGCCCAGGGAGCGACCCAGGGGTTGATCCCCGACCTGGTTCCGGAGGACCACCGAGGGCGGGCCTCCGGGGTGAAGGCGATGATGGAACTGGCCCCCGCCTTCCTGGCCGTCTTCATCGGCCCCCTGGTGGACACGGGACGGACGTGGGTGGCAGTGGGTCTCGTGATGGCCTCGTTGTTCCTGACGATGCTGGTCACCGTCCTCTTCGTCCGCGAGGAACCGCTGCGAGAGCCCCCCTCCGCTCCCCTCGCGGGGCCGGTGCTCCGTCTGGTGGCCCTCACAGCCGTCTTCGTCGGCGTGACCCAGGGGGCGGTCTATCTGGTCCGCTCCAGCGGGACCTGGTTGGCCGGGCTGGAGGCGGGGGTCGGTCAGCAGGTGGCCCTGGTGGGGCTGACGGGGCTGGTGGGGATGGCCGGTTCCATCCTGCTGGGCGTCTACTTCGGGGCCTGGGTCGGGATCGGCCCGGAGGCCCGTCAGCGGACCTCCTTCATCTGGTGGGTGGTCAACCGGCTGCTCTTCCTGGCCGCCGTCGGCTCCGTGGAGGGGTTCGCCCTCTACTTCCTGGCCGACGTCCTCCACATCCCCAACGCGGCCACGATGACGACGGTCCTCCTGGCGGTGGTGGGCGTCTTTCTCCTCACATTCGCCCTCCTCGGCGGCGTCCTCTCCGACCGGGTGGGCCGGAAGCGGCCGCTCTTCCTCGCCGGGCTGATCGGCGCGGCGGGGACGTTCGGGTTGCTCCTCTCCACCTCCTTCCCCCACGTCCTGATCAGCGGGTGTGTCATCGGCGTCGGGGCGGGGGTCTTCATGGCGACCAGTTGGGCGCTGGGGACCGACCTGGCACCGTCGGAAGCGGCGGGGAAGTACCTGGGGATCTCCAACCTGGCAGGGGCGGGGGCAGGGATCGTGGGGGCCGGCATCGGGGGCCCCCTGGCCGACTTCTTCAACGGCCTCCGACCCGGCCTGGGCTACCAGGTCATCTTCGCCATCTACGGGGCGCTGTTCCTGTTTTCCTCCCTCAGTCTGAGTCGGGTGCGGGAGGGGCGTTAAAGAAACCACAGAGACACAGAGGACGCAGGGAAATCTTTTTGAACTCTGTGTCCTCCGTGCCTCTGTGGTTTTACCTCACGGGCCCGCCGGGTGCAGGAGGGCGGCGAGGGCGCGGAGCTCTTCCTCCGTCAGCTCCCGCCACTGGCCCGGCTCCAGCCCCGCCAGCGTCAATGGACCGATGCCGACCCGGATCAGCCGGAGCGTCGGGTGACCGACGGCGGCGGTCATCCGACGCACCTGCCGCTTGCGCCCCTCGTAGAGGACCATCCGCAGCCAGGCGGTAGGGACGCTCTTCCGGTAGCGGACGGGCACGGGGCGGGGTGGTAGGTCCGGCTCCTCCGTCAGCAACTCCACCTCTGCCGGGCGGGTGCGGCGACCCTCGATGACCACGCCCCGCCGAAGGGCCTTCAGCGCGTCCTCGGAGGGGATCCGCTCCACCTGGACCAGGTAGGTGCGGGGATGGCCGAAGCGGGGGTCGGTGAGCCGGTGGATGAGCCAGCCGTCGTCGGTGAGCAGGAGCAGCCCTTCGCTGTCGAAGTCGAGCCGGCCGGCGGCGTAGACCCCGGGGACGGGGACGTAGTCGGCCAGGGTGGGCCGTCCCAGCCGGTCGGTGAAGTGGGACATCACGCCGTAGGGTTTGTAGAACAGCAGGTAGCGGCAGAGGGGGAGGTCCAGAAGCCTGCCGTCCAGAACGATCTCGTCCCGGAGGGGATCCGCCCGCGCCCTTGGATCCCGCGCTGGACGGCCGTTCACCCACACCCGACCCTCCCGCAGCGCGCGGTCGGGCTCTTCTATCCCTGCGGCTGCCAGAAGCACCGTCAGCAACTGCCGCCCCGCCACCCGGCTGGCGCAGCGGGGTCGGGGGGACCACTTCACCACGTTCTAACTCCCGTGTCCATCAGGGTCGCAAGGGAGCAGGGGTTCATCTCTGCGGCCTCGGCGTCTTGGCGGAGGGATCGTCCCACGTCGCCGCCCGCACACCCAGGTCGAACGCCTCCTCCAGGGCGTGGGGGTTTTGCAGCACGTCCCCCTTTGCATCCAGCCCGCCGACGAGGAGTTCTCCCCAGTAGTCGGCCTCGTAGACGCCGAAGAACCCCTTCACCGTGCGCACCGCCCCGTCGAAGTACGGCTCGGCCTCCCCGCCCGCGGAGATGAAGACTCCCCGACGGCGGGGTCGGCCGGACAGGGTGGGCCGCAGGGGGATCTTGGCGATGAACTTCCGCGCCCACTGGCACTGGCTCCGGTCGACCAGCGTCTTGACCTGGGCCGGCAGGTTCCAAAAGTAGAGGGGCGCGGCCAGCGCGATCACGTCGGCGTCGACGATCTGCTCACACAGTCGCTGGAAGTCGTCCTCGACGATGCACCGACCGTCCTCCCAGCAGCCGTCGCATGCACGACAGCCCTCGATCCGCAGACGGACCGCGACGACCTTCTCCACCTCCGCGCCGACGCTCTCCGCCCCGGCCAGGAATCGGTCGAGAAGGGTCTCGGTGTTCCCCCGTCGCCGGGGACTCCCCGCGATGCCCAGCACCCGGACAGGTTGCTCTTTCACGCCCTCCTCTCCCCGAGAACACTGAAGCACTGAAGGCACCGAAGGGAATTCAGTGCCTCAATGTTCTCCGTAGATCCTCCAGCGAGGTGACCCCCCGGACCCGTTGCAGGAAGGCGCGGAGGGAGGGGCTCTCCTCCCGCAGCCTTCGCACCAACGGGCCGATAGGGTCCTCCCCGGCGGCCCCCGGCTCGGCCGCGTAGGAACCGTAGAAGGCGAAGTAGGCCTGGTTCAACTTGCGGATGTGGTAGCCGTGCTCCCAGAAGAAGCGGCGTCGCTCCTCCATATACCGCTCCGCCTCCTCCACCCGCCCCTCGGCCAGCAGACGGTCCACCTCCACCCGCGTCTTGTGCATCTCTGCCCGGAAGTCGAAGGCCGGGGGCTCCGGGGGCGGCCCCTGTTGCGGCTTCTCCTCCGGCGGCAGGAGGTCGGGGTAGTGGCGGGCCAGCACCGCCCGGGCCACCTCCTTGCCGACGATGGAGGCCGTCGTCTCGTTGATGGTCCGCGCTTCGTGGTCGCGCTCGTAGGCCCATCCCAACGGATGGAAGGAGAGATAGTGGTGGGTCCACTCGTGGGCGACCACCTCCACCACCCAGGCCAGGTCGGACGACTCCAGGAGCATCGCCGGCCAGGCGGACATCCCGCCGATGGGCGTCACCAGCGAGGAGACGTCGAAGGTGCGGTCGATCCGCTCCTCGATCGCTTCCTGCGTCGCCACGTCCAGCCCGTGCTCCAGTTCCTGCTGGTAGATGACCGCGATTCGCTCCCGGGGAGAGACGACCAGGTAGTAAGGGAGTGGGGTGAAGTGGGCACTGACGGGCGGGAGGGGCTGGCCCAACAACCCCAGCCCTTCCCGCGCCAGCACCTCTCCGACCTGCTCTTCCAGGATCGCCTCGGCCAGGGGCTGGCGGGCGGTCAGCGCCATCCGCATCCACCGATCCGCCCTCCGCAGCGGGGCCGTCACCTCGTCGGGATCGGCCACATCGGGGTCGGCGTAGGCCCGGCTGATCCGGGCCTCCAGGCGGTGGATCTGTCCGATGCGGTCGACGTAGTCACGGACGAACACCTCCCGGTCCGGCTCCCGCATATACCGCTGGGGCTGGACGAGCCAGTGGGTGAACTTGCCCCATAGCGCTTCCGCCTCCCAGCCCCAGAAGTCGAAGCGGAGGTCGGCGACGATGCCCCCCACGCCGGTGGAGAGCGCGCCCGGCGGCGGTCCCTCCTGCTGGAGCAGCAGGGCGAGCAGGAGGAGGAGCAGCGCCAGACACAAACGGTGCCCCTTCGGGATTGCGGGTTTCAGGGTCTTAGGTTTCAAGGTCTCAAGGTCGCAAAGGCGCAAGGACGCAGGGCTCACGTGCGGAGGGTCGCGCCCAGTGTCGCCTCCAGCCGCCGCACGATCTTATCCCGCAGCCGGTTGGCGTCGTGATCGGTGAGGGTGCGGTCGTCCGCCTGGAAAGTGAGGGCGTAGGCCAGGCTCTTCTTCCCTTCGCCGATCTGCTCCCCGCGGTAGACGTCGAACAACTGGACCCGCCGCAGCAGTTTGCCGCCGGCCTGTTCGATCACCCGCTGGACCTCGGCCGCGGGCACCTCTTCGTCCACCACCACGGCGATGTCCTGCCGGACGGCCGGGTAGCGGGAGAGCGGGGTGACGCGGTAGGTCTCCGGCACTTTCGCCAGGAGCGCCTCCAGGTCCAGGTCGGCCGCCAGGACCGGCCGGGGCGGCATGTCGAAGTTTTCCACCACCAGGGGGTGGAGTTCGCCGAAGACGCCCATTGGCTCCCCATCCACCGTCAACTGGGCGACGCGGCCCGGATGGAAGGAGGGATGCTCGGTCGGCACATAGGCCACGTCGGGCAGGTGCAGCCCTTCGACCAGCGCCTCCACGACCCCCTTGAGGTCGAAGAAGTCCATCGGCTCCCGGTCGCTGCCGGCCCAATGCAGGGGCTCCCGCGGCCCGGTGAGGAGGACGGCCAGCCGACGGGGCTCCTCCGGCAGCGGCTCCCCCTCCACGGGGATGAAGACCTTGCCGATCTCGAACAGGGCGAGCCGGTCCCGAAACCGGAGGTTCGCCGCTGCCACGTCCAGCACGGAGGCCAGGAGGCTGCGCCGCATCACCGTCCGCTCCGCGCTGATCGGGTTGGCGATGTGGACGTAGGGGAGTTCCTCGCGCGGGACGTCCGGTGGCAAGAGCAGCGCTTCCCGCTCCGGCGTCGTCAGCCGGTAGGTGATCACCTCCTGCAGTCCCGCCTCGACCAGGAGGTCGCGCGCCCGTTCCTCCAGCGCCAGGTCGCGGTTCGACCGCTGGGGAGGGAGTCGATCCGCCATCAGGGTCGCGGGCAGCCGATCGTAGCCGTAGATGCGGGCCACCTCCTCCAGCAGGTCGGCGGTGCAGGTGACGTCCAGCCGGTGGTCGGGCGCGGTGACGCGGAGGGTGTCCCCCTCCACATGGCAATCGAACTCCAACCGGGTGAGGATGTCGCTCAGTTCGTCCAGGGTGAGGGAGATGCCCAGGACCCGCCGGACCTCGGTGGGGGTGAGGGTGAGGACGACCGGCTCTGGCGGCGCGGGGTAGGCGTCGACCATCCCCTGGGCCACGGCGCCGCCCGCCAGTCGGTGGAAGAACCCGGCGGCCCGCAGCGCGCCCCGACGGGCCATCGCGGGATGGACCCCCCGTCCGAACCGGGCGCTGGACTCGCTGGGGAGTTTGAGCCGTCGGCTGGTGCGGCGGATGCTGATGAAGTTGAAGTTGGCCGCCTCCAGGAGGATGTTGCGGGTCGTCTCCGTCACCTCCGTCTCCAGCCCGCCCATCACGCCGGCGATGGCGACCGGACCGGCGGTATCGCAGATCAGGAGATCGTCGGGGGTCAGTTCCCGGTCTATGCCGTCCAACGTGGTCATCCGCTCGCCGGGACGGGCGGGGCGGACGATGATGGTCGGCTTGCCGCCCTCGGCCCGCTCCGCCAGTTTGTCGTAGTCGAAGGCGTGGAGGGGCTGGCCCCACTCCAGCATCACGTAGTTGGTGATGTCCACCAGGTTGTTGATCGGCCGCATCCCGGCCATCTGCAGCCGCCGCTGCATCCAGAAGGGGGAGGGTCCGATGGTCACGTCCCGGATGACCATCCCGATGTAGCGGGCGCAGAGGTCGGGGTCCTCGATCTCGATGGCCACCTGGTCCGCTGCTGGCTCCCCCTCCATCGGCACCTCCAGCGAGGGGAGCCGGAGGGGTTGGCCGGTGAGGGCAGCCACCTCCCGGGCCACGCCGATGACGGAGAAGCAGCGGGCCAGGTTGGGGGTGAGGTCGAGATCCAGCACCACGTCCCCCAGGTAGTCGGCCAGCGGTGCACCGACCGGCGCGTCGTCGGGTAGGATGAGGATGCCCTCGTGTTCGTCGGAGAGGCCCAGTTCCCGCTCCGAGCAGACCATCGCCCGGGAGGGGACCCCCCGGATTTTGGTCTTCTTCAGTTTCATCACCCTGGGCTTCTCGGCGTAGGGGTCCCAGAGGCGGGCCCCTTCCATCGCGAAGGCCACCTTGACGCTGACGCGGCCTTTGCCTAGGTAGGGGAAGAGGTTGGGCGCGCCGGTGACGCAGGTCTCGTAGTCGTCCTCCCCGTAGCGGACCACCGCCAGGACCAGCCGGTCGGCGTCTGGGTGGGGTTTGACCTCGACCACCTCGCCGACGCGGATGCGCTCGGGGTCCCACGGCAGGTCCGCCCCTGGCAGGCCGATGGTCTCGACGGCCGCCACCTCCAGGCCGGCCAGGGTGAGCCGTTCGGTCAACTCCGAGAGGGGGAGGGTTACATCGACGTACTCCTTGAGCCAAGAAAGCGGTACTCTCATCGCTCGTCTCCTTTACCGCAGGGCGTCAGGTTGCATCAGAACTGCTCCAGGAACCGGAGGTCGTTCCCCCAGAAGTAGCGGATGTCCTGGATGCCGTATTTGAGCATCGTGATCCGCTCCGGTCCCATCCCGAAGGCGAAGCCGGAGTAGACGTCGGGGTCGTAGCCGCCGTTGCGCAGCACCACTGGGTGGACCATTCCCGCGCCAAGGATCTCCAGCCAGCCGGTGTGCTTGCAGACCGGGCAGCCCCGGCCTTCGCAGAGGATGCAGTCGATGTCCACCTCTACGCTGGGCTCGGTGAAGGGGAAGTGGGAGCAGCGAAAGCGCATCTTGCGCTCCGGGCCGAACATCCGCCGGGCGAACTCGGCCAGCGTCCCTTTCAGGTCGGTCATCGTGATGTTCCGCCCCACCGCCAGCCCCTCGACCTGGTGGAACTGGATCTCGGAGCGGGCGGTGATCTGTTCGTACCGGTAGCACATCCCCGGCAGGATGACCCGCACCGGTTCGGGGGCGAACTCCCGCATCGCGTGGATCTGGCCCGGGGAGGTGTGGGTGCGCAGGAGGACCCCCTCTTGGGTGGTGTAGAACGTGTCCCACATATCCCGGGCGGGGTGGTGCGGGGGCATGTTGAGGAGCTGGAAGTTGTACTCGTCCGTCTCCACGTCCCGGCTGCGGTAGACCTGGAACCCCATATCGGCGAAGATGGCGTAGATCTCCCGCAGCGTACGGGTGGCGGGGTGGAGCCGTCCGCGGACCACTGGCCGGCCCGGCAGGGTGACGTCGACCGCCCCCTCCTCCAGGGCGCGGGCCAGGGCCATCCGGCGCACCGTCTCCCGCCGGTCGGCGTAGGCGGCCTCCAGGGCCTGCTTCACCTCGTTGGCCCGGCGGCCGAAGGCGGGGCGTTCCTCCTTAGGTAGCGTCCCCACGGAGCGGACCATCCGGGTGACGGCCCCCTTCCGGCCGAGGTAGGCGCGGTACCATTGGTCCAGCGCCTCCTCGTCCTCCGCCGTCTCCAGGGCTTTGAGCGCTTCCTCTTCCAGGCGATTCAATTCCTCCAGCATCTTCGCCTCCTAGCGTTCAGTGCTTTCAGTGCCCTCAGTGCCTCAGTGATATGAAAACGCCCTCGCCCCTGGGGACGAGAGCGCGCATCTCCCGTGGTACCACCCCACTTGACTCCTCTCGGAGCCCTCTCGTTACACCGACGGCGCGTTCGCGCGATCGGCTGCCCCGATAACGCAGGGCCTGCGGAGCGGGCTACTTGCTCGCCGCCACTAACAACCGGCAACGAGTTTCACCCGTCGGCTCAGGAGCGAACTTCGGCGGGCTTCGTTCGGGCGGGGCTTCCAGTCCAAGGCCCCACCTCCCTGGCGTCCCGAAGGTCCCGCCTACTCCTCTCCGTCACAGCCTTTGGTGGGTTCGGTTGTTCAACGCGGCCCCATTATGCCGCAGAGGATCGGGTTTGTCAAGTGCGGTGGAATTTTTTCCCTTCGGCGGCTTCCACCTTCGCTCTCCGACAAGGGGGCGGCGAAGGACGGATTTTGCTGCTCGGCGGCCAGCAACTGGAAGTCGCCGGACGGCCGTCACAGTGGGGTTGGGGTGGGGGTCGGCGTGTTCGGTCGGTTTCATCGGCTCACTCCTTCCCCAGCAGTCGGTTGGGGAGCAGGATATGATAATAGAAGCCGTTCATGCAGATATGTTCCACCGGCCGGTAGTGCTGCCCGATGGCCTCCAGCACCGGCTGGGGGTAGAACTGGGCGCGGAAGACGACGACGCCGAACTCCTCGGACTCGATCCGCCGGATGATCTCCGACGTGTCCAGCAGGCCGTTCTTGTAGAGGTTGAGGAGTTGGGTGGGGTTGGTCACCACCGGACGGCCGGTGAGCAGGCTGAAGGCCGCCTCCTCGCTGAAGGGCGGCCCGTCGGCGGCCCGCACGTAGGCCAGGATCCGCTCCCCGGCCCGATAGTCCTGGGGGGTCAGGAGGTGGCCCAACTGGGTGTACCCCCCGCTGTCGTAGTAGGCGAAGGTGGTGCAATCCCCCTGCACTGATCGATCCGCCACGCCCAGCGCCCGGGCCAGCGGGCCGAAGACGGGGCCCTCGGTGGGGAGGTGGAGGGTGAAGGGGGCCTGGATCAGGAAAAGGATCGGCACCAGCAGGGGAAGCGCGCTCTTGACCTGTGGCCACCGGCGGGGCAGGCCCTTTCCCAGCCGGACCAACGCCCGGCCGGTCATCACACAGGCGGCGGCGATGGAGGTGGTGAAGTAGGCCGGTCCGGCCCCCCATTTCCCGCTCAGTAGCCCCATTCCCACGGCGAAGATAAACCAAATCGCGTAAACGGAGAGCCGGTCCCAGTACAGTTCGTAAACCAGTAACCCCGCCGCCAGAAGGATCAACACCGGATGGAGACGGAGCCACTGCCAGAGGAAGACGAGGGTCTGCTGGTAGTCGAACTCGTTGACGTTGGCATGGATGATGTTGATGGTCCATTGACCGCCGGTCGCCCGGTCGATCAGCAGGAAGATCCCCCCGGCCACCACCGCCAGCGCCGCTCCGGCCAGGAGGGCTTTGCGAACGTCGCGGAGGAGGACGAAGCCGAGCGCAGCGGCGACGGTGAAGACGGCCAGTTGCTTGGTGTAGCCGGCACAGAGGAGGAGAAGAAGTCCCAGCAGGAGGTTGCGGCGGCCGTGACGGGGGTGCTGGAATCCGGCGATGGCGGCGACGGCCAGCGTCTCGAACATCACCATCGTCATGTGCAACCGGCAGAGGGGGCCGATCTGGTAGACGATGTTGGAGGAGAGAAAGGCCAGTCCCGAGAGAGTGGGCAGGACGTGGGTGTAGAGTGGGGGAAGGTTGGCCTCTCGGGCTTCTCTGTGGACCATCCAGCCGATGGTCGCGCCGGTGACCAGGGTGGTGATGAAGGAGACCAGCCGCCCGGCGATCAGACGGGGGCCGAAGATCGGCAACAGCGGGACGATCAGCAGGTGGAAGAGGGGCGGGTAGTTGGAGGCGTAGAAGGGGAAGGTGGCGTTATCCCGGTAGGGCCACTCCCCCCGGCTGTAGAGGACGGCGTCGTACAGTTCGAACCCCTCCCCCTGATCGTAGTCGAAGGGCCACCGGAAGAGGGCGACGGCGTAGGTGAGGTAGACGGCCAGGTAGCCCAGGAAGACGAGGAGGGCTAACAGTACCAGGGTGGTCTTCAGTGGGGAAAGCCAGCGGTTCTTCATCGTCTGAGGGTCAGGCTGGTCGGTCCCCGAGTCGGAGGAGGGGGAGGCCGGCGAGGAGGAGGGCCAGCCCGCTCCCAACCCCGATCCGCTGCAAGGGGCCGAAGCCGCTCCATTCCCCCGCTCCGACCCAGTCCACCCCCACCGTGCCCACGGCGACGACCACGCCTGCGGCGATAAGGAAAAGTCCCAATTGGCGTTTTGTAACCACGGTGGCGTATTATAACACGGTGGCCGATAGGAGCAAATGTTTTGTGTTCTAATAACCACAGAGACACGGAGGACACAGAGAAGAGACTCTGTGTCCTCCGTGTTTCTGTGGTGTTCCAAAAAACCCCGCTTTGGCGGGGCATCACGGTTTTCCAAGGCGCGCCCGGAGGGATTCGAACCCCCAACCTTCGGTTTCGTAGACCGCTCCTCTATCCAATTGAGGTACGGGCGCGTAGTACCCCCGGCAGGACTCGAACCTGCGACCTTCTGGTCCGCAACCAGACGCTCTATCCAACTGAGCCACGGGGGCACAGAGGCGGGGAGGCAGGGATTCGAACCCTGGGTGGAGGTTTCCCCCCACAGCCGCTTAGCAGGCGGCCCCAATCGTCCACTCTGGCACCTCCCCGCGTCGATATGCAATTGTCAGCGGAGGGAGAGGGATTCGAACCCTCGGTGGCGCTAGGCCACAGCGGTTTTCAAGACCGCCGCCTTCGTCCACTCGGCCATCCCTCCAGCGCGGGGGATGGCTCCCCGGAGGTGATTCTACCACGCTCCGGCGGGACTGTCAATCCCGACCGCGATCTGGAATCTGTAACCGTATACGAAGGGCTCTGCGCTCTCTGCGTTTCGGCGGTGGATTTCACCCTGGCTCGTCGATCCCGCCGTCCCCAACCGAGACACACCGCCGCGGCTTGCGCTCCTGTGGCCCTGGCCCCCGGTAACTTCGCGGCGGAGGATCGGAGCAAGGCTCACTCGATGATGACCAGGACGCCCACCTCGGCCCAGCTGTAGAGGATCTCCGCCTCCTCCACGCCCAGGATGATGCAGCCGTAGGATGCAGGCGACCCCAGCAGCCCCTCCCACAGCCGCTGGCCGTTGGAGAGGATAGGCAGCGCGTGGATGCCGTTGTAGACGTCCCCACCGACCCGGTAGATAGCGAGGAAATACGGCATCCACAAGTCCCATTGGCTGGCGTAGGCGTTTTCCTCTTTGTCAAGTACCTGGAAGATGCCTCGATAGGTCGGCGAGGAGGGGATGCCGGTCGAGACCGGCCATTCGTACAGCAGTTGGCCGTTCTCGTAGACCCGCATCCGCTGTTCGGCCAGGTTGATGACGATCCGCTTCCCAGGCACGGGGATGTAAGGGGTCAGGATGTCCTGCGAAGGGATCGTCAACTGCTGGCCGACCCACAGCCAGTCCAGGTCCACCCCGGGGTTGGCCTCGGCGATCAGCCCAGGCGGCATCCCGAACTTGGCCGCGATCGTCGTGAGCCGGTCTCCCGCCTGAACGGTGTAAGTGCGCGCCGGATGGGTCACATAGAGTGGCACCGAACCCCCTCCCGCCTCCAGGGCCTCGATCACCGACGGGACCGCCTCCTCCAGTCGGAACCCCCGCCCCTCCCCCATCTCTGCGGCCAGTTCCGTCAGCGTTGCCCGCACCGCCTCCGGATCGGCCTCCACCCGGATCCCCCCGCCGTCCTCGGTTGGCCCCACGCGCAGCCAAGCCGCGATCTCCTCCCGTCCCAGGGTCCAGGTAAAGGTCTCTTCGGTCAGCACGTCGTACGCGGAGAGCGCGAGCGACCGACCCAGCATCTCCTCCGCTTCGGCCAGGGCAGGACGAGCATCGGCGACGCGGGGCGGCACGGACCGGAAGGCCAGCGCGACCTCGTTATCGGGGCCGAGGTAAGCAACGGTGCTCACGATCGTCTCCAGCGTCGCCTCCACGTCCAGCACCCGACCCCGCTGGCCCGGCACCGGGATCAGACGTCCCTCCTCCAGGCGAAGCGTCGCGTCGATGGGGGGGATGGACACCTCTGGGCTCAGCCGCTCCAGCACAGCCCGCGCGGCCTCTGGATCGACCTTGAAAAGGGGAGCGACCTCGTACCGTCCGAACAGGATGCCGAGGACGGTCTTCCAATCGGAATCGGTGCGGCCTGCGTCGAGGGCTCGCTGGACCGTGCCCTCCACGTCGAGCGAGATGCCCATCTCCGCCCAGGGGACGGGCCAGGCGCGCTCGCCGTCGCGCAGGACGAACTCCGCCCCCTCGTACTGCGCGGCGACCTCGGCGAGGCGGAGCGCGGCCTCCTCCGCCGTTAACCCACCCAGGTCCACACCGGAGACGTAGACGTTTGGGTAGATGCGGCCCTCGTAGGGTTGCAGGGCCACGTCGAGCAGGATCCACGCCGCGAAGACGGCGACGCCCCCCAGGATCAGCAGCAGAGCGAGGATCAGACCGACCGACAGGCCAGCACAACCGCGGGAGAGCGTCTGCCGCGTGTGCGGGGTCCCTCCGTGTGCCACGGGCCGTGTCCGCATCCTTCGCCCCCTGGAGGTTTTGCCTCTCGCTTCCCTTCCTCAACACAGATTTTACCCTGAGTGGCGAGGTTGTCCAGTCCTGGGAGAGGGTCTAAACAGGCTGGAAGGCACGGATGTAGAGGGGCGGGGGCAAAATAGGGAAAGAGAAAATCTCAGAGGAAAGTGGCGACGGAGGGATTCGAACCCCCAACCAAGGGCTTATGAGTCCCCTGCTCTACCATTGAGCTACGTCGCCATGAAAGAAAGTTGCGGGGGGCGGATTCGAACCGCCGACCTTCAGGTTATGAGCCTGACGAGCTACCACTGCTCTACCCCGCGCCGGTATATATACCACACAATAAAGGAGTTGTCAAGGAGAATCAAGGAATCGAGGGGTGTGTCTATAACCAGTTGGTAGGTGAGGAGACCGCGGGCAGATGGGACAGCGGATCGCAAACGAATTAACGAATCAGAAGATCATCTCTGATTCGTTAATTCGTTCAAGATTCGTTGTCCCACCTCTCCTACCCAACAGTTACAGACACATCGAGGGATCGCCTGGATCTCCCCACGGAGAGACACAGAGAACACGGAGTGGGAACCGGGCCTTTCTTGCCCTCCGTGTTCTCTGTGCCTCTCAGGGAAACCCGTCAGAACCCTGTCTAATGTGTGCGGGTTATTCCTCCTCCTCCTCCGGAGAGGCCGGCTCCACGTCCACGATGGGTCCTGGCTGACCCGGCTGGGTGGTCGGGCGAGGCTTGGGGGGCTCCAACTGCGGTGGCTCGATGTCGGCGTGCATCGTCGTCTGGCCGCGGAGGTAAGCCCCTTCGTTGAGGAGGAGGGAACTGACCGTCAGATCCCCCCAGACGCGGCCCGTCTCCAGGATCTCCACTCGGTTGCCAGAGATGTTCCCCTTGACCGCGCCGGAGATAGAGATGTTATTGGCCGTAATATCAGCGATCACCTTGGCCGTCTCACCGATCACCAGATTGCCGGTGGTGTTGACGGTCCCTTCAAAGATCCCATCGATCCGCACGCCACCTTCGGAGACCAGTTCGCCCCGAAAATGGGCGTTGGGACCGATGACCGTCTCGATCCGGGCGGAAGGCGTAGGAACCGCAGGCTGCTGAGTCTTCGTCGTCTCTTTCTTGAACACGGCATTCCTCCTTGGCTAGGGTAATCGTGAGGGAAGGCAGGTTTCTTTAAGAATATAGTCCAGCGACCCCGTTTTGTCAATCTCCCTCCACCATCCGGCGGGCCTGGCGCAGGGCCTCCTGCTCCTCGTCGCTGAGGCTGTAGAGGGAGGACCAGGCCGTCAGCGGTTTCCCGTAGACCCGGACCCCTTCCCGGGAGTGAAGCGCGGTGATGATGGCGCCGTTGCCCTTCCCATCCACCAGCGCGAGGGCGAAACTCTGATCGCCGCCGATGTCGGGGAAGGCGCGGAAACGGACCATCCCTACTCCCTGGATCGAATGCTCCAGGGTGGCCTGTAGCCGCTGCACCAGATCCTGCAGCCGATGGACCTCGGCCTGGGAGCCCTCCACCTGGCCCAGCAGCGTCTCCAGCCCCATCCTCAGATCCGCCCCCTCCGCGCCGCTGAACAACCGGTCGTACCGCTCCCGCAGCCGTCGTTGACGGGTCTGCAGATCGAACTGCCAGATGATGTTCAAGAGCGACAGAAGCGTCACCGCGATGATCCAGATTAACTGGGTCGTCTCCATCCCTTTGTCACCTCCTCATCAGCACTCCACGTCGCCCCCAGGAGGACCGGAGGGCCAACCCGGATGCCCGCCAAGTCTACCACAGGAAAGCGGCGAGGGAAAGTCGCCCCGCGCCAGGGGACCCTACCCACGTCCCACCGCCGAGGCGCAGAGGACGCGGAGAGGGGGAGATCTCCTGGGCTTCGGACACGAGTTCGGCCATCCATCGTCCTTTCACCACAGAGACACGGAGTACACAGAGTCTTCCCCCTAACATCTGAGTGCTCCTCTGTGCCCTTTGTGCCCCTGTGGTTTTTCCATTAGAAAGCACACGTCCACACCCCAGGAGATCCCCTGACCTTCGGACAGGAGTTCGGACACCGAGCGCGAAAGCCCCCTCTCGGCTGGTCCAGCACCGGCTCTTCAGCCGGTGCTGGACCAGC
>DUEL01000071.1 GCA_011192125.1 Thermoflexia bacterium
CGGTGGGGGGTGTCGTGGGCGTGGGGGTGGGCGTGGGGAACAGGTAGGGGCGCAGCAAGGTGCTCCCGACCCCCAGCACCAGCGCCACCGCGCCGACCACGGCGAGCCAGAACAGCCAGCGGAACCGAGGCCGAGGGGCGGGCTTCTCCTCGACCTCCTCCTCTACCAGCGAGGCCCCGCACATCAGACAGGTGGTCGCCCGTGCCGCGACCCGCGTCCCGCATTGAGGGCAGTAGCGGGGTTCCTCGGCGGGGATGGGAACGAGAGGCTCCTCGCTCATCCTATTTTACCATCTCCCCATCCAACCGTACCGGCATCACGAAGCCAGCCTCCCGTCCAATTCCAGTTCGGCAGCGATCCCCTGCATCGCCTCCAGGACGATCCCCACGTGCTCCCACAGGTCGACGCCCAACATCGCCGCGCCCTCCTCCGCGGCCTCCCGGTGCGCACCGGCGGCGAAACTGCGATCCTTCCACTTCTTCTTGACGCTCTTGACCTTTACGTCCCGGATATCCTTTGAGGGGCGCACCAGCGCGACGGCGACGATCAGCCCCGTCAGATCATCCACCGCGTAGAGCGTCTTCTCCATCAGGCTCTCCCGCGAGACACCGGTGATCTCCGCGGCGTGGGAGAGGACCGCCCGGACGATCTCCTCGGGCCAGCCCTGTTCCCGCAGGATCCGCCCCCCGGCGTGGGGATGTTCATCGGGGAACCGCTCGTAATCGAAGTCGTGGATCAGCCCGACGACTCCCCACTTTTCCTCATCCTCGCCGAACCGGCGGGCGTATGCCCGCATCGCCGCCTCGACGGCGAGCATGTGTTTGATCAGGTTAGGGCTTTTCGTGTACTCGGTGAGCAACTTCCAGGCATCCTCACGAGTTGGCTCCATCGTTCCGCCTCCGTTTGTAGTCTCAATCTGACGGGGGTCACGGCAGCGCACGGGCTACCGCCACCACCGTTTCCACATCCGGCCCCCAGACCACCGTGACGATCCGGCCGGTCCGTTCCACGTAGGCCGCCCCCGCTTGTCCCTCCCACAATCGACCCGGTAACCGGTAGATGTTCTCAGCCACCACCAGGGGCGGGGTGTGGAAACGAGGGACCAGCAGTCGGTACGCCTGCTCGAACTGCTCCGCCTCATCCCGGTTGTCCCAGAGGGTGCGCCAGACGATGAGGTCCTTCCCTTCTTCTTCACTCTGCCATAGCGCGAAGAGATCCCCGGCCCATCCTTCCACCGCCTCCCAGGCGCGGCTCTCATCGTCCAGGTGGGCGACCAGGTGGAGGCCCAGCAGCCACTCTCCCAACGTATCCTCGCGGATCAGCGTCCAATCCGCGCCGAGGGTCGGCGTCAAAGCGAGCAAGGTGACGATCTGGGGAGGCTCCCGGTTCAGGTAGCGTTCGGGATGGAGGATCTGCTCTGTGGAGCAGGGGACGAGGCCGTAAGCCTGGTCCACAGCCCGCCATCCCCCCTCTTTGTGCAGGGCAGCCGCCCATTTGGCCCCTTTCACGTAAGGGAAGGCCCGCAGCCGCTGAAAGAGGTCCACCTCCGCCAGCGGTTCATAGGTGGGCTCCTCGGCGTCGGCGGCCATCCTCCCCAGCCGCTCCAACGCTTCCTCCCCCTCCATCTCAGCGTACCGGGCCGTCGTCAACACCGCGTCCCCTTCGACCAAAGCGCGGAGCGCGAGCGCCGCGTCCGTGGTTGGGCGACAGGGCGTCAGTCCATCTAGACCGAAGGCCTGGTCCTGCAGGGCGTGAGCCATGGCGTGGGCCAGGGCCCATTCGTCCTCCACATTGGCCGGCCCCCGTCCGGCGACCAGGAGGATCTGCCGCCCGGCCGGGAGGTAGAGACTGGAGATGTGTTGTGCCTGAGCGGTCACGTCAGGGAGAGGGAGGGGATCGATCTGAGGGATTATCCCAAGAGCGGCATAGAGAGGCAGATCGACCTGAGGGGGATCCTCTTGATAGGTCTTCAGGAGAGACACGGCCACCTCATGCTCGGTGGGGAAAGTGACCGGGATCTGCTCCACCGGCGGCAGTTCCCGGACCTCTGCGACGATGCGGCCCACCTCGCGGACAGCGCGCGCGCTCTGGACCTGGGAGAGCGGCGTGGAGGGCGTGGGGCGGGAGGTCGGCGTGGGGGACGGCTGGGGGGGCGCGGCAGGAGCGGTAGGAGTCATCGCCAAAGTCGGCGAAGGGAGGACGGAGATGGAAACGGGAGTAGCGGAGGGGAGGATGGGTCGAAGCGACGGTTGTTGCAACGTGGTGTAGACGGTGTATCCCAGCAGGCCGAACACGGCCACCACGGCCGTCGCCAGGGCGACCAGGATTCGTCTCTGCGCGGGGGTGAAGCGGGCACCGCTCACGACAGCGCCTCCCGCTGGAGCGCCAACAGGCGGGCGATCCCCTGCTGAGCAAGGTCCAGCATCTCATCCAGCACAGCCCGCGGGAACGGAGCCCTCTCCGCCGTGCCCTGGATCTCGACGATGTGTCCCCCCTCCGTCATTACCACGTTCAGGTCTACTTCTGCCTCGCTGTCCTCTTCGTAACACAGGTCGAGCCGGACCTCCCCCCCGACGACCCCCACGCTGACCGCAGCGACGGGGAAGCGGATGAGGTCCGGTGGGAGGATTCCCTCGCGGCCGAGGTGACGGAGGGCCAGAGCGAGAGCGACGTAGCCGCCGGTGACGGCAGCGGTCCGGGTGCCTCCGTCGGCCTGGATGACGTCGCAATCCAGGATCAACGTCCGCTCCCCCAGCCGCTCCAGGTCCACCGCCATCCGTAGCGATCGCCCGATGAACCGGCGGATCTCCTGCGCCCGACCGCCCCGAGCGACCTCACGAGGGGTGCGGGTGTGGGTGGAGCGGGGAAGGAGAGCATACTCGGCCGTCAGCCACCCCCGCCCGCTCCCGACCAGCCAGGCAGGGACGCCCTCCTGGAGCGTCAGGTTGCAGAGGACGCGCGTCCGCCCCATCTCCACCAGGACGGACCCCTCGGCGTGTTCGACATAGTCCAGCAGAAAGCGGACCGGGCGGAGTTCGTCCGGCTGGCGCCCGTCCGGCCGCAGGGACAGAAGGTTGTGCCCCTCCATACGCCCGGGATTATACCACATCGCTTCGGGAGGGGAAAGATCGGAGGCAAAGTTTGACTTTTCCCCCAAGTTACCCCATACTTTCCCCGTCAGGCGACGGCCACCTCTCCCGAGAAGGAGAAAAACCCAATGGAGAACTTGTTTCTGCAGATCTTCGGGGAAAATCGCGTCTTGATGGGAATCACCGGCACTTTATTGACGGGCCTGGCCACCGGTGTCGGCGCGTTGCCGGTCCTCTTCACCACGCAGGTTTCGGACCGGATGCTGGACATCCTGCTGGGGTTCGCCGCCGGTGTGATGCTGGCTGCCACTGCGTTCAGTCTCATCGTGCCGGCCGTCGAACTGGGGGGAATCGGCGTAACGATCGCGGGGATCTTCCTCGGTGCCGTGTTCATCACGGTCCTCGACCACCGCCTCCCCCATTTCCACTTCCTCAAAGGTCCCGAAGGACCGTCATCAGCGCTCCGCCGCGTCTGGCTGCTGATCATCGCCATCACTCTCCACAACTTTCCGGAGGGGCTGGCGGTGGGGGTGGGGTTCGGTGCGGAGCGGTTGAAGGACGCGGTGGTGCTGATGATCGCCATTGGGCTGCAGAATATGCCGGAGGGGCTGGCTGTGGCTCTCCCCCTCGTCCGCGAGGGGTGGCCCCGAGGACGCGCTCTTCTCTACGCCTTAGCCTCTGGCGTGGCCGAGCCGATCGCCGGGGTGCTGGGGGTGCTCGCCGTCAGCCTGATGCGGCCCCTGCTTCCGTGGGGGCTGGCGTTCGCCGCCGGTGCGATGCTCTACGTCGTCTCCGATGAGGTCATCCCGGAGACTCACAGCCGGGGGTTTGAACTGGAGGGTACCTGGGGTGTGATCATCGGTTTCCTGGTGATGACCTTCTTGGACAACGCGCTGGGGTAGATCGGCTTTCTGGCTGCCTGACGGCTTGCCAGCCTCCCGCAGGTTCCCTGTAACCTGCGGGAGGCTCCCTAGCGTCAGGTGGTTGGATCGGCTTTAACCACGGAGACGCAGAGGACACAGAGAATCTCTAAACTCGAGACCCTCTGTGTCCTCCGCGTCTCTGTGGTCTTTTTTGCCTGCTGCTTCAGGAGAACCCCAGACGTTGCCGTTCTGCCTCGGCCATCATCGAGGGGTCCCACCGCTCGTTGCCCAGCGTGACCCGTACCGGCCGGTCGGTGACCGCCTGCGCGGCCGTACGAGCCTGCTCCAGGATCATCCCGGCCAGGGGGCAGAAGGGAGCCGTCAGGATCATCGTGATGTGAACCTCCCCTTCCACCTCCTCGATCTTCCGCACCAGTCCAAGGTCCACCACGCTGATGCCGATCTCCGGGTCGTACACTTCCTTCAATGCTTCTCGGATCCGCTGCAACTCCTGCTCAGAAAGAGGGGTCCGCTCTTCACTCATCACCTTGCTCCTTGTTTGAATAGTGGGTTTATTATACCATGCCCTGTTGGGCCTGTCAAAAAAGCAGAAGAATATCTTGGAAACGATTTCGTATGAGGGGGAGGGTATGGAACGGGAGAGCACATTTACCACCCCTTATCCTCTCGTCCTTGCCTCGGCGTCCCCCCGGCGGCGGGAACTGTTCGCGTTGTTAGGGCTTCCCTTCAGGGCGGTGGCGACTCGGGTGGAGGAGGGGGTTAGGAAGGGAGAGGCCCCCGCGGAGGTGGTCGCCCGTCTGGCATGGGCGAAGGCGAAGGCGGCGGCAGCGGCCCACCCGACGGCCCTGGTCGTCGGTTGCGACACGGTGGTGGCGCTGGGGGAGGAGGTGCTGGGCAAGCCGGCCGACGCGGAAGCGGCGCGGGCGATGCTGCGTCGCCTCCGTGGGCGGGCTCACGCCGTCTACACGGGCGTGGCTGTGGTAGGTGGAGGCCGTCGGGCTGTTCGGGTAGCGCGGACGACGGTGTGGATGCGGGAGTATGGCGACGAGGAGATCGATGCTTACGTCGCCAGCGGTGACCCGCTGGACAAGGCCGGGGCCTACGCTATCCAACACGCGGGGTTTCGTCCGGTGGCGTCCTGGGAGGGGTGTTACGCCAACGTGGTCGGCCTTCCCTTGTGCCACCTCGTGCGGGTGTTGCGGAGTTGGGACGTGCATCCTGCTGCCGACGTTCCCGCGGCCTGCCAGCGGCACACGGGGCGACGGTGCCGGGTGTTCCACTCCATCTCTACCCTCCACCCTTCCGACGAGACGTCTGACCACCCGACGGTTTGCCGGCCTCCCACGGGTTAACGCACGGCTGGATGGCGCAAGTGGCCGGTCAGGACACCCTCTACGGCACACTCAGATGCGCGCGGGAAATCTGCGGGAGGCTTCTTTCAAAAGTGTCCGATGGCCGGGTGGAACGTAACCTTTCCCCGTCCCATCCGTCTTAATTCATGAAGAGGGTTCCCGGTGTTGAGGGGCGAGAAGGACCTGCTACGCCGCATTCGAACGCTGGACGAGGAGGCACTGGAGCTGGTCTTCGACACGTACTATGTGCCGATCTACCGGTATGCCTACCACCATCTGGGGAACGTCCAGTCCGCCCAGGATGTCACAGGCGAGGTCTTTCGACGACTCCTAGAGGCAGTACGAGACGGTAAAGGACCCTGCCGTCACCTCCAGGCGTGGCTGTATCGGGTGGCTCACAACCTGGTGGTGGATGAGCAACGTCGCTTACGGCACCGCAACCACCTGCCACTGAACACCGCTCGCGCCGTCGCCGCCGAGGTCGATCCGGAGAAGGAGGCGGAAGACCGGATCGCCCACCAACGGGTCCGCACCGCTCTGAGCTACCTGACCCCTGACCAGCGCCAGGTGATCATCCTGAGATTTCTAGAAGGCCTGAGCATTCGCGAGGTGTCCCTCATCACAGGGAAGCCCCCAGGAGCAGTCAAAGCGCTTCAACATCGTGCGTTGAACCGTCTGCGTCACCATCTGCAGGCGAAAGGAGAAATGTGATGCGGAGGGACTTGTCCTCCATACTTGATCACATACTTGATCAGGCTTTGTCCCGACTGCGGGCCGGTGAGCCGATCCCGCAGATTCTAGCCGACCATCCCGTCGAGGCCGATCGTTTAAGGCCCCTCTTAGAGGCAGCGGCCCAACTGAAGTCCCTAGATGCGGTGGAGATGCCACCTGTCGCCCTGCAAGAAGCCCAACGGCGTCGATTTCTCCGGGAGGCTGCTCAACTTCGATCAAGACCCGTATCCTTCACCCTCCTGGAACGTCTGATAGGATGGAAGAATCCTGTGAGAAGGAGGGCACGAGCGATGTTGGTACCGGTGATCAAGGTCCTGTTGATCCTCGGTCTGGTCGCCGGGGCCGCCGGGGGAACGGCAGTTGCTGCCGATGCCAGCGTGCCAGGCGATCTGCTGTACTCGTTGGACCTGGCGTTGGAGGACCTTCAATTGGCGCTGATCGTCGATCCGGCAACCCAGGTGGACCTCCAGATCCGACGGCTCGATGAGCGGATGGAGGAGATCGCGCAGCTGATCGAACGGGGAGAGGAGGTGGACGGGGCAACGGTGGCGCGGCTACATCACCATCTCACCGTCTGCCTGGACCTGATCGCGGAGCTGGACGCCCCGGAAGTGACCCAGAAAATAGAACGGCTGCAGGCGACGGTCCAGGCACAAATGCAACTGCTGTCCCTTTTAGAGAAGGAAATAGGAAACGAGGCCTCCCGCCAGGCACTGGAACAGGCCGTCCAACTGATGGAAGAGGTCCAAACAATGCTCGAGGAGGGGTTGGAAGATCCGGCCACTTTCCGCCCGCACCTCCCGTTGCCCGTGGTACCGCCGATAGGGACACCGGTCCTTCCCACATTGGAACCATCGGTTGTTCCCACAATCCCCTCCGTGGTACCTCCGATCGAGATACCGGTCCTCCCCACGCTGGAGCCACCGCCGCCCCTTCCGACCCCTCCCGCCACGCCTCCCACGCCGATCATCGTAATCCCCCAGCCACCCAGGACGCCGCCCGTACCTACCCCGGGATCCACACCGGAACCACCCCCCGTTCCAACGATGCCGACCGTCTTCCCGACTCCGCCTGGAGGGTGGACCCACCCTCCCACTCCGACTTGTTTCCCCTCGCCTTGATAGAGCTCGCCCACCATCACGGTAGATAGAGGCAGTAGAACCACGTAGAGGGCACAGAGAACCCCCTGTACCCTCTACGTTTCTGTGGGGAAACAGGAAAAAGGGAGCCCCTTGGACTCCCTTTTCATCAAAAGACGGGGGATCGGATATCCTACAACGCGCTCTTGGCGATCTCGACAATCCGGGCGAAGGTGTTCGGGTCCCGCACAGCGATGTCGGCCAGGATCTTTCGATCCAACTCTACTCCGGCCTGCTTGAGGCCGTGGATGAACCGGCTGTAGGAAAGGCCGTTCTGCCGGGCGGCGGCGTTGATGCGCAGGATCCACAGCCGCCGCAGGTCCCGCCGACGCTGCCGCCGGTCCCGATACGCGTACCACATCGCCTTCATCCAGGCCTCGTTGGCCCGGCGCCAGAGGCGATGGCGGGTGCCGTAGTACCCCTTCGTCTGGCGGATGATCTTCTTATGACGACGACGTAGTCGAGGTCCTCCTTTGACTCTCACGGCCTACTTCCCCTTCTCCCTCAAGTATGGTGCCAGGCGACGCACGCGGCGGATGTCCCCTTTAGTCTCCACCGGGATCATCTCGTCGTACAGCCGCTTGGCCCGCATGCTCTTCTTTCGGCGCAGGTGGGACTTCCCCTGCTTGGTGCGCATCAATTTGCCCTTCCCGCCCTTGGTCAGGCGGAAGCGCTTGGCAGTGGCTTTGTGAGTCTTGATCTTCGGCACGGCTTCTCTCCCAATCGACCTATTTTTTCTTCGGCGCCAGGATCATCAACATCGTCCGCCCTTCCAAATTGGGCTCCTGCTCGATCACCGCGACGTCTGCCAGTTCCTGCGCGACTGCTTGGAGTTGTTGTTGGGCCAGTTCCGGATAGGTGATCTCCCGACCACGGAAGCGGACACGGACCTTGACCTTCATCCCTTCCTCAAGCCAGCGCCGCGCATCTCGGACCTTGATCTCCCGGTGGTGTTCGTTGGTCTTGGGACGCAGCCGGATCTCTTTCACCTCCGCCTGCTTCTGCGATCGGCGCGCCTCTCGTTCCTTCTTGGTCTGTTCGTAGATGAACTTACCGTAGTCGATAATGCGCACCACCGGCGGATCCGCGGTCGGAGCGATCTCCACCAGGTCGAGCCCGTACTCCTCGGCCCGCCTCAGCGCCTCCTGTAGCGAGACCACCCCGATGTGCTCCCCCTCGGGGCCGATCAACCGCACCTCGGGGACCCGGATGGCCTCGTTAACGCGATACGCCGAGCGCAGGTCCTTTCGGAATTTCTTGGGACGTCTTCTCTTTATTGTTGCCTCACCTCACCCTTGTTGGAAGGGCCTTCCTCTACAATAACGTGGCGCAATCATAACATAAACGTTCGGATGTGTCAAATCCGAATCCTCACTCGTGTTTGTGACAAGTTGGTGGGTAGGGAGAAGACCACGGGTGGATGAGGCAACGAATCGAAGGTGAGCCTCCGATTCGTTAATTCGTCCAGGATTCGCTGTCCCATCTTCCCCGCCGAATTGTTACGGACTCTCCTCACTCCCGCTGCCCCGTCGCTGCGATCCCGATTCCTTAACCGACCGTACTGTGGTATCATGTTCATCGGAGCCAGCCAATGAGAGAGCCTCAACGCGAGTCGCTCCTTCTCGTCACCGGTGCGACCGGTTTCCTGGGCCGTAACCTCTGCCCATATCTGGTCGACCGAGGTTATCGCCTGCGGGCTCTGGTGCGTCCCACCTCCGACCATGCCTTCCTCCGACCGCTGGGGGTCGAACTGACCCTGGGGGATGTCCGCAACCCGGAGTCGGTGTACCGAGCAGCGGAGGGTTGCTGGGCCGTCGTCCACGCCGCGGCCAAGTTTCGGTTCTGGGGCGATCCGGCTGAGTTCTTCGCCGTCAACGTAGAAGGAACCCGCAACCTGCTGGAGGCGGCGTTGTGGGCTGGCGTGACCCGGTTCGTCCACATCTCCACCGTCGTCGTGGTCGGTCGACCGCCGGAGGGGGAGGTGATCACCGAAGAAACGGCATGTCGTCCCGTCGACCCCTACCAGAGGTCCAAACTGGAGGGGGAGCGGCTGGCCCTGGCCTACCACCGCGACCACGGCCTGCCGGTCGTGGTCCTTCGACCGGGGGCGATGTACGGCCCGTGGGGTCGGTATGCCTTCAATCGCCTTTTCTTCGAGGACCCCCTGATGCGGGGCCTCGCTTTCCGCGTCCACTCCGGTCGCCACCTCACCTTCCCGGTCTTCGTGGAGGACGTAGCGCGGGCGATCGAGGCTGCGCTGCACCGGGGCCGCCCCGGCGAGGTCTACAACCTCTGCGGGCCGTGCATCACCCACCGGCAGGTCGGCGAGACCATCGAGCGGGTACTGGGCCGCCCCATCCGTTGGATCCCGGCCCCGGCCTGGGCGATGGTCGGTCTGGCGAGGGTGTGGACCTGGCTCTCTCGCTTCACCCACCGCGAGCCCTACTACCCCATCGGCCTCTACCCCTACGTCTTCTACGACTGGCGGGTGAGTGCGGAGAAGGCGCGGCGAGAGTTGGGTTTCGAGCCGACCCCCTTCGAAGAGGGGGTGCGGAGAACGCTGGTTTGGTATCGGGAAATGGGGCTGTTGAAGTCAGACAAACCACAGAGGCGCAGAGGACACGGAGGAGCCTTTGGGAAATAGAGGCTCTGTGCCCTCTGCGCCTTTGTGGTGAAAAACGGAGGTATGTCCGATGAAGGCGCGGAAGAACGGATCGGCGTGGGTGTTGCGGCTGGAGACGGGAGACGAGGTCATCGGGTCGCTGATGGCCTGGGCCGAGGAAAACGGGATCGGTTCTGCCAGCGTGCAGGCCATCGGCGCGCTGCAGGGGGCGGTCCTCGGCTACTTCGATTCCACCACCCAGACCTACCGACGGCTGCCGGTGGAGGAGCACGTCGAGGTGGTCTCCCTCCTCGGCAGCCTCTCCCGCGGCGAGGATGGCACGCCGGTCGCGCACGTCCACGCCGTCCTGGGCTACGCCGACGGTACCACCCTCGGTGGCCACCTCTTCGAGGGGGTCGTCGGACCGACGCTGGAGGTGATCCTCTTCCCGCTGCCGGAGGAGGTCCGCCGCAAGAAGGACCCCGGGACGGGGTTGGCGTTGCTGGACGTATAAGCCTTGCTTCCCCGCTTCCTCGCGTCCTCTCGTCCGAAAGCAAGGAAGCAGGGAAGCGGGGAAATTACTCCACTCGCAGCGCCTCCTCCGGCACGCGCTTGCCGATAGGGCTTTGTCGGACCGCTTCGATGAATGCCTCGGGCGGGATCACCCCCGTCTCGTGGGCGAAGGTCAGCAAAGCGACGATGGCCGCGTTGCGCGGGCCGGCGCGCCCCCGGAAGTCCCGCACCTGCACCTCCGCCCCCGTCTCCGGCACCGGCAGGCTCTCGTCGACCCACACCGTCCCCCGGTCCATCCGCCGGATCCGGTCCGCCTCGTGCCGGAGGCCGTCCTCCGAGGTCACCAGCACTGCGTCCGGCATACCGATGCCGTGGTAGGCGATGGGCTGGCGGGAGAGGACCAGTTCCGCCGTCGAGAAGCCGACGCCCACCGTGACCGGGTAACTCCCCTTCTTGGTCGCGTCGAGGCCGGAGGAGATCGCCGCCCGCGCGAAGATCTCCGCCGCCCGCTGCACTCCCTCCCCAGCCGACCCGGCCAGAACGACGCCGATCCGGCCCTCCAGGTCCGCCGCGAACCGCGGTTCGATCGGCTCCAGGTCGATCAGGCTGGGTTTCTCCTCAGCCGGAGGAAGTCGGAAGGCGGGCCGCGCTGGGCCGCGCCACACCCCTGTCTCGTAGCCCGCCTCCTGCGCCAGTTCCTTCAGCCGCAGGCCGGGGTTGAACTTGACCCCGTAGGCCACGCAGATCTCCAGCACCTCCACCAGGGCGAACCCCTCCACCGCGATCGCCTCCTGGAGGAGGTCGGAGTAATCCCCCAGGCCGACCACCCGGGCGGCGTAGGGCGCGCCTGCGTCGAGGACCAGCCTACAGAGGTCGTGGTGGGGCAACCGGCTCCCCTCCGGCGTGATCACCGTCCGAAAACCCTCCGGGGTCAACCCGCTGGGTTGCCCGCCGGTCATCCCGTAAAGCATGTTGTTGTGGACCACCACCGTCACGTCCACGTTGAGCCGGGCCGCCTCCAGCAGATGCTGCAGGCCGATGGTCGCCCCGCCGTCGCCGATGAGAACGACGACCTTCTTTTCCGGCGGAAGCCCCATCCCGACCCCCGCCCCCAGCGCCACCGACCGGCCGTGCAGGCCGTGGACGGTGTGGGTGGCGAAGACCTTGTCGGCGATGCCGTGACAGCCGATGTCGGTCACCAGCACCACGTCCAACGGAGAGAGGTCGAGCGCCTCCAGCGCGCGGACCAGGTTCCGGTTGACCAGGTGATGACCGCAGCCTTTACAGTAGGGAAACGTGTCGGTCGTGAGGAATGCGCTCATTTCGCCTCCACCTCCTGGACGATGCGGTCGGGCGGGACCATCCGCCCGATGCCGGTGACGGGCCGCACCTTCTCCGGCAGCCGGTGGCCGAAGAGGAGACGCACGAACTGCCCCTGCAGGTTCTCCTCAGCGATGACGACCCGTCGGTATCGGTCGAGGAGGGCGTAGTAGACGGGGGGGACGGGGAGGAGGGTCCGGGCGATCAGGAGGGACACGGGCGTCCCTCGGGCCCGCAGGGCCGCCACCGCCTCCCGCGCCGCCCCGGCGGTGATCCCGTAGGCCACCACCAGCGTCTCCGCATCCTCCTGTTCGTCCAACTCGTACAGGACGGGCGTGTGGGCCTCCACCTTCCTCGGCAGCCGCAGGGTGTTCCCCAGTGCCTCTCCGGTGGCGTGTCGGAGGATGCCGTGGGTGTCGTGCGTGGAGGCGGTGAGCCGGACCTGGTGGGCGTCGTTGCCCACTGGCAGGAACGGGGGCACCAGGGAGTCGTCGGCGGCGTACGGGCGGTAGGGGGCAGGACCCTCATAGAAGGTCCGTTCCACCGGCTCGACGGGCTCCAACCGCCCCAGGTCGAAACTTCGCTGGGTCATCACCATCTCCTTAGAGGTCAACAGCACCACCGGCGTCCGCGCCTCCACGGCCAGCCGCAACGCCACCGGCGGAAGACGCCAGCAGTCCTCCAGGTCGGCGACACATAGGACCGGCAGGGGGTAGCCACCGGAGATGACCCCGTGCAGCAGGAGGAGGTCGCCCTGCGCCCCCGCCGTCGCCGTGCCGGTGGAGGGGCCCATCCGTTGGACCAGCACGATCAGCATCGGCAGTTCCATCATGTAGGCCATGTTGACCGACTCGACCATCAGGGCGAAGCCGGGGAAGGAGGTCGCCGTCACCGGCAGGTGGCCCGCCG
>DUEL01000072.1 GCA_011192125.1 Thermoflexia bacterium
CCCCCCACCACGCCACACCGGTCCCCCTCCCCCCACCGACCGGCACCCCTCAACCCCTCCCCCAACCGACACCTGTGCCGCTCTTAGACCTCCCGGAGGGGACGGTCAACGTCCTCCTGCTCGGAGCCGACCAGTCCTCCCGGAACGGTGAGGGCCTCGCCGACGTGATCATCGTGGTCAGCATCAACCCGGAGATCCCTTCGGTCAGCCTCCTCTCCATCCCACGCGACCTCTACGTCTGGATCCCCGGCTACGGCTTTGGGAAAATCAACACCACCGAACGGCACGCGGAAAACTACCCCGGGGGAGGCCCGGCCCTCCTCAAAGCGACCATCGAATACAACCTGGGCATCCCGATCCACTACTACGCCCGGGTGAACTTCGATGGGTTCGTCCGCATCGTCGACACCCTCGGCGGGGTGGACGTTCCTGTGGAGTGCGAACTCCACGACACCTTCCCCGACCCCGCTAACCCGGAGCAGGGGATCGACGTGGACTTCTATCCGGGCATCCAGCACCTGGACGGCTACCACGCCCTCTTCTACGTCCGCTCCCGCTGGTCCACCCACGACTTCGACCGCAACCGCCGCCAACAACAGGTCCTCCGCGCCCTCTACCGGCAGGTCCTGGCGCTGGACGTGATCCCCCGCATCCCCGAATTGTGGGGAGCGATCCAGGAGACGGTGGAGACGGACCTAGGGCTCAACGAACTTCTGTGGCTGGGATGGATAGGCAGTCGGCTGGACTGGGCGAACGTGAAGAGCCGGTTCATCACGCCGCCTTACGTGACCCCCTCCACCGCCCCCAACGGGGCCTATATCCTGCTCCAGATCCCCGACGCGGTGCAGGCCCTCATCGCCGAGGCGCTGCAGCCCCCGGCCCAGGGGCGGGCAGGCCGTCCAGCCTTCCGGGTCGAGGTGTGGGACGGGACCGGCAGGCCGGGGATGCTGGACGTGGCCGTCGAGCGGCTACGCTGGGAGGGGTTCGACGTCGTCAGCGCGACGACCGTCGACACCGTCTACCCTCGTACCCAGATCGTGGACTTCACCACCACGAGCAAGGGCTCCCCTCTGTGGCTGCTGATGCGGCTGTACCGCCGCGAGAACAGCGACGTGGTCCGCCAACCGACAGAGGGAAGCCCTGTTGACTTCCGGATCATCCTGGGGGCCGACTACGACCCGTGCGTCTCAATGTACCAGATCCAATACGTCCCCCCGCCGACTCCGACCCCCACCCCCACCCCGACGCCTGGCCCGTAACACACACCACGCACACGCATCACGTATCACGCACCACCCAACAACCCAACACTCTCCCGACACATCTGTCCGAAAAGCGCAGCCCCGACCAACCATAGGTAGAACGCAACCGGCGCCATCGCAAGGGGGGCCAGGCAACAGAAAACTCCGGAGTAATACACCAGCATCATCGCCACGTAGGCAATGGCCCCCAGGCCGAAGAGCACTACCCAGGCGACGAAGTATCCCCACCCATCCACTCGGATCACCTCCCACAACCGGCGCAGGCGGAAGGCAGCGGCGAAGTCGCCCGAAGCCGCAAACTCCGCCATCGCCACCGGGAGCGGGACGAGGCCCACGAAGAAGAGCAACGTCCCGAGGAAGAGCGAGAGGAGGAACACGACCATAGCGAACATCACCAGGAGCAGAAACCATCCCTCCTCGCCCCCACCTCCCTCCGCCGCAAAGGGAGCAACGACCGAGACGAGGAGATAGAAGGCTATCCCAGCCAGATAGACCAAAATTCCCGGCAAGAGATAGACCAGACCAATCCCGGTCGCCTTTAAACCATCCCGAGCCAGCGCCCCCCAATCCCTCCAATCCGGCAGAGAGGGCGCCTCCCCCTCTATCACCCGCCGCATAATCCAGACCAGATAGCCTGCGACGAAGATCCACGGAACAAGGGGGATCCAGAAACCGGCGAAGACCAGCGCCGAGCCAATGAGGAACGGGACCGGCCAATCCGGCCTGCGGAATGGGAACCGGAACACATCTTTTAGGGAGGATACCTCGATCTGCCCGGTCATTTCGATCTCCTATGAGGGTTTTTTACCCGGGGGCCAAATAGGCCAGCGCGCGGCGGATCCGCTCCTCCAGCGACATCTCCTCGTTGCGAGGGAGGTTCTGGAGCGCCGTCTGCGCCTCCACCAGGCTGAACCCGAGCGCGGTCAGCGCGGCGATCACCTCTGCATCCTCGTCGGTCAGCAACGGGGCCGCCTCTGCACCGGTCGGGACCAGCCGGTCCTTCAGATGAAAAATGATGGCTCGTGCCGTCTTGGGACCAATGCCGGGAACCCGGGAAAGGATGCCCGGTTCCTCCCGCAACACGGCCTCCCGCAGGGCGTCAGGCGAGACGGTGCTCAGGGTCGCCAGCGCCACTTTCGGCCCCACACCTGAGACCCCAAGGAGCAGTTCGAAGAGGGAACGCTCTTCCTCGGTGAGGAAACCGTAGAGACTGATCTCGTTCTCCCGCACGTGGAGGTAGGTGAGGAGTTCCACTGGCCGGCCGGGCTGGATCTGCTCCAGGAGGGGGGTGGGGACGCTCACGCGGAACCCCACCCCTCCGACCTGTACCACCAGATGGCCTGGCCCTACCGCCGCGACCGTCCCGCTCAGGCGGTCGATCATCCCTCCTCCTCCAGCGCCCGCATCCGCGCGGAATGGAGATGGCAGACCGCCACCGCCAGCGCATCGGCGGCGTCGTCTGGACGGGGAATCTCTGGCAGGCCCAGCAACATCCGGACCATCTCCTGCATCTGCCGCTTGTCCGCTCCGCCGTAACCGGTCAGCGCCTGCTTCACCGCCAGGGGGCTGTACTCCGCCACCGGCACCCCTGCCTCCGCCATCGCCAGCAACACCACCCCCCGCGCCTGCCCCACGCTCATCGCCGTGCGGACGTTGACGCTGAAGTACAACTCCTCCACGGCAGCCGCGTCGGGCTGCCACTCGCGCGCCAGGCGGCTCAGTTCCTGATAGATGGTCCGCAACCGCTGGGGAAGGGGCTTCCCGGCCGGTGTGGTGATGACCCCGTAGGCCAGCGCCCGCAGGCCGTCCACCGTCTCCTCCACCACCCCGTAGCCGGTGGTCGCGGTGCCGGGGTCCACCCCCAAAACCCGCATCAGGACGCCGCCTCGAACTTCTCCATCACCTCGTCGGAGATGTCCAGGTTGGAATACACCTGCTGGACGTCGTCCAGGTCCTCCAGCGCGTTGATGACCCCCATCACCTTGAGGGTCTCCTCCTCGCCCAACTGGAGGGTGTTCTTCGGGACGTAGGATAGTTCGGCCGTCTCGAACTTGACGCCCAGGTCCTCCAACGCCTGTCGAACCTCGGCGAAGGTCTCCGGCGGCGAGAAGACCTCGATCATATCGTCCGAGATCACCACATCGTCCGCCCCGGCCTCGACGGCCGCCTCGAAGACCGCCTCCGGGTCCCCACCGTCGGGGGAGATGGCGATGTACCCCTTCCGCTCAAACTGCCACGCCACAGCCCCGGCCTCGGCCATCGTCCCGCCCTGACGGGTCAACACCCGGCGCACCTCGGCCACCGTCCGGTTCCGATTGTCGGTCAGGACCTGGATGATCAGCGCCACGCCGTGGGGTGCGTAGGCCTCGTACAGGATCTCCTCCAAGGCCTCACCGCGTAGTTCTCCCGTCCCCCGCTTGATCGCCCGCTCGATGTTCTCCTTGGGCATGTTCGCGGCCTTCGCCTTGTCGATCGCCAGGCGGAGACGGAAGTTGGCCTCGGGGTTACCCCCGCCCTCACGGGCTGCGATGGTGATCTCCCGCGACAGTTGGGTGAACAGTTTCCCCCTTTTAGCGTCGACGGCCGCCTTCTTGCGCTTGATCGTAGACCATTTACTGTGACCCGACATTCCCTCCTCCAACCGAGAACATGAAGACAACCGAACCCATCATCCAACGTCCATTATAGCCCCCTGCGAAGGGGAACGCAACTTTTCAAGAGCCTAACATCGCCCCCAGGAATGCCCGCTGCCCTCGTAGGAACGCATCGATCGGGAGGGGCCTTCGCCCGGCCAATTGGACCTCCAGCAGTTCCAACGCGCCCTCGCCAGCGACCACCGCCGCGCCTTTCCCCACGGGTACCACCGTCCCAGGGGGCTCCACTCCCTCCCAGTCCGCCAGCAACGCAGCGCGAAGCACTTTCAGGTGTTTCCCCTCCCAGGTAGTGAACGCCCCGGGCCAGGGGGTCATCGCCCGCACTCGCCGCTCCAGTTCCACCGCTGGCCGGGTCCAATCCAGCCTGCCGTCCTCTTTCTTCAGTGGGCGGCAATAGGTGACGCCCTCCTCTGGCTGAGGACGTGGAACCAGGTCGCCGTTCAAGTAGAGGGGAAGGACCTCCAAGAGCAGATCCGCCCCCTTCTGGGCCAGGCGAGCGGTCAGGGAACCGGTGGTATCGTCGGGACGGATGGGCTCCGCCCGCTGGGCGAGGATCGGACCGGTGTCCACACCCTCGTCCATCTTCATCAACGTTACCCCGGTCACCGGGTCGCCGGCCAGGATAGCCGCAGCGACGGGAGCGGCACCCCGCCAGCGGGGGAGAAGGGAAGCATGGACGTTGAGACATCCATATCGCGGAAGATCGAGCATCGAAGGGGGAAGGATCTGCCCAAAGGCTGCTACGACGACGACGTCCGGCTCCCACGCCGCCAGCCGCTCCACCGCCTCCGTTGTCCGCAGGCTCTCTGGCTGGTAGATCGGCACCCCCAGTTCCTGGGCGGCAACCTTTACCGGTGGTGGACGCAAGCGTCCACCCCGACCCGCCGGCCGATCCGGCTGCGTGACGACGCCGACGACCCGATACGCCCGTGCCACCGCCTTCAAGGACGGCACAGCGAACTCCGGGCTACCCATAAAGACGATGCGTGCCACGAGCGGCATTCTATCATGTCTGGGACAAGGACACAAATTCCGCCACGAATAGGACACGAATACACGAATGCACGAGAGGCTGTGCATTCGTGTATTCGTGTTCCATTCGTGGCCTGGTTGACAGAAGCCCTCCCCTTGATTATAATCGCGCCGTATCTCAGCCAAGGTAGGCACAGATGACCAAACGAGATGTCGTTCTGCTGATCTTCATCCTCATCCTCGCCGGATTGGCCCTGTTTGTGGACCTGAACATCGACCATCCGGCATGGTTTGAGAACCTCCTCTTCTGGCGACCGGAGAACGCGCGGGATATCCAGATCCGCTACGGGCTGGACCTGCGAGGAGGGCTCAAGGTGCTCCTGGCCGCCGACCTGCCGCCGGGTCAGGAGGTAGATCCGGTGGCGATGGAGACCGCCCGCCGGATCGTCGAGGATCGGGTGAACAGCCTCGGCCTCACCGAAGCGGTGGTCCAGGCCCAGGGGGACCGCCGTATCATCGTCGAACTGCCGGGCATTACTGGCGGTGCTTTCCTGCCACCGGGGACGGTGGTGACGACGACGCTGGGTCCACCCCGCGCAGGCTTCACCCCCACTCCAACGGCGACGCTACCGGTGACGCCGAGCACGTCCCTCACTCCCACCGTCCCGCTCACCCCCACCACCGCGCCCACCGGCACGGCAACGATCTCGCCGACCGCACCGGTCACCACGACACCCGGCGCACCGGTGTACCAGACGATCCTCACCGGGGCGGGCCTCGAGCAGGTAGGGCTGGACCGCACCCAGACGAATCAGTACGAGATCCCCTTCCAACTGAAGCCCGACGCGGCCAAGATCTTCGCCGAGTTCACCGCCGCCCACGCCCCGCCACCGGGGCAGCCGGGGTACTACCCTCTCTGCATTGTGCTGGACAAGCGGGTGCTCTCCTGCCCGGTCATCGAATCGGCCATCCCTGACGGGAGGGGGACGATCCGCCTCGGAGACGCCACCTATGAAGAAGCGCGCAACCTGGCCATCCAGCTCCACTACGGCGCGTTGCCCGTCCCGCTGCGGGTGGAGACGGTGAGCACCGTCGGGCCGACCCTGGGTGAGATCTCCGTCCAGCGGTCCATCCGCGCTGGCATCGTCGGCCTCTCCGTGGTGCTGCTCTTCATGCTGGTCTACTACCGGCTCCCCGGCAGCCTGGCCGACGTCGCCCTGCTCATCTACGCCCTGCTGAACCTCGCCGTCTACAAACTGGCCCCGGTCACGCTGACGCTTCCGGGCATCGCCGGGTTCCTCCTCTCGGCGGGTATGGCAGTGGATGCCAATATCCTGGTCTTCGAGCGGATGAAGGAAGAACTGCGAACCGGGCGCAGCCTGCGGACGGCCATCGAAGCGGGGTTCGATCGAGCCTGGACCTCGATCCGGGACTCGCAGGCGTCGACCCTCATCGTGTGCGCCGTTCTGTACTTCTTCGGCACCAACTTCGGCGCCAGTATGGTCAAAGGATTCGCCATCACCCTGGCGATCGGCACGCTGATCAACCTCTTCACCGCCGTCGTGGTCACCCGCACCTTCATCCGCGCGGTCTTCCACCTGGCGGGAGGATGGATCCAATCCCAGCGTTGGTTGCTGGGGGTCTAGGAGGGGGCAGATGTTCAACATCGTCGAGAAACGAAGATGGTACTTCATCGGGTCCACCATCGCCGTCCTGCTGGGGATCGTGGCGATGATCATAAGCCAGGTCCAGTTTGGGACCCCGGTCCGCCTGAGCATCGACTTCACCGGAGGAAGCCTGTTCGTCATCCACTTCAAAGCCCCCGCCGACGAAGCGGTCATCCGCCAGGTCTTTGCCGACCACGGGCTGGACGAGGCGATCGTACAGCGACTGGGACAACCAGAGGACAACACGTGGCAGATCCGCACCAAAGAGGCTGCACCGGAACAGGTCCAGGCCATCCTTGAAGACCTGGAGACGAAGGTCGCGCCGGTCGATCGGGACCTGCTGACCTACGAGACGGTCTCCCCCATCATCGGCGCCGAGGTTACCCAGGCCGCGGGGATCGCCGTGCTGGTCGCCTCCATCATCATCCTCGTCTTCATCTGGTGGTCCTTCCGCCGAGTCCCCCACGCCTTCCGCTACGGCGCTGCAGCGATCATCGCCATGCTCCACGATATCCTGATCGCCCTGGGGTTCTACGCTCTGATGGGTGTGCTCCAGGGTTGGGAGGTGGACGCGCTATTTCTGACCGCCATCCTCACCGTCAGCGGCTTCTCGGTACAGGACACCATCGTGGTCTTCGACCGTATCCGGGAGAATCTTCCGCGCTACCGAGGGGAGCCGTTCGAGCGGGTCGCCAACCGGTCCATTTTGGAGACCATCCACCGGTCACTCGCCACACAGCTGAACGCCATCTTCGTGATGATCGCCATCATCCTCTTCGGCGGCGAGACGATTCGCCCGTTCATCTCCACCATGTTGGTCGGTATGCTCAGCGGGACCTATTCCTCGATCTTTATCGCCGTGCCGCTGGTCGTGGTATGGGAACTGGCCGCAACCCGCCGCCAGGCCGCTGCAGCAAAGGGGGCAACGCACGCTTGACAGCCCCCACAAAACCACTACAATAGAAAACACATACCGGTTGTCCCATCCCATTGGAAAGGAGAGAGACTATGGCCGAGGAAGTCGTTCAACCCACGCCCGAGATCACCGATGACGACAAGCTATGGGCTTTGCTCAGCTGGCTCTTTTGGCCCGTCGCCATTGTCGTACTACTGATGGAAGACAAGAAACAGCGGCCCTTCATCAAGTATCATGCCGTTCAATCCCTCGCTCTGGCCGTCGTGGGCTGGATACTCAGCCTCATCCTCAGTTTCGTGGTCGTTGGCTGCTTCGTGGGAGTCGCCTGGATGATCTACGCCATTTACCTGGCCGTGAAGGCGTACCAGGGCGAGTGGGTCACCATCCCCTGGCTCACGGACTTCTGTAAGAACCAGGGGTGGATCTAACACCCTTCCATCTCTAGACAGCCCCTCCTCCAGGAACACCGCGCCAGGGCAACGCTGGCCGGGGTGCCGGAGTGGCACCCCTGCGATTTTCCTAAAGGGAGGGGCTTTTCTTGCCCATCGTCTATCGCCATTCCACCTAGCACCTAGGAGGTAGCATCGTCGTGCCGCCTCGAGCCAAGCGCTGGCGGATCGCTTCCCCTGTTCCCGAGTCCTACCGGAGCCGCCTTTCGGACGTCCACCCTCTGGTCGTGCAGGTTCTTTACAACCGAGGGCTGACACACGCGGAGGAAGCCCGCACCTTCCTGAGAGGCCCCTTCGAGCCGGATAATCCCTTTCGCCTACAAGGGATGGATCGGGCGGTGAGCCACGTTCGGGAGGCGATCCGGGCCGGGGTCCCGATCGTCGTCTACGGCGACTTCGACGCCGATGGGATCACCGCCACGGCCCTCCTGGTGCTGACCCTCCGATCGCTCGGCGGGGAGACCTACCCATACATCCCCCACCGGGTCGATGAAGGGTATGGTCTGAACCGCCCCGCGCTGACCGAACTGGCGCGGAAGGGAGCCCGCCTTGTGATCACGGTGGACTGCGGGATCCGCTCCCCCGAGGAGGTGGCCCACGCACGACGGCTGGGGATGGACGTGATCATCACCGACCACCACACGCTGGGCCCGCGGGTCCCAGAGGCCGTGGCGGTGCTCAATCCCCGCCGGCCGGACTGCCCCTATCCCTACGAGCATCTGACGGGCGTCGGCCTGGCCTACAAACTGGCCCAGGCGCTCCTGCGGGCAAACCGACAGGTCCCCCTGGCCGGGTCGGCCCCACTGGAAGAAGAAGATCTTCTGGACCTGGTCGCGCTGGGGACCGTGGCCGATCTGGCCCCGCTGACCGGGGAGAATCGAGCGCTGGTGATCCGAGGACTGGAGCGGCTCAACACCGCTCCCCGGCCCGGGCTGGATGCGCTGATGCGCCTGACAGGAGTTCACCAGGGCCAAGTCAGCGCGACGACCATCGGTTACGTGCTGGCCCCCCGGCTCAACGCCGCCGGTCGGATCGCCCACGCCAAGATCGCCTACCAACTGCTCACCGCCCAGTACCCCGGCGAGGCAGAGCACCTGGCCCGACAACTGGACGAACTGAACCGGCAGCGGCAACAACTGACCGCCGAGGCGCTGGAAAAAGCGCGGGCGGCCGTCCTCGCCGAGGGAATCGACCGCCCCCTGCTGTTCGTCGCCGATCCCTCCTTCCCCCCCGGCGTCGTCGGCCTAGTCGCCTCCCGCCTGGCCGAGGAGTTCTACCGCCCGGCGGTCGTCGTCGAACAGGGAGTGGAAGAAAGCCGGGGATCGGCCCGCTCCATCCCGGAGTTCCACATCACCCAGGCGCTGGATAGATGCACTGACCTCCTGCTCCGCTACGGAGGCCACCGCGCCGCCGCCGGGTTCACGGTCCGCACGGCGGACCTCCCCGAACTGAAGGCCCGGCTGACCGATCTGGCGGAGGAAGCGCTGAGGGACGTCGATCTCACACCGACGCTGGAGGTCGACGCAGAGGTACCGCTGCGGGAGATGAACGGGCAGGTATGGAAGGCCCTGCAGGACCTGCGCCCCTTCGGCGAAGGCAACCCGGAGCCTCTGTTCGCCAGCCGCCACGTCCGGGTCCGCCACCAGCGGGCCGTCGGCAGCGACGGTGCCCACCTCAAGCTCCTCCTCTCCGACGGCAACACCGTCTGGGACGGCATCGCCTTCCGGCAAGGAGACTGGGCCGATCACCTGCCGGACTACGTAGACATCGCCTACCACCTCCAGGTCAACGAGTTCCGCGGGGAGCGAAGGCTCCAGTTGAACATCCAGGACGTTCGACCGGTCTGGTAATGAGGTAAACCGATGCGCATCCTCGTCACCGGTGCCGCAGGCTTCATCGGCAGCCACGTCGCGGAAGCGCTCCTCGCTCGGGGGGACACCGTTGCCGGGCTGGACAACTTCAACGACTACTACAGCCCCGCCCGCAAGCGGGCCAACGTCGCCCTGCTCCTCTCCCACCCCCGCTTCACCCTCCACGAGGCCGACCTGCGCGACGCGGAGGCGATGGAGCGCATCTGCACCCAGGGCCGGTTCGACGCCGTGGTCCACCTGGCAGCGATGGCCGGGGTCCGCTACTCCATCGAACGCGCCCCTCTCTACGTCGAGGTCAACGTCCGCGGCACGGTCAACCTGCTGGAAGGGGTCCGCAAGGCCGGCACACCCCACTTCGTCTTCGCCTCCACGTCGTCGGTGTACGGGCGGACGGACCGGCTTCCCTTCCGGGAGGACGACCCGCTGGGCCGCCCCCTGGCCCCCTACCCCGCCACGAAGATCGCCGGGGAGGTGATGGGCCACGCCTACCACAACCTCTTCGGCCTCTCCTTCACCGCCCTCCGCTTCTTCTCCGTCTACGGCCCCCGTGGCCGGCCCGATATGATGCCCTACCACATCACCGACTGCATCGTCCACGACCGAACCTTCACCCTCTACGAGGGGGGAGAGATGCACCGGGATTGGACCTACATCGACGACATCGTCGCCGGGGTGGTGGCGGCGGTGGACCGGCCGATGGGGTACGAGGTGATCAACCTGGGGCGCGGCGAGCCGGTGCGGATGGCCGACTTCGTCGAACTGATCGAGGAACTGGTGGGGAAACCGGCCCGGATGACCACCCCGCCCGCGCCGCCCAGCGAGCCCCCCATCACCTACGCCGACATCTCCAAAGCCCGCGCCCTGCTCGATTACAATCCGACTACCTCCGTGGCCGAGGGGATGCGGCGGTTCTGGGAGTGGTACAGGGAGAAGGTTCTAGACAAAAGGCAGGACGCAGGATGCACGACGTAGGAAGCAGGCGGTGAACCGTCACCCTCCCACCGTCCACCGCCCGCCGACCATCGTGCCCACCACCCGCGTCTCAGGGATGGCGTCGGGGTCGCAGGCGAAGACGTCCCGGTCCAGCACGATCAGGTCGGCCAGATACCCCGGCGCCAGCCGCCCCAGCCGATCCTCCATCCCCGCCGCGTAGGCCGCGCCCCAGGTGTAGGCCCGCACCGCCTCTTCGACGGTGATCCGCTGCTCGGGATGCCACCCATCGGGGCCGCCGTACCCGTCGGGCCGGGCGCGGGTGACACCGGCGTGGATGCCCAGGAAGGGGTTCAGGTCCTCCACAGGGCAGTCCGACCCGAAGGCCAGCACCGTCCCGGCGTCCAGCAGACTCCGCCAGGCGTAGGCGGTGGCGCACCGGTCCCCCCAGTACCGGTCAGCCATCGGCGCGTCCTGCGTGGCGTGGATCGGCTGCATCGAGGCGACGACCCCCAACGCGGCCAGCCGTCCCACGTCGTCGGGATGGAGCAGTTGGACGTGCTCGATGCGGTGGCGCAGGCCCGGCCCGCCGACCCCGCCGAGCACGTCCAGCACCATCCGGTTGGCCCGGTCGCCGATGGCGTGGACCGCCAGGGGGAGCCCTCCTCCGACGGCCCGGCGGGCCAGGTCCTCCAGCGCTTCCCGGTCGAGGGTGAGGATGCCGAGGTTGTCCGGCTCCCCCTCGTAGGGGGCCAGCATCGCCGCCGTGCGGGGGCCCAGCGCGCCGTCGACGAAGAGTTTGACCCCGCCGACGCGCAGCCAGTCGTCCCCCAACCCTGCCCGCAGGTGGAGTGCCAACGCGTGGTCGAACGCTTCGACGGGGAGGTACTGCACGACGCGCAGCCCCAGCGCGCCCCGGTCGCGGAGCCGCTGGAGGGCGTCGAAGGTGGTCAGGTCGCCCATCTGGTGGACGGAGGTGAGCCCCACCCGCCAGGCCCGCTCGAACGCCTCCGGCAGCGCGCCGGCGACCGCCTGGGCGTCCGGCTCCGGGACGGCCCGCCGGATCAACTCCATCGCCTCCTCCAGGAAGAGACCCGTGGGCCGGCCGGAGAGGTCCCGTTCGACGCGCCCGCCCTCCGGATCGGGGGTCTCCGCCCCGACGCCGGCCTCCTGCATCGCCAAACTGTTCGCCACCAGCGCGTGGCCGCTCTTGGCGGTCAGCGCCACCGGGTGGTGGGGGGCGACCCGGTCCAGGTCGGCCGCTGTCGGGAAGCGGGGCTCCGGCCACTGTTCCTGATCCCATCCCCGCCCCAGCACCCACTCGCCGGGCGGGGTCGTGCGGACCCGCTCCGCCACCCGGTCCAGCATCTCCCCTAGCGACCGGCAGTCCCGCAGGTCCACCTCCCGCAGCCCCAGGGCGAACCAGCCCAGGTGGATGTGGGCGTCGGTCAGGCCGGGGAGGACGGTGCGGCCCCCCAGGTCGAACACCTGCGTGCCCGGCCCTGCCAGGTCCCGCAGGTCCTCCCCGCCGACGGCGACGACCCGCCCCCCGGCCACCGCCAGCGCGGAGGCCAGCGGGCGACGGGGGTCCAGCGTGCGGATGCGGCCGTTGACGAGGAGCAGATCCGGCCTCACCCGGCACCCCCTCGCAGGGGGAACTC
>DUEL01000073.1 GCA_011192125.1 Thermoflexia bacterium
AATCGGCCTGGCACCAGATCTTCAGGCCGGTGCCAGGCCCGCCGAGAGGGAGTCTCACACCCGATGTCCGAGCTCCTGTCCAAAGGTCAGGTGCTTCGATTGTTGCCTTCTGGAAAAATTGTGATACAATAGCAGCGTTTTGAGCCACAGACAGTCCTGATCCACTACGAACAAGGAGGACGTCCTTGCTCGAACAGTTCATCTTCGTCGGCGTCTTGCTGGTCGTGGCCCTCTTCCTCCCGGTCGTGCTCATTGGCCTGGCGTGGCTCCTCAGGCCGAAGCGGCCCAACCCCCGCAAAAGCGAGATCTACGAATGCGGTCTCCAGCCTCACGGTGAGAACTGGGTCCAGTTCAAGGCCCAATACTACATCTTCGCCCTCGTCTTCCTCATCTTCGATGTGGAAGCGGTCTTCCTTTTCCCATGGGCGTTGGTCTACAACTGGCTCCCCCTCTACGCCGTGTTGGAGGGGGTGCTTTTCATCGCGCTGCTGGCCGCGGCCCTGGTCTACGCCTGGCAGAAGGGCGCGCTGGAGTGGATGTAGGGTTGGATCGGCCTTGGGGTAGGCCTCTCGTCCCCGGGGCCCTTAACGTCTGAATCGGGAGGTCTGCTGTATGGAATCCCTTTCCCGTTTCCTGGCCTTCCTGGCCGATGCGATCGTCAACATCGGCGACTGGATCCGAGGGCTATTGCTCGGCGCAGGGCTGGTCGACCCGTGGGTCTCCCTGATCATGAAGGCGATCGGCGCGTTGGTGGTCGCCTTCTTTCCATTAATGGTGGTGGTCTTCCTGATCTGGGCCTACCGGAAGGTCGCCGCTCGGATGCAGGGGAGGTTGGGTCCCAACAGTTCCGGCACCTGGGCCGGGCCGTACGGCATCCTTCAGACCTTCGCCGATGCTATCAAGATGCTAACTAAGGAGGACATCCGTCCCCAGGGCATCGACCTGATCCCTTACAACCTCGCTCCCATCCTGGTCGTCTTCGCCTCCATCGCCACCTGGGCGGTGATGCCCTTCGGTCCTCGGCTGATCGGGTCTGACCTGAACATCGGCATCTTCTATATCCTGGCCTTCTCCTCGGCCGCGCTGGTCGTCTTCCTGATGGCCGGCTGGTCCTCCAACAACAAATACGCCACCGTGGGCGCCTTCCGCTCGGTGGCCCAACTGATCGGCTACGAGATCCCCCAGCTCCTGGCCGTCCTGACGGTGGTGATGGTCACCGGCTCCCTGCGGATGCAGGAGATCGTCGGGCAGCAGGAGATCCCCCTCCTGTTCCAGTTGCCGGTGACGGCGTTCATTTTCTTCCTGGCGAGCATGGCGGAGGTCAACGCCCGCCCCTTCGAGTTGCTGGAGGCGGAATCGGAGTTGGTGTGCGGCTACTTCATCGAGTACAGCGGGATGAAGTTCGGCATGTTCTACCTGGGCGAATTCATGAACTCGACGGCGGTAGCCGCGCTCTTCGCCACGCTCTTCCTCGGGGGCTGGCGCGGGCCGTGGGTGGAGCAGGCCCCCATCCTGGGCACGGTCTGGTTCCTGCTCAAGATGGGGCTGATGCTGCTCCTGTGGATGTTCATCCAGATCACGTTCCCCCGGCTGCGGATCGACCAGATGCTGGCCTTCAACTGGAAGTTCCTGGTCCCGCTGGCGCTGGCGAACCTGTGCGTCATCGGCCTGGTGAACAAGGGGATCACCGAATGGTTCCCCGGCGGAGTGTCGACCTGGACGCGGGCGGGGATCCTCCTGATGACGAACGTGGGGATCTTCCTGGCGACCTGGGGGATCCTGGCGGCGCTGGAGCGGCGGGAGCAGCGCCGTCGGGAAACGTGGCGAGCGGCCCAGGTCGGTGAGGTGGAGGTGTCCGCATGACGGTGCAGCAGGTCCTCTTCTTCCTCTTCGGCGCGATCGCGCTGGGAGCGGCGATCGGGATGGTGACCGCCCGGAAGGTCTTCCACGCAGCCCTGTGGATGCTGCTGGCCTTCTTCGGCGTGGCCGGGCTCTACGTCCTGCTGGAAGCACCGTTCTTCGCCGCTGCCCAGTTGTTCGTGTACATGGGGGCGATCGGCGTCCTCATCATCTACGCGATCATGCTCACCCGCGGGATGATGCGGCAGCGACTCCCCCGGGTCAACGACCAGTGGTGGTTCGCCGGGCTGCTGGCAGCGGCCCTCCTGGTCGTGCTGGCCTGGCTGGTCTGGCAACACCCGTGGGCGACGACGACAGCGGCCGCCCCGGCAGACAGCCTCAACCGGCTCGGGCTGACCCTGGTCGATCCGGAGGGGTTTGCCCTCCCGTTCGAGGTCGCCTCCGTCCTTCTGGTGATGGCACTGATCGGTGCAGTGACGATCGTGAGGGAGCGATAATGGTTCCATTGCAGTGGTACCTAGTCCTTTCAGCCGCCCTTTTCTGCGTGGGCCTCTACGCCGTGCTGGCGCGGCGCAACGCCATCTCGATCCTGATGGGCATCGAACTGATGCTGAACGCGGTGAACATCAACCTGCTGGCCTTCTGGCGGTACACACAGCCGGAGGCCGCGGTGGGGCAGGCGTTCGCCGCCTTCGTCTACGCAGTCGCCGCCGCCGAGGTAGCGGTGGGGCTGGCCCTCATCGTCTCCATCTACCGGAACCGGGAGACGGTGGACGTGGACGAGATCAACCTGTTGAAATGGTGAGGTACGTCGCGAGGAAGCGCGCAGCCCTGCGCCCCTGCGACTCTGCGACCTTGTAGAGGTGAACGAGTATGACGATCCGCCAACTCCTGGAGATTCTGACGGTCCTGATCCCTCTACCCCCCTTCCTGGCCTTTGCCTTCATCGTCCTTTTCTTCAATCGATGGAAGCGGCTGAGCCACTCCATCGCCATCGGCGCGATGGCCCTTTCGTTCCTGATGGCTCAGATCGTCTTCTGGACGGTGATCGGCTGGGGAGGGGAAGCGCTCTACGAGCACCCCATCGCCGTGCAGGTACCGTGGCTTCCTTCGGGGGACGAGGTGCTCTCAATGGGGGTGATGGTCGACCCGCTGACGGCGATCACCCTCTTCTTTGTCTCCATCACCTGTCTGGCGATCTTCATCTACAGCGTGGGGTACATGCACGGCGACCCCCGCTACAGCCGCTTCTTCGCCTACATCAGCCTCTTCGCCACCGGCATGCTGGGGCTGACCGTCGCCGACAACCTCCTGATGCTCTTCATCTTCTGGGAGATCATGGGGCTCTGCTCCTACCTCCTCATCGGCTTCTGGTTCGAGAAACCCTCCGCCTACCGGGCGGCGATCAAGGCGTTCCTTACCACCCGGATCGGCGACGTGATCATGCTCCTGGGGATCGCCTACCTTTACAGTCAGACCGGGACGCTCAGTTTCGCCGCTATCCTGCGGGACGAGGCGGTGCTCCACGAACTGGCGGTCACGCCGTCGGTGATCTCCGGCCTCTCGGTGGCGGCGGCGGTGGGGCTGCTCCTCTTCGCCGGGACGGTGGGGAAGTCGGCCCAGTTCCCCCTCCACGTCTGGTTGCCGGACGCGATGGAGGGCCCCACGCCGGTCAGCGCGATGATCCACGCCGCCACGATGGTCTCGGCGGGCGTCTATATGGTGGTGCGGATGTTCCCGCTGCTGGCGGTGGGGATGGAGGGGGCGGTCGGCACCCCGCCAATGGTGGCGATGGCGATCATCGGCTCATTCACCGCCTTCTTCGCCGCCACCATCGCCGTGGCGCAGGACGACATCAAGCGGGTGCTGGCTTACTCCACCATCAGCCAGTTGGCCTACATGGTGGCCGCGTTGGGGATCGGAGCCTACGTGGCGGCGGCCTTCCACCTGGTCACCCATGCCTTCTTCAAGGCACTCCTGTTCCTGGGCTCCGGCTCGGTCATCATCGGCGCCCACCATGAGCAGGACATGATGGAGATGGGCGGCCTGCGGAAGCGGATGCCGGTCACGTTCTGGACCTTCCTCATCGGCGGGTTTGCCCTCTCCGGGTTCCCCATCCTCACCGCTGGCTTCTGGAGCAAGGACGAGATCCTGGCCTACGCCTGGCACCTCAACCCGGTGGTCTTCTGGGTGCTGGCGGCGGGCGCGCTCCTGACCGCCTTCTACACGATGCGGCAGATCTGTCTGACCTTCCTGGGCGAGCCGCGCGGGGAGCACGCCGAACACGCCCACGAGACTCCCTGGGTGATGACCGGGCCGCTGGTGGTGCTGGCGCTCTTCGCCCTCTTCTTTGGCTTCGTGGGCGTGCCAGAGGAGTTCCCGGTCCTGGGCGAACTGATCGGGTACAACTGGTTCCACCACTTCGTCGGCGCGACCGTGGGCGAACTCCTGCACCACCTGCCCGGGCCAGAGTCGTTCAACCCCGTGCCGCTGGCGATCTCGGTCGTCGCCGCGCTGGGCGGCCTGACGCTGGGCTGGCTGGTCTACGGGCGGCGGCCCCTCAAGGCCGGCGAGACCGACCCGCTGGCCCGCTGGCTGGGGCCGGTGCACACGGTGTTGAAGAACAAGTACTACATCGATGAACTGTACCACTTCGTCTTCATCCGCCCCACCGTCTGGCTGGCCGGTGCGGTCTTCCGCTGGTTCGATCGCGGGCTGATCGACGGCATCCTGCACGGGATCGCCCGCCTCGGTGAAATCCTCGGCATCGCCAACCGGTGGGTTCACACCTACGTGATCGACGGTGGTGTGGTGGACGGCTCGGCGAAGGTGGTCGGAGCCACCGGGCGGGAGCTGCGCCAGGTCCTCCAGACCGGTCAGGTCCAGCACTACCTGCTGCAGGTGTTGATGTTCCTGTGTGCCTTCGCCCTGCTGTATATCCTGTTCTTCTAGGCTTGGAGGGGAAGTCGAATGGAGTTCATCCACGAGCACCTGCTGACGCTGATCACCTTCATCCCCCTGGTCGGGGCCGCGCTGGTGGCGATCCTGCCCAGGGATCAGGAACGGCTCATCAAGTGGGTCTCCTTCCTGATCAGCCTGATCCCCTTCGGGCTCTCCCTGGTCCTCTGGGCCAACTTCCAGCCCGACGCAGCCGGGTTCCAGTTCGAGGAACACCTGGTCTGGTTCCCCCAGGTCGGCTCCTCCTACCACGTGGGGATCGATGGGATCAGCCTGGTGATGGTCCTGCTCACCACCCTGCTGACCCCCCTGGCGCTTTTGATCTCCTTCAGTATCAAGGAGAACGTGCGATCCTACTTCGCGCTCTTCCTGATGCTGGAGATGGGGATGCTGGGGGTCTTCGTGGCGCTGGACCTGTTGATCTTCTTCCTCTTCTGGGAGATCGGCCTGGTGCCGATGTATTTCTTGATCAACCGATGGGGAAGCGAGAAGGGGGAGCGGGTCTTGTGGGGCCAGTTCAAGGTCCCGGCACGGACCTACGCCGCCTTCAAGTTTATGCTCTACACGATGTTCGGGTCGCTGGGGCTGTTCCTGGCGATCCAGGTGATCGGGCTGACGGCGGGGACCTTCGACATCGTCCGGCTGCGGGAGTTCTGGCCGACTTTCACTGGCTCCCTCTTCGGCCTGCCGATCACGGTGATCAAGACCATTGGCTTCTGGGCCTTCACCATCGCCTTCGCCATCAAGGTCCCCATCTGGCCCTTCCACACCTGGCTGCCGGACGCCCACACCGAGGCCCCCACCGCTGGCTCGATGATCCTGGCCGGGGTGCTGCTGAAACTGGGGGCCTACGGCTTCCTGCGGCTGGTGCTGCCCCTGTTCCCGGCCCAGGCGGCCCAGTTCGCCTGGGTACTGGCGCTGCTGGGGTTGGGCGCGGCGATCTTCGGTGGGCTGGCCGCGCTGGGCCAGGACGACTTCAAGCGGCTCGTGGCCTACTCCTCGGTGGGCCATATGGGCTTCGTGGTCCTGGGGATCGCGGTGGCCGCATGGGCGCTGGGGCTCGACGGGCCGGCGCGGGATCTCTTCCGCACGGACGTGGCCCTGGCGACCAACGGGGCGGTCCTTCAGATGTTCAACCACGGCATCACCGCCGCGGCGATGTTCGCCCTGGTGGGCGTGGTCTACGAGCGGGCCCACACCCGCAACCTGAAGGAGTTCGGCGGGCTGGGGGTGGTGGTGCCGGCCTACGGCGGCATCCTGCTCTTCTGCACGATGGCCTCCCTGGGGCTCCCGGGGCTGAACGGCTTCGTCAGCGAGTTCATGGTCTTCCGGGGGGCCTGGCCGATTTTCACCCTGGTCACGGCCCTGGCGACGCTCGGTCTGGTGTTCACCGCGGCCTACCTGCTGTGGACCATTCAGAAGGTCCTCCTGGGGCCGCTGAACCCCCGGTGGGAGGGAATGAAAGAGATCAACGCCCGGGAGGCGATCGCTCTGGCCCCGTTGATGGTGCTGATGTTCGTCATCGGCGTGTGGCCCTCCTGGCTGATCGAGTTGTTCAACGCCGCGGTGTTGCGGCTGATCGGATAGCCGGTGGAAAGTGAGGTGGCTATGGAGTTCCCGGTTCTCAGCGTGATCATCTTCGCTCCGGCGGTAGCCGCCGTGTTGATCCTCCTCCTGCCCAAGGATCGGCAGACGGAGCCAAAGGTGCTGGCGGCCGCCGGTTCGTTCATCTCGTTCGTCCTGGCCATCTGGATCTTTCTGGCCTACGACCGAGGCGCGGGGGGGTACCAGTTCGTGGAGAAGGTGCCGTGGTTCCCCGCCATCGGCTCCTCCTACCACGTCGGCGTCAACGGGATGGGGGTGATGCTGGTCCTCCTCAACGGCATCCTCCTCTTCTGCGCCGTCCTCATCTCCTGGCGGATCGACGAACGACCGCGGGAGTTCTTCGCCCTCCTCCTGCTGATGGGCGTGGGGGTGTTCGGTGCCTTCGCGTTGCTGGATCTCCTCCTCCTGGTCCTCTTCTACGAGTTGGTCCTCTTCCCGATCTACCTCCTCATCGTCAACTGGGGCTGGAAGCCGCTGCGGGAGTACGGGGCGATGAAACTGACCCTGTACCTCCTGCTGGGGAGCCTGGTAGCGGTGGTGGGTATCCTGGCCATCTTCTTCACCTCCGGCCTGGGCACGTTTGACATGGTAGAACTGGAAGGGGTGGCGCTCCCGGTCAGTTTCCAACGGACCTGGTTCCTGCCCATCTTCCTGGGCTTTGCGGTGCTGGCCTCCATCTGGCCCTTCTACTCCTGGTCCCCCGACGGCTACGCTGCGGCGCCGACGGCGGTCTCGATGCTCCACGCTGGTGTTCTCAAGAACGTCGGTGCGTTCACCGCCTTCCGCGTGGCAGTGCTCCTGCTACCGGAGGGAGCGCGGTTCTGGATGCCCTACGTGGTCTTTCTGATGGTGATGAACGTGGTGTACGCCACGTTCGTCGCCCTGGTCCACACCGACTTTAAATACATCATCGGGTTCGCCAGCGTCGCTCACCTGGGCGTGGTGCTGATGGGGTTCGCGTCGCTGAACGAACTGGGGTGGAGCGGCGCGGTGACGATGATGTTCGCCCACGGGATCATCGCCGCGATGACCTTTGCGGTCGTCGGGATGGTGTACGATCGGACCCACATCCGGGAGATCAAGCAACTGGGCGGTATGGTCCAGCGGCTCCCCTGGGCAGCGGTGGGCTTCATCGTCGCCGGCCTGGCCTCGATGGGGATGCCCGGCTTCCTGGGCTTCATCGCCGAGGTGCAGGTCTTCTTGGGCCTCTGGCGGGCGGCGGACCTGGCCCCGTGGTACCCGGTGATCGCCATCATATCGGCGGTGGGGATCGTCGGGACGGCGGCCTATACGCTCCGCGCGCTGCAGTACGTCTTCCTGGGCAAGTTGAACCCCAAGTACGCCGACCTGCCGGGCACCAGTACGTTGGATAAGGTGGCGTTGGTGCTGATGTCGGCGGTGCTGATCCTGGGCGGGGTCTTCCCCTTCCTGGTGACCCCGATCGTTCAATCCGGCGTGCAGTCGGTATTGGCCCTTCTGGGAGGTGCATAAGTGGGCGGCGAGACGGTTTTCAACGCGATCTGGCTTCTCACGATCCTGCCGGAGCTCCTTCTTCTCATCCTGGCCCTGATCGTCCTCGGCGTCGATCTGGCCCTGCCCGCAGAGAGGAAGCGGTCGCTGGGAGTGTGGACAGCGGCTGGCCTGGTCATCGTGCTGCTGGTCTCACTCCTGGCCCCCGTTCCAGAGGAGGCGGCCTTCGGCGGGCTGGTCCGGGCCGACCCGTTGGGACGGGTGTTCCGCGCCATGTTCCTTCTAGGCGGCGTTCTGGTGGCGCTGATGTCGATGGACTTTCGGCCGCTGCGACAGGACGGGCCTTACTACGGGATGCTGCTGTTCTCCCTGTTGGGGATGTGCCTGATGGCGGTGGCCGAGAACCTGGTGATGCTCTACGTGGCGATGGAACTGACCAGCATCAGCGCCTACGTCCTGGTGGGCTACCTGCGAGAGGACACCTTCTCGGCCGAGGCTGGGCTGAAGTACATGCTGTTCGGGGCGTTCACCTCGGCGGTGATGCTCTACGGCCTGAGCCTGCTCTTCGGGCTGACCGGCGGGACTGGCTATATGGAGGTAGCCGCAGCGTTGCGGGAAGCCCCCTTCTCCCTGGCGATGGTCGGTTTCCTGATGGTGCTGGTGGGGTTTGGCTTTAAGGTGGCAATGGTCCCGATGCACTTCTGGACCCCCGACGTGTACCAGGGAGCCCCGACGCCGGTAACCGCCTTCATCTCAGTGGCTTCCAAGGCGGCCGGGTTCGCGGTGATGCTGCGCGCGTTCCGCTTCATCTTCCCCTCGCTGGGCGGGGAGTGGGTGGCCCTGATGGTCGCCATCTCGGCGGTGACGATGACGCTGGGGAACATCTTCGCCGTCTGGCAGAAGAACATCAAGCGGATGCTGGCCTACTCCAGCGTCGCCCAGGCGGGATACATCCTGATCGGTGTGGCTGCGGCCTCACGACTGGGGATCGCAGCGGCAGCCTTCTATCTGATCATCTACACCGTGACCAACATCGCCGCCTTCGCTACCGTGGTTCTGGTCTCCAACCTGACCGGCAGCGAGGACATCGAGAGTTTTGCCGGGCTGAGCCGCCGGTCGAAGTTCCTGGCCTGGGGCCTGATGCTGGCGCTCTTCTCCCTGGGAGGTGTGCCGCCCTTCGCCGGCTTCATCGGGAAATTGATCCTCTTCGCCGGGGCGGTGCAAAGCGGGTTGATCGCCCTGGTCGTGATCGGCGTGCTGAACGTGATCGTGAGCCTCTACTACTACTTGAACGTCGCCAAGGTGGTCTTCGAGCGCCGGTCCGAGGAGGAGGAAGAACCAGTGCCGATCCCGGTCCCCTCCCGCTGGGTGCTGGGCTTCACGATGGCGGCGATCGTCATCCTGGGTGTGCTCGCCGCGCCGGTGTTCAACTGGGTGTGGAGAGCGAGTGGGGCGTGGTTCTAACGGGCGATCGGGTGGTTAGGGATCGAAGGTTGCGCTGGGGGCAGTTTCGGGTATAATCCTTGCACCTTGCAAGGGATAGAGTAGCGTATGGAGGAACCCAGGCCGGGGGCGGAGAGGGAACCCAGGGGGTTGAGCTGGCGGGAAGGGGCGATCATCGCCGAGGGGGTGGCCCAGATCGGCTGCCTCACGGTGGTGGTCATTCTAGGCGCGCTGGCGCTAGGTCTGTGGTTAGACAAGACACTGGGCACCCGTCCCTGGCTCACCCTGGGGCTAGTGCTGGGCAGCATCCCCGTGAGTCTGGCCCTGGTGGTATACGTAGCGCTGAAGACCGCTCGGAGAATACAATCTCCCCCAGAGAAAACTCTTGAAGAGGACGAGGTATGAGAAAAGTCGGCACTGTACTCGTGATACTCCTGGCGATAGGTCTGTGTCTCTTTTCCTGCGTGCTCAGCCCGGTGACGAGCAAAGGGGCCACGGGTGCCATCAAGGCCATCAAAGACACAATGGGGAGCGTGGTACAGCCCCACATTCAGATGCCGGCCGAGTTCCTCCACATCGGCCCGGTGCGCATCCCCAACTCGCTGCTGGGTACCCTCATCGCCGACCTCATCCTGATCGTCGGAGCGGTGGCGGGGACTCGGTACATCCGTGCCGGCCGGCCTGAGGCGTGGGTCCCGCGCGGTGTGCAGAACGTGGTGGAGTGGATCTTCGAAGGCGTGTCGGGCCTTCTGCGGGATGTGTTGGGCGAGCGGGCCGAGAGGATGGCTCCGCTCCTGATCACGTTCTTTATCTTCATCCTCGTGGCCAACTGGATCGAACTGTTCCCTGGCTTTGAGAGTATCGGCATCATCGAAGAAGTCCCCGAAGGAGCGCACGGGCTCAAAGTGGTCCCGCTGGGACCAATCCAGATGCTGACCAGTGAGGAAGGCCACTACACCCTCGTTCCCTTCCTGCGGGCGGCTAACACGGATCTGAACGTCCCCCTGGCCCTGGCCCTGGTCTCCGTCTTTATGACCCAGGTCTATGCCGTCCAAGAACAGGGATGGGGATACTTCAACCGGTTTATCAACATCCGCGCCCTGAAGCACGGCGGGGCGATGGGGATTATGGACTTCGTCGTCGGCCTGCTGGAGGGGATGAGCGAGGTGACCAAGATCATCTCCTTCGCTTTCCGGTTGTTCGGCAACATCTTCGCCGGTATGGTTCTGTTGGCAGTGATCTCATCGCTGGTGCCGTTCCTGGCCCCGGTGATCTTCTACCTTCTGGAAGTCTTCGTAGGGTTTATCCAGGCCTTCGTCTTTATGATGCTGACGGCGGCCTTCATCGCTGTTGCGACGGCGGACCACGGTGCTCACTAAACTTAGAACGTGTGGGGAGGAACTATGGAGAACGTGCTGGGAAGCCTGGACATGACCTTCTGGAAACTGCTGGCGGCCGGACTGGCCATCGGGCTGGGAGCGATCGGCCCTGGCATCGGTGTTGGCCTGGCCGGGTTGGGCGGCACGCAGGCCATCGGGCGCAACCCCGACGCGTCGGGGACCATTCTGACCAACATGATCCTGGCGATCGCGTTCGCTGAGGCCATCGCCATCTACGCGCTGGTTATCGCGCTGATCTTGCTCTTCGTAGTGTGAGCGGTGGGAGCAGAGTATGGAAAGGCTGGGGATCAATCCGTGGATCCTGTTGGCACAGATCGTCAACTTCATAGTCCTGGTGGTCATTCTGCGCGCGGTTGCGTACAAACCGCTGCAGAAGATGCTCAAGGAGCGCCAGGAGCGCATCCAGAAGGGGCTCGAGGATGCCAAGGCCGCCGAGGAGGCGCGGGCCAGGGCGGAGGAAGAGCGGGAGGAGATCCTGACCGAGGCGCGGGCTGAGGCGGATCGAATTCTGGCCGAGGCCCGACGCAAAGCCCGCGAGGAGGCCGAGAAGGTTCTGAGCCAGGCGCGAGAGGAGGCAGAAGGCATCCGCGCGACGGCCCGAAAAGAGGCAGAGCTGGAGCGGGCGCAGATCCTCGGTCAGGTGCGGGAGGAGATCGCCGCCCTCGCCATCGCCGCAGCGCACAAGCTGATCGGCGAAGCGCTGGACGAGCAGCGGCAGCGGGCCCTGGTGGACGCCTTCTTCAGCGGCATCCGCGAGGGCCGGGTGGAGGTGTTACCCGAGGGGGTAGAGCGGGCCGACGGCCCCGTCACCGTCACCAGCGCTGTCCCCCTCACCGAGGCGGAAAAGGAGACCATCCGCAGGGAACTGACCGCCCGGCTGGGAGATGAGGTGGAGGTCTCCTTCGAGGTAGACCCCCAGATCCTGGGCGGGCTGGTCGTCCGCATCGGCGACCGCGTCGTCGACGGCAGTTTCGCCGGACAATTGGAGCAACTCCGCGAGACCCTGGCGTAAATCTGCGCGGGCAGGATTCCAACCGCAGAGGACGCAGAGGACGCAGAAGTCCACAAACTCGGTGCGTCCTTTGCGTTCTCTGCGGTTACGATTACAGACCACAGAGACACAGAGGACACAGAGATTTCTCAAGTTCTAAGAGCCTCTGTGTCCTCTGTGTCCCTGTGGTGGGTCAAGCGAGACACAATGCGCCTCGTTCGGCTGTTGGACGCACTACCCACCGTGCTAAGCCGGGTCGGCTCCGACGTGGAGGTCTCCGGCATCCAGGCCGACTCCCGCCGCGTCCGCCCCGGTGACCTCTTCGTCGCCATCCCCGGCGTCAACGTGGACGGCCACCGTTTCATCCCC
>DUEL01000074.1 GCA_011192125.1 Thermoflexia bacterium
GGAGCCAGGCCGATCTCCCGCCAGCCCCGCCTGTTTACGGCCGGGTGGATTGGGTACGTTCGAACTCTCGTCCAAACCCCAGGCGAGAGTGCTTGACAAGGGGTGGTAAATGTGGTAATCTCTGAACCTGCCTGGGGATATTTTTTGCACCATTCCGACCAAGGAGCGAAGTATGGGCGCAAAATCTCGGACCGAGCGGATGGTGGATCGGCTGAGGGAACTCCAGATGAGCACCGTGGACATCGAGGCCTCAGCCGTTGTCAGTGTGGACGGGCTGACGATTGCCTCGGCTCTCCCCGCTGGGGTAGAGGAGGATCGGGTTTCCGCAATGTCCGCGGCCATGCTCTCCCTGGGTGAGCGGATCGCCAGCGAGCTGGGGCGGGGGACGTTGGAAGAGGTATACGTCAAGGGTGAAGGAGGGTACGTGCTTCTCACCGCCGTCGGCGAAGAGGCCGTGTTGACCGTTCTGGCCCGCGCGGGCGCGAAACTGGGGCTGGTCTTCTTGGAGATGCGCCGCGCCGCCGAGGACCTGGCGGATATCCTGTAGTCCAGGCAGATCTCCCGCACACTCAGAATCGCAGGAGGAGCAACGTGAGACGGATCGAGCCCAGCGGGTACTACTATCCAAACAAGTTGGCCCGGATCTACATCGAAGCCCTGGAAGAGGTGATGGGGAAGAATGGGCTGAACGCCATCCTCAACTTGGCGGGTCTCTCTCACCTGATTGACAACTATCCCCCGGATAACTTCGACAAGGAGTTCGATTTCGCCGACTTTTCCGCCCTCAACTGGGCGTTGGAGGAGATGTACGGCCCTCGCGGTGGGCGGGGTCTTCAGCTGCGTGCTGGGCGGGCGGCGTTCGCCCGTGGGTTGCCCGGATTTGGCCCCCTGGCCGGCGTCAGCGATCTGGCCTTCCGCGTCCTTCCCCTTAGCGCCAAGTTGAAGGCGGGCCTACCTGCGCTGGCCAAGATCTTCACCCAGTTCAGCGATCAGGTCAGCACAGTCGAGGACAAGGGCGAGTATTACACCTACACGATGAACCCCTGCCCGGTCTGCTGGGGGCGAAAGGCGGACCGGCCGATCTGCTTTGCCGGGATGGGGGTCATTGAAGAAGGTCTCCACTGGGTCAGCGGCGGTCGGAAGTTCCGCGTGGACGAGATCGAGTGCGTGGCGGCAGGCGGTGACATCTGCACCTACGCGATCTACAAGGAACCGATCGGCTGACCGAGGCGGGAAGACCGATGAAGTCGCATCACATCCTGATCGTCGAGGACGAGCCCAACACCGCCGAGATGCTGGAGACCTACTTCAGTTCCCAGGGATACCTGGTCTCGACTGTGGACGAGGGGAAGAAAGCGCTGACGTTCGTCCAAGAGGTCCTGCCCGATGTGATCCTGCTGGATATCCGCCTGCCCGATATCGATGGGTATGAGGTCTGTCGTCAGTTACGCGGGCACTGGCGGACCGCCAATATCCCCATCGTTTTCCTCACCGAAAAGCGAGACCGGGGGGACCGGCTCACCGGCTTGGAGTTGGGCGCGGTCGATTACATCACCAAGCCGTTCGACGTGCAGGAGCTCCGCCTGCGGGTGCGCAACATTCTGCGTCGGTCGGATGAGCGACCGGTGGCTCACCCGGTGACCGGCCTGCCGTATGCCTCCGCGGTGGATGAGCATCTCCATCGGCTGATGAAGCAGCCCCGATGGGCTGTCGTGGCCGTGGGGATGGATGGCCTGGAGCCGTTTGCCGACATGTACGGATTTGTGGCCCGCGACGACGTGTTGCGGGCGGTGGCTCTGATCATCCGGCGGACCGTTCAGGAGGAGATCGGCGAGGAGACGTTCGTCGGTCAATTGGACGACACCTCCTTCGTCCTGATCACCGCGCCGGAGCACGCGCAGCGGCTGCAGGATGTGCTGAGAGCACGCCTCCAGGAAGCCGTGGCCTTCTTTTACCCTCGGGCGGATTGGGATGCCGGAAAGAGGGAGAACGGTAGTCCGTTGCCCCAGCTCTCCATCCACTTCGGTCTCCTCACCGGGCCCACGACTGCGCAGGACGTGGAAGCCCTGCGCCAGTTGATCAAGGCCTCCCTCCCGCCTGCCTGATCGGATCCGCCGTTGGCGGGGTGTGCTGGGCTGCGGCCCTTGGATGGCCGCGCCCTTTTGTTTCGCGAGGGGCGAGCGATGAAGGTGACCGTGGTGATCCCCACGTACAACGAGGTGGAGAACGTCGAGCCAATGGCACGGGCCCTGTGGGGGCTGGGAGTGCCCGATCTGGACATCCTGATTGTGGACGACGCCTCGCCGGACGGCACCGGCGAGGTGGCGGATCGACTGGCGGCGGAGAACCCGGGTCGACTCTTTGTCCTCCATCGGAGTGGACTCCGTGGGTTGGGGCGGGCCTATGTGGACGGGTTCCGCTGGGCGCTGGCCCACGGCGCCGACGTGGTGGTGCAGATGGACTGCGACTTCTCCCACGATCCCAACGATGTCCCCCGCCTGGTCGAGCATATCCCTGAGTACGACGTCGTGGTCGGTTCCCGCTATACTACCGGAGGGCGGACGGAGGAGCGGTGGGGGGTGGGGCGGAAGATCCTCTCCTGGTGGGCGAACTTCTACGCGCGGATGATCCTCGGTTGTCGGGTGCGGGACATCACCGCCGGTTTCAAGGCCTGGAGGCGGGGGGCACTGGAGGGGATCGACCTGGGAAGCATTCGGTCCCAGGGGTACGTCTTTCAGGTAGAGATGGCCTACGTCAGCGAGCGTCTGGGATACCGCGTCCTGGAGGTCCCCATCTACTTCCGGGACCGGCGTGCTGGCCATTCCAAGATGACGCTTCCGGTCCAGATCGAAGCAGCGTTGCGGGTTTGGGAGGTGCGCTGGCGGCACCGCCACCTGCAGCCCCTGCATAGAGAGGCATGATCCGCCGATACCTCCCCACGCTTGGCATACTGCTCTTCCTCCTCTTGCTCCCCCTCGCGCTGTTCGCTCCGGTCGCCCTGGGGGCTCGCACGCTCCTGCCGGTCGACGCACTCTTCCTCTTCGAGCCCTACCGGTCGGCGGCCGATGGGTTGGGAGTGGGGGTTCCCCACAACTCCCTGCTGAGCGATCTGATCCTGGAGAACTACGCTTGGAAGCGGTTCGTCCTGGAGGCGATCCAGGATCGGGAACTGCCTCTGTGGGATCCCTACGTCTTCGCTGGGCATCCCTTCTTCGCCAACGGTCAGCACTCGGCCCTTTACCCCCTGAGCGTGGTCTTCTACCTCCTCCCTCTGTGGCGGGCCTATGGGGTCTTCACGTGGCTCCAGTTGGGGTTGGCCGGGTGGTGGGCCTACCTCTTCGCCCGCACGCTGGGGACGAGCCGACTGGGGGCGTTGATCGCGGGTATCACCTTCCAGTTGAGCGGCTTTATGCTGGTCTCGGTGGTCCACCCGATGATCATCGCCGGGGCGTCCTGGCTTCCCTTTATTCTGGCGATGGTGGAGCGGGTCGTCCAGCAGCGCCCCGCGTTGGGGAATCGACCCGCCAGCCTCCCCTGGGTCCTGCTGGGGGCTGGCGGGCTGGGGTGCCAGATGCTGGCGGGGCACGCGGAGAACACCTATTTCGTGCTTCTGGTCTCTGCCGCCTATGCGGGTTGGCGGCTGGTTGGGAGGGCCGCGGGGAACGCGGCGGGGTTCCGGTCGTCTTTGCGCTCTTTGCCGTTGAGGCCAGCGGCGTGGCTAGCGTTGATGGTGGCGCTGGGGTTGGCGCTGGGCGCGGTTCAGTTCCTGCCGTTGTACGAGGTGGCGACCACCGGTTTCCGGGCCGCCCAGGCCGCGCCGACCCTGCAGCAGGTCCTGGGATGGGCCTACCCGTGGCGTCGCCTGATCACCTTCGCCGTGCCCAACTTCTTCGGCAACCCGGCCCACCACGGCTATTTCGACCTGTTCCGATGGCGATACGTCCCGGCGACCGTCAACGCCTACGGCAAGTCCATCGCCAGCCACGATTGGGGGATCAAGAACTACGTCGAAGGAGGTGCCTATCTGGGGTTGCTTCCCCTCTTCCTGGCCCTCATCGCTGTGGTCAGGTGGGTTCGCCCCCTTCGTGCCGGTCCGACGGTTGATGGTTCACGGTCGACGTCACATGTCACCCGTCACGCGTCACGCGTCATACGTCATACGTCATACGTCATACGTCTTGTCGCCGATCCTCGTGGTTTTTTCACCCTCCTTGCCCTCTTCTCCCTCGGCTGCATCTTTGGCACGCCGCTCTACGCGTTGGTTTATGTGCTGCCCTACCTCCGCCAGTCGCACTCCCCCTTCCGATGGGTCTTCCCGTTGACCCTTTCGGTGGCGGTGCTGGCGGGGTTCGGGATGGATGAGGTGAGGCGGAGCAGAGGGGAGGGGCAAAAGGACAGGAAGAAGGGGAGGGAGGAGGCGAGGGGAGGATGGGTGGGGAGGGTCGCCCTGCTGGACGCGGAGCCCTCGCTGGTGAGTCTCCTGGCCGCGACGGCCTTCTGGGGCGGGGTGATCACCCTGGTGGGGATGGCGGCTAGCCGGATTCTCTTCGACCGGATCGAGCCGCTGGTGGAGCGGGCCTTCTGGAGCCTGGCCCGCGCTGCCGACGCCTTCCCCGATCACCGGGCCTTCTACTCTTATGAGTTCCGTTGGATCGGGCTGTTCGGCCTCCTCCTGACGGCCACAGGGATCGTGCTGCGGGTGAGCCGCTGCCCCATCTACCTCCGCCGCCGGCCGGTGTGGGAGGTGTTGGCGGTGGGGGTGCTGGTGGTGGACCTGCTCTCCTTCGGCGCGGGGTTCCATCCGGCGGTGGATCCGGCGCTCCTGGAGTACACCCCGCCGGTGGTGGAGTTCCTGCGGCAGGACACCTCGCTCTGGCGGTACGGCGTCTTCGCGCCGCCAGGCACCACCAAGACGATGAACGCCAACGTGGGGATGTTCTTCGACCTCCAGTCGATCGACGGCTACGATTCGATCTTCCCCCAGCAGTACGTGGCTTATATGGAACTCATCGAGCCACAGGATCAAATCCTGTACAACCGCATCGCTCCGCTGCGGGAATGGTCCAGCCTGGATAGCCCTCTGCTCGACCTGCTCAATGTCAAGTACGTCGTCACCGAGGTGGAGATCCCCAACCCCGCCAAGTACCGGCTCGTCTACGAGGACGAGGCGGTGCGGGTCTACGAGAACCTGACCGTGTTGCCCCGCGCCTTCTCGCTCCCGGCCACTGCTGCTGTCGTGGTGGACGATGTGGCGGAAGGGCTGCGGACCTATGATCCGCATCGGCATGTGATCTTGGAGGCAGGCGGTGGGGGGCAGGGAGCAAGGAACGGAGGGCAGGGGGCAGGGGGGGAACCGGAGCCGCAGCGGGTGACGCGGTATACCCGCAACGAGGTCTTCGTCGACGTGAGTCTCGATGAGCCGGGCTGGCTGATCCTCACCGACTCCTACTTCCCCGGCTGGCGGGCCTTCGTGCGGCCCCAGGGGGCGAGTGAGGAGGCGGAGCGGGAGGTGGAGATCGTCCGGGTGGATGGGAACTTCCGCGGCGTCTTCTTGGAGGCGGGGGAGTGGACCGTCCGCTTCAAGTACAGCCCCAACGCGGTGAAGGTCGGCGCGTTCATCAGTTTCATCGCCGGGATGGCGACCCTCTTCCTGGTCGGTCTCTACCTCTGGCGGTTCTTCTACCGTGAGGAGGACGACGCCAGCACCGTCCGGCGGGTGGCGAAGAACTCGCTTGCCCCCATCGTCCTCAACCTGTTCAACCGTCTGATCGACTTCGCCTTCGCCGCGCTGATGGCCCGCATCCTCGGACCGGTGGGGAACGGGCGGTACGCCACGGCGGTCAACATCTACCTCTGGTTCGAGGTGGTGGTCAATTTCGGCCTGGATATGTACCTGATGCGGGAGGTAGCCCGCGAGCGGGCCCGTTCGTGGCAACTGTTCGTCAACACGACGGCGCTGCGGCTGCTGCTCTTCGCTGCGGTGGCTCCACTCCTGGCCGGGTTCCTGGCCGGATGGCAGTCACTGGGCTCCCCGCTGGCTCCCGAGACGATCTGGGCCGTCATCCTGCTTTACGTCGGCCTCCTGCCGGGCAGCGTCGCCTACGGCCTGGCGGCGGTCTTCCGGGGCTTCGAGAAGCACGAGATCCCCGCCGCCATCCAGACGGTGACGACCATCATCCGGGTCACGCTGGGGGTGCTGGTGCTGGTCGGCGGGTTGGGGGTCGTTGGGGTGGCCGGGGCCTCGATCGTCACCAACCTGGCGACGCTGACCATCCTGACCGTGCTGGCGTTCCGGCTGATCTGGGTGGAGCGGCCGCGCGGTGTGGGCCGGGTGGAACGGGCCCTCCAGCGGGTGATGCTGGTGGAGAGTTGGCCGTTGATGGCCTCGCTTCTCCTGCAGGTCCTCTTCCCCGGCGTCAACCTGCTCCTGCTCCAGCGCCTCCAGAGCGACGCCGTGGTCGGCTGGTACGACGCGGCCCGCAAGTGGGTGGACGCGTTGAACATCGTGCCGTCCTTCTTCACCTTCGCCGTCTTCCCGATCATGTCCCGCCAGGCGGCCCAGGACCCCTCCAGCCTGCGGCGGTCGTACCGTCTCTCGGTCAAGATGCTGACGATGGTCGCGCTGCCGACGGCGGTGCTCGTGACGTTGCTGGCGACCCCTTTGGTGGGGTTACTGAGCGGGGCCCGGTTCCTCCCCCACGGGGCCATCGTGCTCCGGCTGCTGATCTGGTCGATCCTCTTCGGCTGGATCAACAGTCTGACCAACTACGTCCTGATCGCTCTCAACCGCCAGCGGTACGTGTTGCTGGCCTCCGGCGTGCGGGTGGTCTTCACGGTGATCGCCAACCTGCTCTTCGTGCGCACCTTCAGTTACGTCGCCTCGGCGTGGATCATGATCGGGGGCGAGTTCCTGCTGGCGGTGCTGTTCGCCATCCCTCTGCGTCAGCACCTGGGGAGCGTCGGCTGGGTGCGGTTGCTGGCCCGGCCGGTCCTCGCTGGCCTGGCGATGGGCACGGCGGTCTGGTCGGTGGCGCTGGTGAGCCAGCCGCTGGCGCTTGCGGTGGGGCTGGTGGTCTACCCAGTCGCGCTGGTCGCGCTGCGGGCGCTGACGCCGGAGGAGCGGGAGATGCTGGCCCCGCTGGTGCCGTCGAAGGGGTTGCGGCAACGGTGGGGTCCTCAAGTCGAGTCCCAATGAGCTCAGCCGGGCAGGCAGCGATCGGGGCCGGGCTTCCCTCGCCCAACGGGATCAGAGCCGCCGAAGGGCGACTTTGCCATCTGTAGCCGCGGCTTCCAGCCGCCGGGAGCGTTACGACCTACAAAACAGTTACAGATTCCAGGGGGACTAAAGACCTATTGCCCCGGTTGGTTTTTGTGGTAATATTAGGACGTGCCGCCGGTTTGTCGGCGGCTGTTGTTTAAAGGAGGGGAGGTGCAATCTACCGGCGGAAACGGCCCGGGCGGGGCGGCTGGCCCGGTCTGGCATCGGTTTTTCGGTCTCTGGGGGGCTTTTCTCCTCGCAGGAGTCCTTTTCCTCCTGCTCGCCTGCGGGCTCGCCTCCCCAGCGAGCGGAGCGAGACACACCCCACCGCCGTCCGGCCCCCTCCCCGCACAAGGGGCGGAGAACGCCGGTCCCGACTTCCCCCGCCTGGGGATGTGGTGGCCCGATCCCTGGGAGCAGCCCCTCACCGACATCGCCCGCTACGACTGGGTCATCCTGGGCGACTGGGCAGAGAAGTTCATCACTCCCCTGAAGCAGATCAACCCCGACATCCTGCTCCTCAACTCTACCAACGCCTGCGAACTGGGTTATAATCCCGATCCGGGTGCCGAGCCGTGGGAGAACGCCGAGGTGCGGGCCGTCCCACCCGAGTGGTTCCTCACCCAGGTCGGCACGGTCCTGGTCTCCGATGTGGACACCACGACGACCCTCTTCCGCGTCGCCGAGGTGACCGTCACCGATGGCACCGAGGTGTACGACCTGTTCGTCGTCAGCGACACGGCCCTGATCGACGGCGAGATCGTCTTCGTGGAGGATGTGGACCCCGTCGCCAGGACCCTCACCGTGCGGCGCGGCTACGTCCGTCCCGCTGCCGCCCACCTCTCCGGCACCCGCATCGCCGCCCTCATCTCCTTCTGGCCTCGGTCCTGGGTGATGAACCTGAGCACGATGTGTCCCACGGCCACGATCAGCCCCGCCATCGGTCCCGAGACCTGGGCCGACTACAACGCGCGCGTCGCCGTCGATCTCCTCGCCAACCCGCTTTGGGACGGACTCCTCATCGACCGGTCCGATCCCGACCAGAGCTGGCTCATCGGCAACTCCACGGCCCGCACCATCGACCCCGACCGGTCCAACACCCTGATCACCGACTACGCGGAGTTCGACGCCGCGTGGAACGCCGGCCTGCGGCACTATGAGGAGACCATCCGCAACGCGGTCGGTCCCGACCGGATCCTCTTCGTCAACTGGGGGATGCCCAACTACGACCTGCTCAACGGCAATAACTTCGAGGGGTTCCCCTCAGAGGAATACACGCTGGACGAGTGGCGTCGAATGGTCTTCGGACCCACCCCGAACGGCAGTTACTTCGACTGGGTCGAGCGGGCGCTCCATCCCAATCTGACGATGATCGAGACCTACGAGGACGACGGCGGGCCGGACCCCACCGGCTCCGGCGAGTACGACAATCCCTGTGACGACCCTGGCTTCGTCCCCAACTACCGAAAGATGCGGTTCGGGCTGGCGACCGCGCTTCTGAACGACGGTTATTTCAGTTACGAGATCAACACCAACGGCCACGGCTCCCTCTGCCTCCTGTGGTTCGACGAGTACGACAACGCGGGGCAGGGGCGGGGGTATCTCGGTCAGCCGCTGGGCCCGGCGGTCCGCGCCATCCCTGCGCTGACCACGCCCAATGAGGTGGAAGGGGGCGATTTCGAGACCCCGGATGACCTGACCCGGTGGGAGCTCTGGGCCGACGTGGACGAGGGGTATTCGGCCACCGTCTCTCTGGACCCCACTACCTCCGCTTCGGGCACTGCGTCGGCGCGGGTGGAGGTCGTCCGATCCCAGGGGACCGACTGGCAGGTGGAGTTCTCCTTCGCGCCGGTGGAGGTCGTCTCCGGCACGGAGTACACCCTCTCGTTCTGGGCCAAAGCCGACCGCGGGCGGGAGGCGAGTGCGTTCCTGCAGCAGAACCGTTCTCCCTGGGAGATGTATCTCTGGTTCGGCCCCGTTCCGTTGACCACCACCTGGCGGTTCTACGAGGTCGCCGGTGTCGCCACCGGCACCGATCCGGTGGCGATCCTCCACTTTGGCCTGGGCGAGGTCACGGGCACCGTCTGGCTGGACGGGGTGCGGCTGCAGGTGGGGAACCGGGATGTCTGGCGGAGGGATTACCTGGGTGGGGTGGTCCTGGTTAACGGTACGAGCACGACCCAGACCATCCCTTTGGGCGGGATCTTTCGCAGGATCTCCGGCACCCAGGTGCCGGAGGTCAACGATGGGGGCGTGGTGACCTCGGTGGTCCTCCCGCCGCGGGATGGGCTGATCCTGCTGCGGGAGTTCTCGGTGAAGGTTCGCCTCCCTCTTATACTGGTGGAATGAAGATAAGGAGGCTGTGATGAGTCCAAAACGTCGTTTCTCGCGACGTCAGTTTCTTCTGGGAGTGCTTACCGCGCTGGGCGGGGCTGTCTTGGCTGGAGTGCGACGCATCATCGGCGTGTCCGCCGACGATATGGTGCCTCGGGCTTACCTTCCTTACATTTCCCGTCAGTCCACCCCTACGCCGACGCCTACTCCTACCTCTACCCCGACCCCCACTTCTACTCCAACCCCTACGCCGACCGCGACGCCCACCTCCACCCCCACGCCCCTCCCGACGCCTACTCCTGCGGGCACACCTACCAGCAGGCCTCGCGTCGTCCATGTCCACGACGCTGATGCCACTTCCTGGGACTTTGCTACCGGGTGGTACGGCGACTACGTCAACCAGCGTGCGGTCAACGCGATGGTCGAGGTTGGGCTGATCCAACTGACTGGCCGTTCTACAGTCGCCGAGGCGTGGGATGACCTTTTCCGGCGGGTTCGTCCCGAGGGCTACCAGGCAGGTCAGAAGATCGCTATCAAGGTAAACTTTAACAACGTGACGTCCTGTACCGATCAGGATGATCAGATCGACGCTCTGATCGAGCCCGTCAACGCGCTTATCGGTTCCCTGCTCGCGGCAGGGGTTCGGGAGGAGGACATCTGGGTCTATGAGGCTTCTCGCCGGATGCCCGAGCGTTTCTACAACCGACGCCAATATACAGGGGCCCGTTACATCGACTTTTACCGGTATGGGGATGGTTGTGCTGATGCGGAGGCGACGTTCAACCAGGTCGATGCGAGCCTCCGGGTCGTTTTTGCTCAATCTGCGCTGAGCGATCGCTGGTTAACCGATGTGTTGTATCAGGCGACGTACCTGATCAATATGCCCATTATGAAGTACCATGGTATCCACCCGGTGACGTTGAGCTTCAAGAACCACTATGGCTCGATCGATCGCGTCACAGACAACTTGCACGCTTATATCCAGCCTTCCAACAGTCAATACAGCCCTTACTACAGCCCCCTGGTTGACATCTATGCCAATCCAAACATTGCGGGTAAAACTATCCTGGTCATCGGGGATGCCCTATTTGGTGCCAAGGTGGGCACTACTCAGCCTCCAACGGCCTGGAACACGTTCGACGGTGCGCCTAACAGCCTCTTCTTCGCCGTCGATCCGGTGGCGGTGGATTGTGTGATGACCGACTTCATTCGCATCGAGCGGAATGGAAGCCAGATGAGTGGAGCCTATGATTATCTCTTCTGCGCCCAGGAGGCGGGGTTGGGGATCTGCGAGGGGACGCGGAATGATCCCGGTGGTGATCCCTGGCAGACGCCTTACGGCAGCGGCTACAATCGGATTGAGTATATGCGGGTCGAGTTATGAGAGACGGGAGACAAGGGAAAGAGTGTTAGGGAAACCACAGAGACGCAGCAGAGGACATCGAGAAGTTTCGGGAGATTTACAGGAAAGATCTGTGTCCTCTGTGTCTCTGTGGTGAAACCCTCCTACTGTCCAATGGCCGCCCGCACCGCTCGGGCTATCGCGCCGAAGGCAGGATCCTCAGGGGTGGATGGGGGGCGCGGCCGGGGCAGATCGACCCGCACCTCGGCTGCGATGGTAGCGGGGCGGGGGGTGAGCACCAGGACCCGATCGGCCAGGAAGACGGCCTCCGGCACCGAATGGGTGACCATCACCACCGTCTTGCGACGGGCCCGCCAGATGCGGAGCAGTTCCTGCGCCATCCGCTCCCGCGTCAGCGCGTCCAGCGCGCCGAACGGCTCGTCCAGCAACAGCAGCCGGGGCTCGTGCACCAGCGCCCGCGCCAGCGCGACCCGCTGGGCCATCCCCCCGGAGAGTTCCGCGGGGTACGCCGTCTCAAAGCCGGCAAGCCCCACCAGGTCCAGCAGTTCCCGACTCCGCCGCCGTGCCTCCCTCCTGGGCACTCCGGCGATCTCCAGCGGGAGCGAGACGTTCTCCTCCACCGTCCGCCAGGCCATCAGGGTCGGTTCCTGGAAGACGAAGCCAACGGTCCGGCGGGGCCGGTCCACCTCCGCCCCGTCGAGGCG
>DUEL01000075.1 GCA_011192125.1 Thermoflexia bacterium
GGCTGGAGAGTCGGTGCCAGGCCGATTTCCCGCCCGCCCCGCCGTAAACAGGCGGGGCGGATCAGGTTATCCGAACTCCTGTCTAAACCCCAGGCGCGGATGTTCGGAACGGTTGACAAAAGGGGGAGGTAACGGTAAAATCCCTCCAAGTTTATGACCGAGCAAACCTACTCGCTCAACCGCGACCGCCTCTCCGTGCTGGTCGCGAGTATATTGTTGCTGAACGTTCTCTTCCGCTTCATCTCTTTCCCGGAGGTCTCCTGGCGGCTGGAGTTGCTGGGTTCCCCGCTGGAGGTCCGCATCACCACCGCAACCCTCCTGGTCCTTTTCTCCATCTCCCTCGTGGTCACTGGCACCCGGTCCATTTTGTTGGACCATCCCAGCGCGTCTCAAGATCTCCCCCGCCCCCTTTACCTCTCGTGGGTTCTTCCAGGCCTCTTGGCGGGCCTTTCGGTTTCCATTCTTGCCCACGTGCCCGATCTGCGGCTCTGGGGCGGAGGATTGTTGCTGGCTGCCTTCTTGATCAGCGTCGCCATTGAGGCGGAGTTTGTGGCCCTCTCCCCCGATGCCTCCCACTACGCCCGGGCGCGGCTGGCGCTGAACCTCCTGGCTTATCTTCTGGCCTTCGCCCTCTTCTACTTCATCTATCAGACCCGGGCGCGGAGCCTGATCACCGCCACGGCGACCACGTTGGTCGCTTTCCTGCTGGCCCTCGACGTGCTGAGCATCGCCGACGTGAGCGTGACGCGGGTCGCTCTCTACGCGGGCGTGGTGGGGCTAGCCACCGGAGAGTCTACCTGGGCCTTCAACTACTGGCGGCTAGGGGACTGGGCGGGCGCTTTCTCGATCCTCCTCGTGCTGTACCTCACCTCGGGCATCGCCCAGCAGTACCTCTTAGGCCGTCTGACCGGGCGGATCGTGGCCGAGTTCGTCGGCGTGGCGGTCCTCGCCCTGGTGATCCTCTACCTGGCGGTGTGAGGCCGCGGAGCCTGCCCGGCCTTGCCCCTGTCGCTGTGGAAGGAGACCTTTGCGCTTGGAGTTTACGGTATGGACGACCTTGTGATGTCGGTTCGAGAGCGACTGCCGGATCGGATCGCGCGGCTGGCCGATCTGGCGTACAATCTGTGGTGGAGTTGGCACCAGGACGCGCGGGAGTTGTTCCGGCTCCTCGACTATCCCCTCTGGCGAGCCACCCTGCACAACCCGGTGCTCATCCTGCGCCAGATCCCCCAGGAGCGGCTGGAGGAGGCGGCCAAGGACCCCGTCTTCCTCCGCCGGTACGATGCGGTCCTCCTCGCCTTCGATCGGGAGATGGAGAACGGTCACCTCTGGTTCCCCGGGACCTTCCCCGACCTGACCGACCGGCCGATCGCCTACTTCTCCGCCGAGTTCGGCCTTCACCGGTCGCTCCCCATCTATTCCGGTGGGCTGGGCGTGCTGGCCGGGGACCAGGCCAAGGAGGCGAGCGACCTGGGGATCCCCTTCGTCGGGGTCGGCTTCCTCTACTCCCAGGGGTACTTCCGCCAGCGCATCCCCTCCCACGGCTGGCAGGAGGCGGTCTACCCACCCCTGCGCATCGAGGAGACCCCCCTCATTCCCGTGCGGGACGAACAGGGGAACCCGATCCGCGTCCGGGTCCAACTGGCCGGCCGGGAGGTGCAGATCGCCGTCTGGGAGGTCCGCGTGGGGCGGACCCGGCTGTATCTGATGGACACCAACCTGCCGGAGAACGAGCCGTGGGATCGGACCCTGACCTCGCGCCTCTATGGAGGGGACCGGGAGATGCGGATCAGCCAGGAGGTGGTGCTGGGCGTCGGCGGCGTGCGCACCCTGCGCGCCCTGGGGATCGACCCCGCCGTCTGGCACCTCAACGAGGGCCACTGCGCCTTCCTGGTCCTGGAGCGGATCCGGGAGCATGTGGTCGCTGGCATGTCGTTTGACGAGGCCGCCGAGGCGGTCCGAGCAACCACTGTCTTCACCACCCACACCCCCGTCCCGGCGGGCCACGACGCCTTCGCGCTGCCGATGGTGGAGAAGCACTTCCTCGGCTACTGGGAGCAACTGGGGCTGAGCCGGGAGGAATTCCTGGAACTGGGGCGGCTGGACGGCCCGATGGGGCCGGAGTTCAACATGACCGCTCTGGCCCTCCGCTTCTCCGGCTACCGCAACGGGGTCAGCCGCCTCCACGGGGAGGTCAGCCGAAAGATGTGGCACTTCCTCTGGCCCGACCGGCCCGTCGAGGAGGTCCCTATCATCCACATCACCAACGGCGTCCACCTCCCCTCCTGGGTCTCCGGCCCCCTCGACCAACTGTTCCGCAAGTATCTGGGCCACGACTGGCAGGAGCGGCACGACGACCCGGACCTGTGGGAGCGGTTGGACGAGATCCCGGACGAGGAACTGTGGGCCCTTCACGAGGATCAGAAACGGAAGATGATGGCCTTCATCCGGGAGCGGGCCCGACGGCGACGGATCTCCGGGGAGATGGATCCGGACCAGGTGCTGGCGGCGGGGGCCTTCCTCGATCCGGAGGCGTTGACCATCGGCTTCGCCCGCCGGTTCGCCACCTATAAGCGAGCCACCCTCATCTTCCACGACCTGGAGCGGCTGAAGCGGATCATCCACGACCTCTACCGGCCGGTCCAGTTCATCTTCGCCGGGAAGGCCCATCCGGCCGACGACGCCGGCAAGCACCTCCTGCAGCAGGTGTATGCCCTGGCGAAGGACCCGGCGATGGGCGGGCGGATCGCTTTCATTGAGGACTACGACATGCACGTGGCCCGCTACCTGGTGCAGGGGGTGGACGTCTGGCTGAACACCCCCCGACGGCCCAACGAGGCCAGCGGCACCAGCGGGCAGAAGGCGGCGATGAACGGCGTGATCAACCTGAGCGTGCTGGACGGCTGGTGGGCCGAGGGGTACAACGGCGCCAACGGCTGGGCCGTCGATCCGCTGGAGGACGCCGACCCGGCCGTTCAGGACGGTCACGACGCCGAAGCCCTGTACAGGTTGCTCGAGGAGGAGGTCGTTCCCCTCTTCTACAAGCGGGATATCGACGGGATCCCCCGGGGATGGGTTCGCCTGATGAAAGAATCCATCCGCAGCATCGCCCCCATCTTCTGCACCCGTCGGATGGTCAAGGAGTACGCGGAGCGGTTCTACGTCCCGGCCGCCCGTGCCTCGCAATCCCGTTGAGCGTAACTTTCGCAGCGCACCGGCCCCACTAGGGCACGCCGTTTACCGTCCACTGATGCTGCGGGACCGGTAAGCGGGGCATATAGGTGTGTTGCACCCGTTCATGGGTCGGAGGACCTCCAGAGTGGAGGCCCTCCGTGTCCCTGTGATGAACCCAGTAGTTGCCCATCCCGATAATTCGTGGTAAGATGCGCAATGTCCAAAGGGGTGCGGAAGGGTCGGGATGTTGCGTTTCTTCACCTTTGGGGGGCTGTTGGTCGAAAGGGGCGACGAGCCGCTTCAATTCCCCACCCAGAAGGCCCGGGATCTGGTCGCCTATCTGATCACCTTTCGCCGCCGCCGTCATCCCCGCGCTGTGCTGGCCGGCCTCCTCTGGCCGGACCTGCCGGAAGAAAAGGCTCGCCGTCGCCTCTCCGATACCCTGTGGCGGGTGCGCCGCTCCCTCGGCGACTGTGTCGTGGCCGACAAGGAGTTCGTCTGGTTCCATCCCGATCCCACCTGCTGGCTCGACGTCGAGCAGTTCCAACAGGCGCTTGCCGACCTCCAGCCCGAGGACGCCGACCTGGAGGCCGTCGAAGAGGCCCTGGCTCTCTACAGAGGTCCCTACCTTGACGGGTTCTACCACGATTGGGTCCTTCTGGAGCGGGAGCGGCTGCGGGGGCTCTACCTGGGGGTGCTGGGAAGGTTGCTGGATTTCTACAAGCGGGTGGGGGAGTACGAGTCGGCGCTGAACATCGCCCGGCGGCTGGTCGCCGTCGAGCCCCTGCAGGAAGTGGCCCATCGGGAGATCATGCGCCTCTATCACCTGTTGGGCCGGAACGCTGAGGCGGTCGCTCAGTACCGTCGCTGCCGTCAGGTCCTGCAGGAGGAACTAGGGGTAGAGCCAGCGCCGGAGACGGAGACCCTCTACCGGATCCTGCTCCGTCAGATCCCTCCCGACCAGGCAGAGGAACTCGCGAGGGTCCGCGTTCCCTCCCCTGCCTACCGTCCTCTCCTTGATCTGGGGAGCCCTCCCCTCGTGGGCCGGGAGGTCGAGCGGGCGATGTTGCTGGCCCACCTGGAGGCCGCCGCGTCGGGCCACGGCGGGATCGTCCTGGTGGAGGGGGAGCCGGGCATCGGCAAGACCCGTCTGGTGGAGGAGGTGATCGCGGGCGCGCGGTGGCGGAACATCCGCGTCGTCGTAGCCCGCGCCGAGGAGGAAGGAGGGACCTCCTATGGGTTGCTGACAGCCGCCCTGGAGCCCGTCCTGACCCCCCTCCGCGTCCGCCAGTTGGCCCAGGTGATGGAGATCGAGCACCTTCAGGCAGTGCTCCCTCTCCTTCCGGTCATCGGGCGGGTTTTGGCGGACCTTCCCCCGCCGTCCGGCCTGCCGCCACCCGAGGCCCGGCAACGCCTCCGCCGTGCCCTCGTCGCCCTCGTTCTCGGCCTCTCCCGGATTTGCCCCCACCTCTGGGTGCTGGAAGACCTCCAATGGGCCGACGCTGAGACGCTGACCTTGCTTCCCCTTCTGCTCCCCTATCTGGGCACAAGTCGGGCCCTCTTCTTGATCACTGGCCGCAGCGCTGAACTTCGGACCTCCCCCACCGCGTGGCGTGTCCTTCAGGATCTCGACCGCACTGGTCCTTTCCCTCGCTACATCCTGAGTCGGCTAGACGCAGAAGCCATCGCCCAGATGGTCCAACACCTCCTGGGCGAGGAACACCCCGCTCTCTGCGCCCGCCTCGCGCGGGAGAGCGAGGGGGTGCCGCTGTATATGGTGGAGACCCTGAAGGCGTGGCGGGACGAGGGGTACCTGAGGCCGACCGAGCAGGGGACCTGGGAGTGGGCAGGCGATGGGCCGGACACCCTCGTCGTCCGGTCGGGGGAGGCTATCATCGCTCATCGGCTCTCCCGCCTCACCTCCACGGCCCGGGAACTGCTGAACGTCGCCGCCGTGATCGGCACGGAGATGGACTTTGATCTGCTGGCCTCCGTCTGCGCGCTCCCGCCGCCGGACCTCGACCTGTCGGATCCCGATCTCTACCTGGTGGCCAGCGACGAACTGCTGCGGATGGGACTCCTGGTGGAGACGGAGGCCGGGTACCGGTTCAGCCACGACCAGGTGCGGCAGATCGTGTACCACCGCATGCCCCTCTCAAAGCGGCAGCGGTTCCACCATCGGATCGCCCAGGCGATGGAGGTCATTTTCCCCGACCGGTACGAATCCCTGGCCCACCACTTCGCCGCCGCCGGTGAGCGACGACCGACCATCCATTACCTGCTCCGCGCCGCGGAACGCGCCCGGCGGGTCTTCGCCCACGACGCGGCCCTCGACTGCTACGGTCGCCTTCTGGACCTGCTGGTCTATCCCGAGGACCGCCCGCTCCGCTGCGACGTCCTGCGCGATCGGGCCAAGGTGCTGGGCTGGATCGGCGACCGGGAGGGACAGGGACGCGACCTGGAGGAGATGTTGCGCTTGGCGCGATCCCTGGACGACGACGGTCGGCTGGCCCAGGCTCTCCACCTGCGGAGCGAATGGCACCGTATCCAGGGACGGTACGAACCGGCGAACGAGGATGCACGCGCAGCGTTGGAGATCTATCGACGGCTGGGGGATCGGCACGGTCAGGCCGCCATACTCAGCCAACTCGGCTGGAACGCCATCTACACGGTGAACTCCGCCCGGGCCGCGGGTTACCTCCAAGAGGCCCTCACCATATACCGGGCTCTGGACGATCTGAGGGGCCAGGTCCACTGCCTGATCGGGCTGTCGAGCGTCGCTGCCAACCTGGACGGCGACTACGTTCTTTCCCTCTCCTACGGTCAGCAATGCCTGGCGCTGGCCCAGAGGACCGGCGATCCTCGCCTCCGCGCCCGGGCTCTGTTCAACCTGGCGCTAAACTATTTCGATCTGGGTGACGTCGATGCCGCCAGAGGGTATCTTCACCAGGCTTTGCAGATCGAGGAGATGACCAACGACCGGCGCCGACAGGCGGCCACCCATTTCTACCTGGGAGCGATGGTCACCGAGTGCAACGGGGACTTGGACGCCGCCCGCGTTCACCTCGACACCGCCCTGGAGATCTTCCGCGAGGTGCAGGACCTCTCCTGGGAGGGGGACACCCTGGCTGCGCTGGGACGGCTCGCACTCCTGCAGGGGGAACCCGCCGCCGCTGTTGCCTACCTGGAGACCGCCTATCGACGCCGGCGGGAACTGGATGAGCCCGGCTATGCTGTGGTGGACCTTTCCTACCTGGCGCTGGCGGAACTGGCTCTGGGGAAAGAAGACGACGCCTGGCGACACAGCCAGGAGGCCGTGGCCGAACTGGAGGCAGGCCTGTTGGGAGTGGAGCATCCCTATCGTGTGTATTACAACCACCACTGTGTGGCCCAGGCCACCCGCCGATGGGCCGCCGCCCGCGCTGCGTTGGAGAAGGCGGGACACATCATAGCCGAGTGCTTGGAACGCATCCACGACCCGGCTCTGAGGGAGCAGTTCTGCGCGGGCTTCCGTATCTGTCGGGCCGTGACGGAGGCCCTCTCCGCCCAGCCCCCGCCGGGCCAGTTGCGCGTCCGCTTGCCCTCCGCCGACGCCCCCGGTCGGGGCCGCGCCGCCCTCGGGGAGACGGTCACCGTGGTCTGGACCGTGGACGCGGGGGAGGAGGACGCGGCCCTGCTGGCGCGGGAGGGGAAGGTGGCCCTGCGTCGCCATCGCATCCTCCGCCTGTTGGCCGAGGCGGAGGCGGTCGGTGCCCTTCCCACCGTCGCCGACCTGGCCGGCGCGCTGAACGTCTCCCCCCGCACCATCCGCGCCGACCTGTCCGCCCTCCGAAGCCGAGGCCATTCCGTCCGTACCCTCGGTCACATCTCCGCTTACACTTCCACTGATTCAGGGGCTGCGGGGTAGCGACCGCCCGAGCGGGTCTCCCCTGCCGTCCCTCCCCTCCGGTCGCAACCGGATTTTTGCCGCTTTTTTCCTCCCTTTTCGCTCTCCGCCCGTCTCCTCCCTGCGATAAATCTACGACACGGCTGTGGTACAGAAAGAGTGGAGCACACGACAGGAGGTAGGCCTCATCCCGGCCTCCGGGTACCACCGAGGACGGTCGGAATGAATTGGAGGATACAATGGACGAGCGATCACAAGGGATCGAGGGTCCCACCACGGTTCACGTCGTGCCGGGTCACCTGGAGGTTCAGGTCTTCCGTCATCAGGTCCCCTACTTCACCCCCGTCCCCTGCTGGACCTACGTCACCCGTGGCCTGGAGGCGCACCAGCAGAAGGAGATCGTGCTGACCCTCCGGCGCGATCCTCAGGGGGGCGATGATCCGCCACGACTGCCCCTCCAGATCCTGGAGAACGTCTACCGGCTGGCGGCGGAGGGGAAGCGGGTGGACGCCTGGGGATACTCATACTTCCTGGTTCCTGTATCGGAGGGAAAGACCCTCCCTCTCTACCTGGCTTACCTCTGGCTGGTGCCGCTGCCGGGGATCGATCTGCCAGCCTCGGCGTTGACGGCCCGGCTTCTCTTGCAGGAGGAGTTTGAGGTGCTCCAGGCCTTCGGTCTGACCCGTCTCGTCGCCGCCTGGGGGTGGCGGAACCGGTACTACCCCTGTCCCCCCTGGTCGGATTTTCCTCCCTCCGCCCCCGTCTCGGCGCGCACGATGCGGCACAGTCTTCTGAACAAGATGGCCCGCGTCCACCTCCAGGGTTGTACGGTGACGGTCGAGGGGGAGGAAGCGGTGATGCGGCTGCGACCGATGGCCCGGCGCATCCTGCACGACGCACTGGCAAAGATTCCGGCAGAACAGGCCCTCGCCCTTCTGCCGGAACTGGACCGGGAGGCCAACGCCTGCTTCGCCTGGGTTCCGGAGCAGAACGCGACGGCGCTGAACGTGCCGCCGGGCAGCGATCTCTCCCGCAAAGGGTGCTGCTTCCTGGCCTTCGTGCCTGGCCCGCAGGGGGACCTGAGCCGGTTGATGGAGGACGGGATCGCGCTGGTGGTGACCGAGGGAACGTGGGCGAGGATACGGGAGGCGATGACTGCCGGTCGAGCGGCGACCGTGCCGTTGGAGGGCCAGCCGAAGCGGCTTCGGCTGGAGCCTGTGGAGGATCCGGCGTAGCGGGGAGGGAGGGGTCCCTCCAGGCTCAATCTACCGGCAGAGGAGAGGAAAAATGAACACGAAAGGATACCGATGGGCGATTCCGATCGGCGCACTTGTTGCGTGCCTGGTGCTGGCGGCCTGCGGCGGGAAACCCGCCGAACCGACGCAGCCACCCACCCCCGCCGCCACGCCGACCCCCTCGGCGGACCAGCACTTCGGCAGGGGGATGGCCTATTTCGACCAGGAGAAGTACGAGGAGGCGGTCGCCGAGTTCCAGGAGGCAGCCCGGCTGGCTCCGGAGGACGACCAGGTCCACCTCTACCTGGGGCGGGCCTATTACGAACTGGGACGGTACGAGGAGGCCATCGCGGCCTACCGGGAGGCAGTTCGGTTGGCGCCGGACGACGCAGCCGCTCACTTCTACCTGGGGCTGGCGTACCAGCAGCAGGGGGACCTGGACCAGGCCCTCGCTTCCTACCAGGAGGCGATCCGGCTCGATCCCAACCTCGACGAGGCCCACACCAACATAGGGGGCGTCTACGAGAACCTGGGGGAAGTGGACAAGGCGATCGCGGCGTACACGACCGCCATCCAGGTCAATCCCGACAACGACGCGGCCCACTACAACCTGGGCCTCATCTACCACGATCAAGGGCTCCTCGAGGCGGCCGTCACCGAGTATCTGGCGGCGATCGATGCCAACCCGGGACAGGCCGATGCCTACTACAACCTGGGTATCGCCTATTATGAACAGGACCGGCTCGACGATGCCATCGCTGCGTGGCAGGAGAGCATCCGTATCCAGCCGGACGATTCGATGGTCCACAACAACCTGGGTCGGGCCTACTTCGATCAGGGACGGCTGGAGGAAGCGGAGGCCGAATTGCTGGAGGCCCTCCGGCTCGACCCCGCGAACGCCCTGGCTCACTTCAACCTGGCCCTCGTCTACATGGAGCAGGATCGGGACCAGGAGGCCGTCACCGAGTTCGAGGCGTTCCTCCAGTATGCGGACCCCGACGACCCCACCCGGCCGCTGGTGGAGCGGTTCCTCGCCTCGGCGGCCAGTGGGGAGGCGGAATATCGGAATGAGGTAGGGGGGTACAGCCTCCTCTATCCGGCCGGCCTTTTCGTCGAGGATCGGGGTGAGTGGGCCATCTTCTCCTCCAGCGAGGAGGCGGTGAACGCGGCCCTCGCCGGGGATTTCGAAAGCGGGCTGTCCACGGCCCCCCTGGTCATGTTCGACGTCCGTCCCTTGAGCGAGGTGCTCGCCGAGTGGGACGTGGAGGCGACCGACCCGCCGAGCGAGTTTGTCCGGGCGATGGCGCAGGATATGAAGGCCGACGTGCTGAGGGTCGACGAGGGGACCCTCGGGGGCTTCCCCGCCGCCGTCGCCGACGTCTCGGGCGCGATGGGGGAGGTCGACTACAGGGGGTTCATCACCTTCGTCCTCGTGGAGGACCGCGCGGTCGGCGTCTTCGCGATGGCTCGGCCGGAGCAGTGGGAGTCCTTCGACCCCGTCGCCTGGGAGATGACGACGAGCCTCACCTTCTTCGCTCCGGTGCCGTAAGAGAGCGGGCAGGGGTCGGAAGTTGACCACTCCTTCGGAGTTTCACGCCTTCATCGTCCGCATCTGGTGGGAGCCGGACCTGACCCGGCCTAACGGTCGCCCCCTGTGGCGGGGGCGGGTGCAGCACGCGGCGAGCGGTCGGACGCGGGTCTTTCAGTCGCTGAACGAGCTGGTGGAGTTCATTCAGGAGCAAACGGGAAGGTTGGAGGGGGCGAATCGTGGTTGAGAGAGCCATGGGATGTGGCCGATGGTGAAAGGAGGAAAATCATGGGAAAGAAGGTCAGTGAACTCCTGGGCGAACCAGAGATCGCCGGAGCGACGCTCGAGTCAAAGAAGTCCCTGATCAAGAACGTAGCTTTCGGCCTGGGCGGCCTCGTCGGGGAGGCCCTGGCGGACGTGGCGGTCAAGGACGCATCCCTCCCCGGCGACCACGAGGGGCTCTTCTACGTGGCCGTGGGGGAGACCAAGGTGAGCTTCTTTTCGATGAGGCCGGGCCTCTTCCGCCCCTCGCTCGACAGGTTGCTCGTAGAGCGCCCGCGCAGCGAGGTGCGGGCGGTAGAGATCGAGAAAGGGCTAATGCCCACGGTCCATTTCATCTTCGAGGATGGCACTCACTACGTCCTGAAGTGCCCGCGGGCGTACCTCGGTAAGATGAAGAAGGTGCGAGAGGTGCTGCTAGAGTCGTGAGGAGGTGCAAAAGTGGAAAGACGACCTCTACTTCACCTGATCGGCATACTGGCTCTGGTGGTCCTTATGACCGCCAGCACCGCCCTGGCCCAGGGGCCTGGTCCTCAGGGCGTCGACGCCTCGGTGGGCACGGGCTTCATCTACCAGGGACGGCTGCTGGACGGGGGGAGCCCCGCCGACGGGACCTACGACTTCCAGTTCGCCCTCT
>DUEL01000076.1 GCA_011192125.1 Thermoflexia bacterium
GCTTTCTCTCCCAACAGCTCCCCCAGCCGGGCGGTCCACTGCCTGTGGGGCAACATGGTGTGGGCGATGATCACCCTGGGCTACGGGGGGGACGAGCGACTGGCGCGGTCGGTGGAGATGCTGGCCCGCTCCGTCACCGGCGACGGGTACCCCTGGTACCGCCGGTCGGGCATCCAGGGACCCGGGTTCCTCTGCACGGCTAACGGCGGGCTCCCCTGCGCCTGGGGCGCGGTGCGGGTGCTGTGGGCCCTCAACCGGGTACCCGCTTCGATGCGGACCCCCCTCGTTGAGGAGGCAGCCGCCGCCACGACCGAGTTTCTGCTCCGCTACAACGTCGCCCGGGCCGACTACCCTCACGTCGAACGGATCAGCCCCAACTGGTTCAAGTTCGGCTACCCCCTGGGCTACGTCACCGACCTTCTGCTCAACCTGGAGGTGCTGGCCGAGGCCGGGTGTAGAGACGATCCCCGGCTGGAGGATGCGATCACATTGGTGTTGAGCAAGCAGGACGAGCAGGGGCGATGGCGGATGGAGTACAGTTACAACGGCAAGATGTGGGCGGACGTGGAAGCGAAGGGCCAGCCCAGCAAATGGGTGACGTTGCGGGCGGTGCGGACGCTCCGGAGGCTGGGTCGAATCTCACCATAGACCCATAGAGGGCACAGGGGTTCCTCCTGCAAAACAGAGACCTCTATGCCCTCCGTGACTCTGCGATTCTATCATCCCCCCGACAGTTTGCGCTCCTGGCGGGTTGTGGCATAATCCCGACGTTGAGATGTCATCGATTGGGAGGACGTTGCAATCTATGCGCAAACACGTGTTCGTCTCGCTGGCGACCCTGCTGGGCCTTCTGGCCCTCACCGGGATAGCCTCCGCCCAGGAGCCGCCTCCGCAGGGAGACGGCATCGTCCGCATCCTTTACTTCTACTCTGTGGACTGCCCCCACTGCCAGGTGGTCGAGCAGGAGGTCCTCGCGCCTTTGCAGGCGGAATACGGCGATCGGCTCGACCTGCGGAAACTGGAGATCGGCGATCCGATCAACTACGAGCTGCTGGTGCGCACCGAGGAGTACTTCGACGTCGCGCCGGAGCGGCGTGGCCTGCCGACAGTGGTGGTAGACGGGCAGGTTCTAATCGGCGAGGACGAGGTGCGCCGGCGGCTCTGCTGCCTTATAGAGACCTGTCTTGCAGAGGGGGGAACCGCCTGGCCAGACATCCCTGGTCTGGCGGAAGCCCTGCAACACGAACACGGAGTTGAGGATCTCCCCTTCGGGCCGACCGGCGAGGATGGGATCTGCGAGATGGAGGAAGCGACGGCCTGCGAGACGGAGGCCCCCATCTGGGCAGCCTACTTCTATCAGGTGGGCTGTCAGGAGTGCAGCCGGGCCGAGATCGACATTCGCTACCTCCGCAGCCGTTATCCCCAGTTAATCGTGGAGGAGTTCAATATCTATGACGACCTTCCTCTCGCCCAGTGGCTGGCCCAGCGGGTGGGGCGGGAGGGAGATCTCCACGCACCGGCCTTCTTCGTCGGCGACGATGCCCTGATCGGCGAGGGAGAGATCACACCGCAGAACCTCGAAGCGCTGATGGAGAAGTACGCCGCGACGGGGGCGGAGAAGGTGTGGGCAGACTTCGACGCCGAGAGCAGCACCGAAGGGTTGGTGGCCCGCTTCCGCGCGCTGGGCCCCCTCACCGTGGTGGTCGCCGGGCTGGTGGACGGGCTGAACCCCTGCGCCTTCGCCACCCTCGTCTTCTTCATCGCCTACCTGGCGGCCAGCCAGCGTAAAGGCTCGGAGATCCTGGCCGTCGGCGGGGCCTTCACCCTGGGCGTCTTCCTCGCCTACCTGCTGGTCGGCCTGGGGCTGTACAAGGTGCTCGATTGGATGGGGAACACCCTGACCACTTTGGGTCGGTGGGTGTACGGGCTGACGGCCCTCTTCTGCGCGGTGCTGGCGGTGCTGAGTTTTATGGACTACCTCAAGGCCCGTCAGGGGCGGCTCGAGGAGATGAGCCTCACCCTCCCCTCTGCCCTGAAGAACCGGGCGCGAGCGGTCGTCCGAGCGGGACAGCGGGCTCGGGCCTATGTCGCGGCGGCCTTCGTCACCGGTCTCCTCGTCTCCCTGCTGGAACTGGCCTGCACAGGGCAGATCTACCTGCCGACTCTGATCTTCGTCGCCAGCATCCCGGCCCTCCGCACCCGTGCCTACGCTTACTTACTTCTGTACAACCTCTTCTTCATCCTGCCCCTGGTGGTGGTCTTCGGCCTGGCCTACTTCGGGACCACCTCGATGCAACTGGGGCTCTTCCTCAAGCGGCACACCGCCACAGTCAAATTGGGGACCGCCCTAGTCTTCGCCGCGCTGGCTGCGTGGCTGGGATCAACGCTGTTATAATCGAGCCGGTTGCCGCTCCCGACGAGCCCCCCGCAGGTTCTCAGCCTTCAGGAGGCCCGTTGGGTCTTTACGGGTAATTGCGCAACGCCAGTGGCAGATAGGTGCGCGGGGAAACGAAGCCCCCGGCAAAGTTAGGGCGACCGGTGGTGCTGTTGTCCTCCCAGACACAGTCTCCGCTGTAGCTCACGGAGACGGGGACCATCGGCTATGTGGGGCCGCTGATCAACTACGAGACCCGCCGGTTGGCCGCCTCCGCCTACCTGGGTGCGCGCTACTGTTATGAGAACTTCCGCGGCAAGAACCCGGACGACCTGCGGTTCATCGTCACCTGGATCGGCTTCTGGTTCAACATCCCCGGCGTCACCCTCGACCCCACTGAGGTCTCCAACGATCTGATCAACGAGGGGGCGGACGTGCTGATGTCCGGCATCGACACCACCGAGGCGCTGGTGGTGGCCGGGCAGCGGGCCGGGCAGGGGGAGCGGATCTTCGCCGTGCCCTACGACTACGAGAACGCCTGCGACGAGGCGCCGGACGTCTGCCTGGGCGTGCCGTACTTCAACTGGGGGCCCGGGTACCTGCAGCAGGTCAAGGCGGCGATGGACGGGACCTGGAAGCAGGAGTGGATCTGGGCCGGTCCGGACTGGAACGACATCAACAACCGGGACACCAGCGCCATCGGCTTCAAGAAGGGGCCCGCCCTCACCGACGAGTGGTCGGCCCAGTTGGACCAGTTTATCGCTGGCCTTGCCGACGGCTCCATCGACCTCTTCGTCGGCCCGCTGAACTACCAGGACGGCACGCCGTTCCTGGCCGCGGGCGAGAAGGCGACCGACGAGCAGATCTGGTATATGGAGCAACTGCTGGAAGGGATGGAGGGGCCCAGCAAGTAGGGTAGAGCGGTGGATCCTCCCGCAGGCTTCAGACCTGCGGGAGGATCCTCGGTTACCTTGAACATGAAAGTCGAACTGGTCGAGATCAAGAAATACTTCGGCCCCGTTCGCGCCAACGACGGGGTCTCGATGACCGTCGAGCCGGGGACCATCCACGGCCTGTTGGGAGAGAACGGGGCGGGCAAGACTACCCTGATGAAGTGCCTCTCGGGATACCTGCATCCCGACGGAGGTAAGATTCTTATCGACGGCCGTCCGGTCGCCTTCGCCTCCCCCGCTGAAGCGATCGGGCACGGGATCGGGATGCTGCACCAGGACCCGCTGGACTTCCCTCAGATGCGGGTGCTGGACAATTTCCTCCTGGCCTTCGACGACCGGCTGATGCCGGACCGGCGGGAAGGGCTCCGGCTGCTGCGGGAGTTGGGGCGGCGGTTCCATTTCGACCTGGACCCCGACGCCGAGGTGGGGCGACTGACCGTCGGGGAGCGGCAGCAGTTGGAGATCCTCCGCCTCCTGGCCCTGGGGGCCCGGGTCATCATTCTCGACGAGCCGACCACCGGCATCTCCGCCCCGCAGAAGGCCCAACTCTTCGAGACGCTCCGCCTTCTGGCCGAGGAGGAAGGCCGGTCGGTGATCTTCGTCTCCCACAAACTGGAGGAGGTGGAGACGCTGTGCGACCGGGTGACGGTCCTCCGGCAGGGGAAGGTCGCTGGCGAGGCGGAGAAGCCCTTCTCGGTGGACCGGCTGGTGGAGATGATGTTCGGGCGCAGTCTCCCGCCGCCCACCCGGCCGCCGGTACCGCTGGGGCCGCCGGTGCTGGAGGTGGAGGATCTGACCGTCGCCTCGTACCGGCTGGCCGTCGAGGGAGCCAGTTTGGAGGTGCGGGCCGGAGAGGTGATCGGGCTGGCGGGGTTGGAGGGGAGCGGCCAGCGGCTGTTTATGCGGGCCTGCGCGGGCCTGGAGCGGGTGACCGCGGGGCGGATCGTGGTGGACGGGCGGGACCTGACCGGCGCGCCGTACCGGCGGTTCCTGGAGGCGGGCGTGGCCTACCTGCCGGCCGGTCGGCTGGAGGAAGGGCTGATCCCCGGCCTCACCCTCACCGAACACTTCGCCCTGGTCGAACGAGAGGGGCCGTTCCTCATCGACTGGAAAGCCGCCCGCGAGCAGGCCCTGGAGCGGATCCGCCACTACAACATCGTGGGGCGGCCGGAGACGACGGTGGAGGCCCTCTCCGGCGGGAACCAGCAGCGGGTCCTCCTGGCCCTTCTCCCCCACGGGCTGCGGCTTCTCCTCCTGGAACACCCCACCCGGGGGCTGGACGTCGAATCGGCCAACTGGGTGTGGCAGCAGTTGCTGGCCCGGCGGGAGGAGGGGACCGCCATCCTGTTCATCTCCGCCGACCTGGACGAACTACTGGAGCGGGCGGACCGGATCGTCGTCTTCTTCGCCGGGCGGATGATGGAGCCGCTGGTGGCCGAGCAGACCACGGTGGAGCAGTTAGGATACCTGATTGGTGGGAAAACCACAAAGACACAGAGGGCACGGAGGTTCTCTCTCTGATTTTTATGAATCCTCCGTGTCCTCCGTGCCTCTGTGGTTTGAACAGGCGAGAGGAAATGGGACCGAGAGTCAAGGACATCCTGTTGGGTCTGTTGCCCATCCTGCTGGCACTTCTCTTCACGACCGGGATCCTCCTGGCCGTTGGCGCGTCGCCCTGGGAGGCGTACCGGAGCATCCTGGAGGGCGCGTTCGAGAGCCCGGAGAAGGTGGCCGACGTGGTGGCGGCCTGCGTGCCGCTGATCCTCTGCGGCGTGGGGATGTGTATCACCTTCATCGCCGGACAATGGAACGTCGGCATCGAGGGGCAGATCATCCTGGGGGCGATCTTCGCCACCTGGGCGGCTCGGAACCTCCCCTGGCCTCGCGTGCCCATCCTGACGACGATGCTGTTGCTGGGGATGCTGGGCGGCGCGCTGTGGGGGTTCCTGGCCGGCCTCCTGAAGGTCTACGGCAAGGTGCACGAGATCTTCGGCGGGCTGGGGCTGAACTACGCAGCCCAGGGGCTGGCGATCTGGCTCATCTTCAACCCCTGGAAACCGGCCGACGGGGCGACGATGAGCGGCACCGACCCCTTCCCCGACCCCGCCTGGATGCCGCGGCTGGGCCACCTGCGCGTCGCGCCGCTGGCGGTGATCCTGGCCCTCCTCTCCGTGGTGGTGGTCTACTTTCTGCTCCGGGGCACCCGGTGGGGGTTGGAACTGAAGGCATTAGGGAAGAACTTCCGCTCCGCCTTCCTGCTGGGGGTCCCCTCCACCCCCCGCCTCCTCACCGCCTTCGCCGCTTGCGGCGCGCTGGCGGGGTTGGCGGGGGCCATCCGCTGCTCCGCCCGGTACGGCCGGATGATCCCGGAGATCTCCGGGGGCCAGGGTTACCTCTCGCTACTGGTGGCCCTCCTGGCGGGCTACCGGCCCCAGTGGGTGCCGCTGATCGCCCTCTTCTTCGCCGCCCTGGGGGTCGGCAGCCCGCGGCTGGAACTGGACCTGCATCTGGATTCCTCCCTCGGCGGCGTGCTGGAGGCGTCGGTGGTGCTGGCGGTGATGCTGGTGGGCGGCCTGCGGGCGCTCCTGGCCCGGCGGAGGGCCCAGGTCGGGATGGAGGAGGCAGCCTGATGGAGATCGAGTTCCTCGTCCAGACCCTCTCCTCCCTTGTCGCCGCCGCCTCGCCGGTGGTGCTGGCCTCCATCGGTGAGACCATCTCGGAGAAAAGCGGTGTCATCAACCTGTCCCTCGATGGCTCCATCGCCCTCTCGGCGATGACCGGCTTCGCCGTCGCCTTCACCACCGGGAGCGTCTGGCTGGGGATGCTGGCGGCGATGGCGGTGGGGGCTCTGATGGCCCTGGTGGTCGCCTTCGCCAGCATCACCCTCCGGCTGGAGCAGGTGGCCGTCGGTTTCGTGCTGGCGATGCTGGGGCTGGAACTGGCCGACTTCCTGGGCAACCCCTTCGTCCGCAAGCCCGGCCCCTCCGTCCCTCACTGGCCGATCCCCTACCTATCCGAGGTGCCCATCCTGGGTCCGATCCTCTTCGACCAGAACCTGGTGGTTTACCTGAGTTTCCTCGCCGTCGTCGTCACCTGGTGGTGGATCTACAAGACCCAGCCGGGGCTGAAGTTGCAGGGGGTCGGGGAGCGGCCGGAGTCGGCATTCGCCCGCGGGGTGAACGTCAATCGGCTGCGGTATATCTACACCGTCGTCGGCGGCGCGCTGGTCGGCTTGGCCGGAGCCTCCTACTCCCTGAGCATCAAACTGGGCTGGAGCCACCGGCACACCTTTGGCATCGGCTGGATCGCACTGGCCATCGTCATCTTCGGCGGGTGGGATCCCTGGCGGGTGGCGGCGGGGTCGTACCTCTTCGGCCTCCTCAAGGCGTTGGGGAGCATCCTCCAGCGCAACCCGGCCTTCGCCAACGTCCCCACCCAGATCTTCTCCTCCGCCCCCTTCGCGCTGATGATCTTCGCCCTGCTCCTGATAAGCAGCGAGGGGGTGGATCGGCTATTGGCCCTCCTGCCGCCACGGGTGGCCCGCCGGATCGACCGGGCGATTCGGGGGAGGCCGCCTGGGGGGTTGGGGAGGCCGTTTGTGCAGGAGTAAGTCAAACGTCAAAACGTCATACGTCAGACGTCAAATGTTACTTGGTGGATGGGCTCCTGCTGGCGGATCAGCCGTGCGACCTCGCGGCGGGTGGCTTCATCGCCGATGGGTTCGACCCGGCTGATGGGCCGGCCCTGCTCGTCGGTGCGGGCCTTCCACTCCACGACGAACCCCGGCACCAGCGCGTAGCCGTACCCGCCGACGCCGCAGCAGGAGGTATCGATCACGGCATACCCTACCAGGTAGAGCACCTCCCGCCCTCGAAACGGCAGCCGCTCCTCCTTCACGAAGACGTAATGCCCGCCGATGGCGGTCACCGGATCGTTCAGCCTCGGATGAAGGTATTCCATTTCACGTATCACGTATCACGGAACACGAGACACGTGATGCGTGGTGCGTGATGCGTGTTCCGTCTCACTCCCCATACCTCCCCACGATCGCGATGCTGCAGATGTTCATATACGGCATCCCCCCCAGGTTGTGGGTGAGGCCGTAGCGGGGGTCCGGGATCTGTCGCTCGCCAGCCCGACCCAGGAGTTGGAGGTACATCTCGTAGAGCATCCGCAATCCCGAAGCGCCGATGGGGTGGCCGAAGCACTTGAGGCCGCCGTCGGGCTGGCAGGGGATCCGTCCGTCCAAGTCGAAGAAACCGTCCAGCACGTCGTGGATGGCCCTTCCCCGCTCCGAGATATGGAGGTCCTCCATCGTCACCAGTTCGGTGATGGAGAAGCAGTCGTGGACCTCCATCATGCTGATCTCCTCCCGCGGGTCCGTGATCCCGGCCTCCTTGTACGCCTCGATGCTGCACTTGGAGGTGGTGACGAAGTGAGTGCCGTCCCACTCGTTGTACCCGACCTCCTCACCGCTGGAGAGGGCCAGTTGGAGCGCCTTGACGGTGACGAAGTCTTTCCCCTTCAGTCCCTTGGCGATGTCCGGCGTGGCGACGATGGCGCAGGCGGCGCCGTCGCTGACCCCGCAGCAGTCGAACAGGCCCAGGGGATAGGCGACGATAGGAGCGTTGAGGGCCTGTTCGATGGTGATCTTGCGGCGGAGGTGGGCCTTGGGGTTGAGGGCCCCGTTGGCATGGCTCTTGACCGAGATGTGGGCCATCGCCCGTTTCAGTTCGTCCATCGGTATGTTGTACTTCGCAGCGTAGGCGGTGGCCAGTTGGGCGAAGGCCCCCGGCGCGGTCACGTTGGGCATCCACTGCCAGGTAAGGGTGCCGGCGTTGGCCCCCCAGTTGGGCAGCCCCCCGTAGCCGATGTCCTTGAGCTTCTCCACCCCCAGAGCCAGGGCGATGTCGCAGGCACCGGAGGCGACGGCGTAGACCGCCCCGCGGAACGCCTCGGTGCCGGTAGCGCAGTAGTTCTCGACGCGGGTGACGGGGATCTTGGGCAGCCGCAAGGTCAGCGAGAGGGGGAGCGCGCTCTTGCCCACGCTGATCTCCTCGAAGCAGGTCCCCAGCCAGGCGGCCTGGATCTCGCTTCGGTCGATCCCTGCGTCCGCCAGCGCCTCCTCGAACGCCTCGACCATCAACTCCTCGGCTCCCACATCCCACCGCTCGCCGAATTTGGTGCAGCCCATGCCGATAATTGCCACTTTATCTCGGATTCCTGAGGACATGCTGTTTCCTCCCTACCTGGCAGATGTCGTTTGTCAAACGTCATTCGCCAAGCGTCATTCGTCAAACGTCAAGCGTCAGGTGTCGGGGAGGGGAACGTGTTGGAGTAAGGAGGCGAGCAGGCTATCCGATTCGTCGCGCTTGTCCATTCCTACGTGGCTGGCGTGTGTCCTATAGATCGCCGATGGCTCCCGCAGGGGGCGCCCCCGTTGTTGAGGGATCATGGTCAGGATGAGCTGGATCACTCGTGTGAGCAGTTGCAGGCGATGGTGGAAGACCGTCTCGCCGAGGGCGTGCCGGGCTTTGAAGTACCAATCCCGGCTTTCTCTGACAGAGCCGAGAGCATATTCGTAGAAGCGGGCTCGATCCCGGCCCGTGCCCCGGGAGTAACCCTCGGCCAGATTGGCGCTGATAGAGCCCAGCTTGACGTTTTGACGTTTCACGTTTCACGCCTCACGTTTCACCCCTCACAGCCCAAACAACCTCTGCACCAACTGCGACTTCATCAGGTCGCCCTCGATCTTCAACTTCCCCGTCGTGAACGCCTGCATCGCGGAGAGTTTCCCTTCCACCAGGGCCAGGAAGTCACCGTCGGCCATCTTGAGGGTGGTGGTGGGGCGTTCGTGGACTCCCTCCTCGACGGTGCAGGTCTGATCCTTCACCACCACGAACCAGTCCCCACCGCCGGGGCCGGAGATGGAGAACTGGAACACCACGTCGACCCCGGCCGCCTTGTCGGCCCGGAACCGGTCCGCCAGCCCCTCGAACACCGCCCGCACCGACCCCCCTTGCTTCCCCGCTTCCTTGCTTCCCTCCACCCCTTGTTCCCTTGCTTCCTTGCCCTCTTGCTCCCCGGCGAGCATCGCCATCAACGCCGCGTTCGCATCCGCGTACTCCCGCGCTCCCTCCAGGCTGTCGATCTGTGCCCAGCGTTTGTGGATTTCCTCCACGGAGGGCGGTTCCTGCTCGCTGAGGAGGACGCCCGGCGGCGCGACCACCGCCGCGCGGCTGAAGAATCCGCCTCCGGCGTTGACCACCAGGCCGGTGTCGGTGCACCGCTCGGAGCAGAGGTAGAGGACGAGGGGGGCGACGAACTCCGGTTTGAGCCGGTCGTGCAGATCAGGCGGCAGGATCTCCCGGGTGAGCCGCGTGGCGGCGATGGGAGC
>DUEL01000077.1 GCA_011192125.1 Thermoflexia bacterium
CCGCTTCCTTGCTTCCCCTCCAATCCACGCCGCCACTCCCACCAACACCCCCGCCAACCCCGCCCCGCCGTACAGCACCGCGTCCATCCCCCCCAGCCCAAACGCCCACCCCATCAGCAGCGGCCCGACGGTTTGGCCCAGCCGGAGGACCATCCCGTTCAGCGAGAGGAAAGCCGCCCGCTGCTCCAGGGGGGCCAGGCCCGCCAGGAGGGTCTGCAGCGTGGGGATGTTGAGCCCCTGGGCGACGCCGAAGGCCAGCGCCGGGACCGCCAGCCACCCCAGCGTCGGCGCCAGCCGCACCCCGATCAGCGAGAGGGCGTAAAACACGCCCGCCACACCGACCAGGACCCGCGGCCGCACCACCCGCGCCAGCCGGCCCAGTTGGGAGGAGGTCAGCGCGGTGGTGAGGGACATCCCGGACATCAGCAGGCCGATGACGAAGGGGGACGCGCCGAAGGCCTCCTCCACGAAGAAGGGCAAGTAGGTCAGGTAGGCCCCGTAGAGGATGACGAAGGTGACGAAGGTGGCGCCGAAAAGGCTGAGCGCTCTTCGGTTGCGGATGCTCCCCCAGGTCTGCCGCAGGTACTCTCCCAGAGCCATCCCGTTGCGCGGCTCGGGGTTGCGCAGCCGCCGGAGGACGAGCAGCGCGATGGGGAGGGCCAGCAGCGGCAAGGCGAAGGGGTAGGACCAGCCCAGCGTCGCTAGTGCGCCGCCCAGGGCGGGGTAGGCCGCCGTGCCGACGCTGAGGACGCTGGCGTTGTACCCCATCGCCTCGGCCCGGCGGGGGCCGTCGTACAGGTCGCCGATAAGCGTGATGTTGATCACCCCCAGCGACGACGCGCCCACCCCCTGCAGAAACCGCAGGCCGACCAGGAGACGGAAGTCCCGCGCCAGCGCGCACGCCCCACCAGCAAGGCCAAAAAGCAGGAGGGAGGGGACCAACACCCGCTTCCGGCCCCACCGGTCGGCCAGGACCCCCAGGACGGGGGCGAGGAAGACGCCGGGGAGGGTGAAGCCGGTGACCAGTTGCCCCACCTGCTGGGGGGTCACCCCCAGTTCGCGGGCCACCCGCGGGAAGGCGGGCGTCACGCTGGCCACCCCCAGCACCGCCATCAGCGTCACCCCGAAGACCACCCACAGATTGGGATCGCGGTACAGCGGCCGCTCCTCCATAACAACCGCTCCCGGGAAAAACCACAGAGGCACGGAGGACACAGGGGGTTCAAACAAAATTGAGATTTCTCTGTGCCCTCTGTGTCTCTGTGGTGACTATCTAGTCACCCAATCACATCCCTCCCTCGTGCACATCCGTCGCGTGGCTCACCGGCTTCTCCTCCACCGGCCCCTCGCCCGTCACCACACCAGCGAACGCTCCCAGCGGCACCTCCACGAAGAGCGGGCGCTGGACGCTATCTGTGACCTGGCTGAGCGGCACACCCTCCTCACGGAACAGCCGCTTGATCAGGTTGCGGCAGGTCTTCCCACCGCATGCACCCATCCCGGCCCGCGTCACCGCCTTGATGTAGTTCAGGTCCCGTGCGCCGGCCCGGATCAGCGCCCGGATCTCCCCCGCCGTCACCCGCTCGCACCGGCAGACGATCTCGTCGTCGGGGATGCGGCCGATGTACCGCTCCAGCGGCTCCGTCACCTCCGGCCTCTGGACCCGGATGCCGGCGATCCGCTTGGCGATGGCCCTCGGCGCGCGGACCCGCACCAGCAGCGTGCCGGGGAAGTCCTTGGGGGATTGGACCCCCACCACCTCGACCTCCCCCAGCGGCTGGCCCTCTGTATCCAGCACCGTCACCCTGTCCCCCTTGCGGATCGTCTCCTTGGGGAACTCGTAGGAGATCGTCACGATCGGGTACTCCAGGTCCCGCCGCAGGTCCACCAGCGTGATCGCCAAGCCGGGGCAGACGGCGACGCAGCGGGTGCAGCCGATGCACCCCTCGCCGATGTACTCCGGCAGCCCCCGGATGTCGTCCCCCTCAATGATGATGCAGTCGTTGGGGCAAACGGAGGTGCACGGGTTGCAGGGGATCTCCTGGGCGCAGTGGATGACGGGGAAGACCCCCTCCTCCACCTCCGGGATGTCCTCCGTGACCACCGCGCCGGGGCGGGATTTGAGCACCTCGGCGGTCTGGTACCACTCCTGGGGGATCTCGCCGACCTCCCGCCCCAGCATCCGGGCGATCTCCAGCCCGCGGATGCGGCCGGTGAACATCGCCGCCGACGCCTCAGCGATCTCCTCCGCGTCCCCCGCCGCGAAGACCGGCAGGCCGAACTCCTTCGCCTTGTGGTAGAACTCGTCCACCGGGTCCAGCCCCACCGCCACCAGCACCGTGTCGCAGGCGAAGGTCTTCTCCGTGCCCGGGATCGGCCGCCAGTTCTCGTCGATCTGGGCGATGGTGACCGACTCCACCTCCGTCTCCCCGTTGGCGCTGAGGATGGTGTGGGAGGTGTAGATGGGCACGCCCAGCCGGACCAGTTTGTCCTTGTGGACCTTGTAGCCGCCGCACTCGGGCATCGCCTCGCAGAGGCCCACGACCTGGATGCCCGCCTGGAGGGCGTGGTAGCCGGCGATCAGGCCCACGTTCCCTCCGCCGACGATGAACAGCCGCTCCGTCGGCCGGACCAGATCCCGGTTCACCAGCGTCTGGAACGCGCCTGCGCCGTAGACCCCCGGCAGGGTGTTCCCCTTGAAGACCAGCGACTTCTCCCGCGCGCCGGTGGCGACCAGGAGGACGTGGGGCTGCACGAGGATGTACTGCCCCTCCCGCAACACGCCGACCTTCCGGTCGGAGTAGACAGCCAGGGCGGTGGTGTTGAGCCAGACCTGGACGTTTTCGTACTGGCGGACCTCCCCCTCAAGGATCTCGGCGATCTCGATGCCGCGGGTCCCGGCGTAGCAATCCTCCACCGAGCCGAAGAACTTGTGGGTCTGGAGGACCAGTTTGCCGCCCAGTTTGTGCTTGTCGTCCACGATGAGGGTGCGGACGCCAGCCTTGCCCAGTTCGATGGCCGCCGAGAGGCCCGCAGGCCCCCCGCCGATGATCAGACACTCCACCTCGACGGTGCGGATGGGGTGCAGGTCGGGCGCGCCCTCCACGTCCGGCAGCCGGGGGAGTCCCTCCAGTGGCTCCACCCGCATCCCCGGCCGCACCACCGTCATACACGCCTTCACCGGCAGCCCGTCGGCGATGACCGTGCACTGGGCGCACTGCCCGTTGGCGCAGAAGATCCCCTGCGGTGCGCCGTCCTTCGGATGGTGCCCAAAGACGCGGACCCCGTTGGCGAAGAGGGCGGAGGCGATCGTCTCCCCCTCCCGCGCCGTCATCTCCTGATCCCCCCAGAAGAACGTGAACCGGGGCCGCTCCTCGACCGGTAAGATGGGATGCTCTCGGATTCGATACTCTGCCATCGCTCACTCCTCGCTGACTCGTGATGCGTGATGCGTGGTTACTCCGCAATCCACTCCTCTACGTTCCAGAAGGGGTTCTCACGCCACGGGTGCAGGCCGGAGAGACCCTCGCGCACAAGCCATAGGTCGTAGATCTGGCACAACGGCACCCACCAGGCCCGCTCCCGGTTTAGGTCCTCCATCGCGTAGAACAGAGCCGCCCGCTCGTCCAGGTCGGGTGTCTCCGCCTGGGCGTAAAGCAATCGATCCAACTCTTCGTCGCAGACCCCGGCCCGGTTCAGCCCTCCCGGCTGGGCCTCCACGCAGAGCCAGCGAGGGTCGTCCGGGTCGGGATACCCCACCGGCGGCTCGGCCCACTCCGCCAGGTCCCACTCCCCCGCCTCCAAGTTCCCCGCCACGAGGCCGATCCCCACCTGCCCTAACATCTCCGTCACCGCCACCTGCACGCCCGCTCGGTTCACCTCCGACGCCGGGACCGCGTACCGGAGCACCAGTTCCATCCCGTCCCGCTCCCGCACCCCGTCCCCGTCCTCGTCCCGCCAACCGGCTTGCTCCAGCAACACCTCCGCCGCTGTCGAGGGGAGGGAACGCAGACCGGGGTCCTCGAACATCGTCCCGGCCCAGAGGCTGGCGGCGGGGTCGGCCTGACCGGGGGCCAGCGTTTGGCAGATCCGCTCTCGATCCAGCGCGGCTCCGATGGCCCTCCGGACCTCCTCCTGCTGGAGCGCGGGGTGACCGGTGCGCGGATCGAGGTTGAGGAGGAGGGTTTCCACCCGGCCGGAGGGCGCTTTCACGAGCCGCACCTCGGCACTCCCTCCCACCGTCCCCACCGACTCCGGCCACAACAGCGGGGCCAGGTCTATCTCTCCGGCGACCACCCCCTCCCACCGAGCCTGGGGATCGGGGATGGCCCACAGCCGGATCCGGTCGACCGCTGGTTGCCCCTGCCAGTAGCGGGGGTTCGCCTCGAACACCAGATCGCTCCCGTCCACCGCGGCGAAGACGAAGGGGCCGCTGGTGACCGTCGGCATCCGGTTCCACACCGCCCGGTCCAGCGTCCCCGCCTGCTGGAAGACCGGCTCCAGGACGTGGCGGGGCAGCACGTAGGGGAACAGGGTCGAGGGCCAGGGGGCGAAGGATCGGGCGAAGCGGACCTCGACGGTGTGCGAATCGAGGAGGGTGAGCGATTCGACGAAAGGGAGATACGGAAAGCGAGAGGGGAGAGAATTGGCCTCACTCTTGATCATCTCGTAGGTGAAGAGCAGATCGTCGGCGGTGATCGGCTGGCCGTCGGACCACGTCGCCTCGGGACGGAGGCGAACGGTGAGGACCCGACCGCCCCCGGAGATGGTGCCGTCCGCCTTCGCCGGGACCCCGCTCGCCAGGTCCGGATAGGGCGTCAGCCGACCGTCCAGCCGCCAGAGGCCCGCCAGGAACAGGTCGCTCAGGATGCGGGCGGACCAGGAGCGGTCGTAGAGAGGGTTGAGGTTCTCCGGAAGGGCGGGGAGGGCAACGACGATCTCCCGCGCGGGGGGCGGCGGGTCGGGCGAGGGGGTGGGAGAAGGGAGGGGTTGGACCGGCGTCGTGGTGAGGACCGGCGCTGCCGCACAGCCGACCAGCGCCACCGCCAATATCCCCCATCCGGCCCAGAGTCCCAACCTCCATGAGATCGCCCTCCCCACCCGCCCTGGCTCTCGCCTCGCAGCCGTCCGCGAACGGATCATCCGGGCTCACTGGCTCGGCGGGGTGACGATCAGCCGAGCGTCGTCGAAGAACGCGGCCTTGTGGGCGACGGGGTACTGGGGCTCGGCGAAGAAGCAGATCGTTACTTTACCGCCCTCTCTGACGGTGACCGTCGGCGAGCGGAGCGTGACGGTGCCGAAGGACTGGTCGATCAGCGCTGGGTCGCTCCAGGCCCCCTGTTGGCAGGCCGGCGCGCCGGTGGGGTCGATCCCCACACGGACCACGATCCCCCCCTCGTCGGCGTAGGCCTTGGAGAGAATCTCGAACTGAACCCGGCTACCGGCTTCAATTTCGATCGTCTGGTAGAGGGTGACTTTGAACTTCGTATACTCTTGACTCTCGATCTGGAGCGTGGTGCCGTTGATGAACCGGCGGGGGTCGTCGGCTGGCTTGAAGATGGGACGGGCGTAGGAGGTGTAAGGGTCATACGGCTGACCCGGATCCCAGTTGATCTCCGCCGCCGTCTCCCAGCCGGGGACCTGGCTAAGCATGATCTGCTCGAAGTCGCCGTTGACCACCTCGATCGGCTTGGGGGTCGGCGTGGGGGTCGGTGTGAAGGTGGGGATCGTCAGCGGGGTGCGGGTAGGCGTCGGCGTCGAGGTAGGACGGCGCGTCGGGGTCGGCTGGGGGGTAGAGGTGGGAGTGGGCGTCCAGGTGGGTGGCAGCGTCTGTGTGGGAGTGGGCGTCGGCGATCCCGCGGCACCGATCCGCATCCCGGTCAACCGAGGGGTAAGGATCATCGCGGTGATCAGCCCGCCCAGCACCACGACGTCGGCAATGCCCAGCAGAATGATGATCGTCCACTGTTTCCTGGTCATCTTCACGGGGCGCCTCCTTCACCACGGCCGTCTCAAGGCCCTAGACGGAACATCGCCACCACCGGGTCGTGATCGGAACACCGATGGGGATCAGGGGTCTCCGGTCGTGGCAGGGGGTAATCCGCGTTGATGTGCAGCGGCGTGGCCCACTCCAGGTGCTCTGCCAGCGACGGCGTGACCAGGATGTGGTCCAACAACTGGGAAACCCCCTGGTAAATGAACGAATACCGCTCCTCCCGTTCGACCCCGGCCAGCGCGTGCACCAACTGACCGCCAGGCGTCGGCCCCTCCATCAGCGTCCGCAGCGGGGCGGAGTCGTAGTAGTCGTTCAGGTCGCCCAGGACGACCACGTAGCCGTCCGGATCACGCGCGAGGATCTGATCCACCAGGCGCGCGTTCCATTCCGCCTCCCGGATCCGACGGGGCTCCGTCAGCGATTCACCCCCCGCCTTGGAGATGAAGTGGTTGACGATGGCGTAGACGGTCACCTCTCCCGCCGACTCGGTGCGCACGGTGGCGGTGATCACCAGCGGGGGGCGGCTGAACAGCCCCTCGGGGGCCTGGTACTGCCCGACCCCGACCACCTCGGCCCGGTCCCCGCGCACGAGGAAGCCGACGTCCCGCCCGCCCGGTCCGTCGATCCAGAAGCCCTGGTACTGGTAATCGGCGATCCCGGGCCGCGCGGCTAGGTCCTCCAGCACGTTGCTCCCCTCGATCTCCTGCACGCCGACGATGGTCGGCGCGCCCAGGGCCCGGATCGCCGCCGCCAGCCGGTCCAGCCGCCACTCGTACTGCCGCCGCGACGGCTTGGGCGGATCGCTCACCGGGTGGGGGTCCCGGTAGTCGAAGAGGTTGTCCACGTTGAAGGTGGCGATGCTGAACTCGTCCGGCCCCGGCTCTGGAAGTTGGGGCAACGGCGGGATCGGCGCGGTGATCACCGTGGGCGTCGCCAGCGGCTCGATCTTGTAGTTGCCGAAGGTGTAGGCCAGCGGTCCCGCCAGGTCCACTACCTGATCCCCCGTGCGGACGAAATAGGGCAGGGTGCTTCCGTTCTCGTGGCGGACCAGTGAGCCGTCGTCCACCCGGATCAGCAACCCCGTGGGGTCGCCGTGGAGCACCCGATCGACGCCGTGCTCGGCCAGGACCAGGGCGTACTCCCCATACTGATTGACCGGCCCGACCGCCACCGCCGGTTCGGGGAGGCTCACCAGCATCCCCTCCAGCGGCTCGAAGTAGGCGGCCGCCTCCTCGTCCTCCACCGGCGGGTCCACCGGCACCGGCGTCGGCGTCGGCACGCCCGCATACACCACCTCCACGTCCTCCGCAGCGCCGATGTGGAGTTCGGTCTGCGCGCCGCGCTCCCGCACCCGGCCGTGGACCCGGACCCGGTCGCCCACGGAGACCTCCACCGGCTGCTCGCCGGCGTAGACGAAGAGCCCCTCGGAGGTCGCCGGGTCGTCGTCCGGCGTGAGGCTCTGGATCCAGAAGCCACCCAGATCGGGGAAGACGCCGGTGACCACGCCCTCGGTGGTCAGGTTCTTCAACTTGTACGGCGAGGTGAACCCCGGCCCCTGCACCGCCCAGATGGGGACCGTCTCGCCGATGAACGTCAACAGCGGAAGGTCCATCTCGTGGGTGGGCCACTCGCTGGCCCAGGCGGCGTAGGAGGGGAGGGAGACGACGCCGCTTGAGCCGGTCACCGTCACCGTGAGGTGGACGCTGGCCGATCCCCCGGCAGGGATGGAGGGCAGGGTCCAACGGACCTCCCCCTCCGCGACCGTGCCGTCCTCCCCCACCCCCGCCAGCACCGCGTTCTCCGGCGGGAGGGTGGCGGTGATGACGACATCGGTGAACGGCCCGTCGGTGTGGTTGTAGACGGTCAGCGTGTAGGGCAAGGCGGCCCCGGGAAGACCGTTGACCGGCGCGCTCCCCTCGACCCGCAGGATCGGCGGGAAGACCTCGACGACATCAGCGGGGATGCGGGGTTTCAGTTCCAACACCTGGTCGTACATATCGGCGATGCCGGCGACGGTGTACCGATGGCCCACGTCCATTCCCTCGACGGTCAGGTCCAGCCCGGTCAGTTTGTCCACATAGACGAGGAGGACGTTGCCCATCTCGTCGCTCAGGTCGATCTGATAACTGTAGGTCGATTCCTCGATCCGGGTAGCCTCGCCGGTGACGCTGACCAGCCGCCCCGGCACGGTCGGATCCCGCAGCGCTTGCTCAATGGTCATCTCCGTGGGAAGCGGCGGCTCGGCGTGTTCGAAGATGAGCACGTCGACGGGGTTGAAGGTGGGGACGATCTGGAGGGAGTTGCGATAGACGCCGACCTCGCCGGAGACCCGCACCCGGTCGCCGATAGCGACCGTGGGCGGCTCGCCGTTCTCGTCGAAACATTGGATCTGGATCCCGCCGGTCCCGTCCTCCAGGTAGAACTTGGCGTTGCCGCTGCCGGCGTAGTAGCCGCCGGTGTACATCGTGGCGATCCCCTCCACTGTGACCCGCTGGCCCATCAGTTGACGGGCGGCGGCGATGGGGAGGACGCCGCCCTGGATGCGGGTGCGGACCGGAGGGGCGAAGGCCGGGCGGGGCCAGTCGGCGGCGCGGGCCGTGGCCTCCCGTGCCAGCGCCGTCAGATAGGTCAGCGGGGCCTCGACGGTCACGGTGCGCGTCGCCGTCTCCCCGTCGGCCAGTTCCGGCAGGGTCCACCGGACCACGTGCCGCTCGACCACGCCGCCCTCGGAGGCGGAGACGACGGTCAGGCTCACCGGGACGGTGAGGGCCAGTTCCACCTCATGGACCGTCCCGCCGGTCCGGTTGGTGACGGAGACTTCGTACTCGAAGGTCGACCCGGGCTCGGCGACGGGCGGCGCGCTCAGACCGACCTCCAGCCGTTGCGGTTCGACGGGGGTGGGAAGGCTGCCGGTGTTCTGGGGATTGGGGTCGTCGTTGAGGGCGAAGTC
>DUEL01000078.1 GCA_011192125.1 Thermoflexia bacterium
AAACCTTGGGTGAGGTCAAGGATCGCCTGCAACGCCAACTGATCACCGGCGGCTTGCCTGCCCCCGCTCCGTTGCGAGGCAAGGTGGCTGCCGCTCAGCTGCTAACTGCGTAAGTCCTGTCAATGAGGAATGGCCCGAGACATACCACCCAACGTATACCCCCTCGCTACCATTCTGCACGATGGTATTATGCACCAATGTGCCAGCGAAGGGAAAGGTGGCATTGCCCCGGACAAAGACTCCACCAACGTTTCGAGCGATGACGTTGTTGGTCATAGTTATGCGCGCGTTGCCCTCAAAGGTGAGAGCACCGTAGCTGGAAGTGTTGCTGACGACGATGTTGCCGCTGAGGACGACGTTACCAAACTGGGTGTGGAGGCCACCGCCAAAGCCGGATCCGGTAAAAGTGGCTTTGTTGCCCCGGAAAAGATTACCACTGACGATGGCGGGACTGGAGCCCAGGTAAAGACCTCCGCCCGCACTGTTGGACGTGAAGCCAGCCACATTGCTCTGGAAGAAGTTGCCGCTGATTGTAGCGGCACTCCCATATATGGTGAGCCCCCCGCCTTTGCCCGGTCCAACGGGATTGGCTGTATTGCCGATGATGATGTTGCCGCTGATGAGGGCCGATGCGGAAGCACCTATGAGACAGATACCGCCGCCATGCCCATAGGTAGCAGTGCCGGTGTAAGCGATGTTATTGGTGATGACGTTGTTGGTGATAATGGGGGCGGCATCTTTGCTGTAGATGCCGCCGCCTCTTCCAGGGTCAGTGACCACGCTACCGGCGTTCCCACCAGTGATGATGAAGCCATCCACGGTAGGGGTAATGCTCCCATTGATGTACACCACCCGCCGAGTGCCCTCGCCGTCCAGGGTGGTGGGATAAGCATCAGGATCGCGCACCACCGGGCCGCTGGAGGAGCCGTCCCAGCCACCGTAGAGGGTGATGTTCCTGGTCACAGTGATGACCGCTGCACCGGTGCCGGTGTAGGTGCCGGTAGCCAGGTAGACGGTGTCGCCGTCGTTAGCCTGGGCCAGGGCCGTCTGGAGGGAGCAGGGGTTGGCCTGAGTGCAATCGGTTCCAGTACCATCGGTCGTGACGAACAAGTCGCCCGGATCAGCGCGGGCTATTCGTGGCGCTCCATCCACTATCAGGAAGAACCCAACCAGAAGCAGACCGCCAGCCACAAGACTGAAAACAATGTGTTTGCACCTGCTGAGATTCATCTTTTCGCCCCCTCTCAGACTAGCCGTATGAGGACCAGGAGCCCAGCCACTCCTGGCAGATGCGCGGACTCCCGCACGTCCCTCCGCCCTCCTCGTGCGCGGCCTCGACCCGCTCCATCAACACTCGATTCGCCGTCTCCCACTCGTACGTCACCGTGAACACATCGCTCAGCCCGCCCGCTTCCCCTCTAGGATTCACCACTGTCTTTCCTCTCTCTCCCCTTGCCTACCCCCTCACTTCGGAGAAGATCGCCTGGTATCCACTGCATTGAGCCACAAGTACCGATGTCGCGCCACAAAACACTCTCATCTCTATTCCCATGCACGCCAGCAAAACGCTTGCTGCCACCAATAGTACCCCCGCCCCCGATGCAATCCACATCACGGAATACCAGATGGGACTCTTCGGATCTGGCGGCTCATCTCTCGTTATCTTTTGAACGCTCATTTGTCTGTCACTATTGGGCTCGAACCTTGAATCCTATCCTCTAGTTGAGACCTGGTCATAAATCGAACCACGCCCGCTTGACGGGGCGCGGCTGCCCCGGTAGGTTTGTGGTGACCAACCCCACCTACCGGAGGCAGCCTAATCGGAACCTCGACAGGGCGGTCGGGCTGAGCGACGTGTTAGGCGACTCCGGCCATCGGATTCACTACCCGTCCGATGAACAAAATGCTTCCCGTATTATTGTCACGAATTAGGAAGATAAATGGGTGGTCGGCTCGAAAAGTGGGTGGAGGTGACGATATGCCCCTAGTAATTATAACCGCTGTCGCCGCTGCCGCTTCAGTACCTTCCTCGTTCACATCGATAAACGCTTTATGAAGGACAACACTAATAGCCAGCCTCCTGGTGCCATCCATACCGGAGAAGTCGGCCTTGCTCCCGTCAAAGGCGTCCGTCATTCCCATTGACTGAAGTTCATTATTTAGTATCCGAGCACCCCAGGCCATCTTGAATCTCGGTAGAAAAACAAGGACTTCGCTCTCCTGGAGAGCACTCGTCCATCGCTCCAGATTTTCCATGGTTAGGTTGTTCTCAAGCTCTGCAAGGCCGTCAACTTCTCGAGGTAGAAGCACAATCATCGATAAATCACCACCAACATAAGGGAGTTCAAGCACCTGTAAACGCTCATACTCCGCATACCTAAACTTCTGCCGCTGAGCCATCATGGGGACTTGGATTTTCTCGACCGGCGTCACCCAAAATGAAGCCTCTTCCGTGGCTCTCCGATCAAACCGACTCGCCCAATCCCCCTCGAAATAGATAGCGTTGACCAGAACCAGAGTCGTTACAGAAGTGATAAGCCTAGGTGGGATCAGTTCCTTGATCTTGTCCTCCGTTTTCTTCTCCACCCACGTGTTGATCTTCCCGCGTGCCGCTTCAGGATCCCCGTAGTCAACCGGAATAATTGACGCCCCATAATTCTCTTCCGTGAGGGAGATAAACTCTTCGAGGAAGGGATAGCCAATCTGAGGCCAAAGCGAATTGGCAACACGCAACTGGATGTTCCCTTGCTCCTGCACAGCATTCAGCCTTGTCTCCAGTGAAGCAAATGCTGGATGAAGCCGTTTTTGCTCCAAAGTGAAATGGAGGGTCCGGGCCATCTGTCTTGCAGTATTGCCACGGGCTCCGGCGTAGGTCATAGCAAGCGCCGCAGAGATGCTGTAAGGAGAGAAAAACAGATTGCCCTCGGCTTTCCTCAGCTTCTCGTAGAGATCAAGCGCGAATGCAGTGTTTCCCCTGACAACAACCTCCACGTCCGATTCATTCTTTTTTCCCATTATCATCCTCTTGCAAGATCGCTTCTATCAGGGCCGCCATCGCGGTAGGACGGCCAGTTACCCAACCGCCCCCGCACAGATCCCGGCGTGCGGTTTTCCCGCACCGGGCTCTTCAGAGATACTCGCTTCCGCAATCCGGCCCTGGCCCAGATCGTGATCCCGACCGAACGGGATCACCCGCGTCTTCTCCACCGACAGTTCCAGCCCGAACTTCCCAAGCCGTTCCCCTAACTCCCAGTAGAACCTCTCAGCGTCCTCCTGATACTGAAACGCACACACAAAGTCGTCCGCATACCGTATCAGGCACACCTCCCCCTGACACCGTGGCTTGACCACCCTGTGGAACCACACAATGGCAGGCAAACTCAACCTCGATGACCACCCCGATAGGGCGGTCGGCTGCGGCGACCCGTTAGGCACGCTCACCCCCGTTATAAGGATGCAGTTGCAACTCATCGGTAGATACGCTTCTAAGAGTCACACCCAGGCCTACTTATTCCCCCTTTAAATCAGCCCTATAGAGAACAGCCTCGAGAGTTCCCCTTGACTCTAACTTCGCAATTGGGTTTTGAACCTCCTGCACTACTTTCCCTTGCCCTTTCCCTACGTCAGTAACAAGCACCACGTAAAGGTATGCCTCGTCCCCGTGCTTCCGCAAAGTCTCTATTTCATTCCGAGTGATGTAAAAAGAGCTCGGATCTTCGGTCGACGATTTCACTTCAATATAACGAACGCCTCGTCGGGGCGGGTGACTCCAAATATCAAAGCCCGCAGCGGCATTACGCTCTGAAACATGGTCAATCCACTTCTCCGGTTCTCCCACACCAAGAGCAGCAAGCCGCTCTACTTCATAGCGATATGCTATTAGCTCCCCCGCTTTCCCTATCTTGTTCTGACGCGCAAGCCTTTTCTCTAACTCGCCAGGTGCAAGCTGGGAGGGCCGTGACCTCTCTCCCCTTGAGGGTTTAACAGCGGAAATGGAGATAATGAAAATCTGATCTAGATCATAGCTCTTAGGAAAGAAACTGAAGAACCATTTCTCGAAAGCATTACGGATCGATTCGTCAACATGCTTGAGAGGTACCCACGATTGCCCCGTGACCCTACTGATATGCTTTTGAGTTGTAGTGCCATTCGCTTCGTATCGATGGACAGTGACATAGTCCTTCAGAGTAATGTCCTTAAACGCACAGAATTTTGATAGCCCGAAGAAAGATTCCTCCCCCTCCTGGTAATGAACAAAGTACTTCGGATGTGAACCGACCGCCTCCCGCCAGTATTCTGGAGATTCCATAAAACTAAGGACAGACTCTATGAGCTCAGTTACCTCCTCGACAAACATTGCCTACCCCTCCCATTAAGCCTGCCTAACGACCAGGAGCCCAGCCGCCGCCCGGCCTATGCAAGTTTACCCCGCTGATGACCCCAGTAGCAGGCAGGCTCTGCCCCGCCGACCGCCACGATAGGGCGGTCGGCTGCGGCGACCTGTTAGGCCTCTCCACCACAGTTATGAGAATGCAATTGCAACTCATCGGCAGGCAGACAACCAGTGTTATTCACACATTTACCCTCTATACTGCCATGCCACATACAAATGCATGCCCTCAATCACTCCTGCACAATCTCTCTGATTATATCCCGCACGAAAGGCGGGACTCTCCCCTCAGCAGTAAGGCGCTCCGCCATATACCGAGCAATTAACCCTTTGCCAGCCTTGCCTCCTAGCTCTTGATGGGCTTCTTTCTTCAGAGACCGGTATTCCTTTTCTCCCAACGCACGTTCCATCTCTTTATCGAAGTTGCCTTCCAGAATGGCATAATGGGATTGCACAGTACCCGACGGCTCTCGCTCGGGTGGCTCCCCCAACATTCGCAGCAACCGCTCATTCTGCTCCAACTGAGCATCAGCGCCACCACGGTCGTTATCAAAGATCAGATAAACCGGGATTTCAAACGAAGTAAATAGCTGATACAAAGCATCTAGACTATTTTTTGAACCCGCCTTTATTACAGATATTCCTTGAGCGTCAAAGTCATACCCCAATGCCCGTGCATAAATAGGCAATGCCACTCTCTCCGTTTCGCCTTCAACAAGCACTATCTTAGAGGCAAAGAAGGCCTCATTATGTTCCAGTGACGAAATATTACGGTATCGCTTTTTCATCCCCGCCACAGTCATTGCAACGCTTGGGTAAAGAGACTGCCGTCTAGCCAACAACCGGTCAGCAGGCACTTGAAAAACCTTCGTAGTCACATCGCCTTCCTCGTCTCTGACTTTGCGCACAAGGCAAACATCCTCAAAGTTTTCTATATCCACAAAATTACCAGAGTGGGTGGAATAGAAGACCTGTCCACCCTCGTTCGCTATCTCGCGAAACAGCGAGTACAGACTTCTCTGAGCGTGAGGATGCAGGAAGATTTCAGGCTCTTCTATAGCAACTAGAGCATCCTCACGAAAGACCTTAGCATATGCCCTAAACAAAGCGAGTAAGATAAGGTTCCGCATCCCCTGCCCCGACAAGGAAGGATTATTCGGAATCCCCTCCTCTAAGAGTAATGGCACAAGAGTGCGGTAGTAATTAAGAGGATCGAAAGCACGAAACTCTATAGACACGGCATAAATAGTACGCCTGACTTGCTCAGCAAACCCTTGCACAAAGGCATCCTCAAAACTTTGGTAGAGCGGCGTGCGCAGTATTTCTAGAGTTTCCTCAAAAAGCTCCTCCAGATCCTGCCGTTTGTCGGCGAAGGCATCGCGAAAATTTTCGTCAAGTCTGCGCGTAATGCGCCCAAAAATTGTCCAGCGAGCATGTCCCAAATGATACTCAAGATTCCTGTTTGCATCCAGATAAACTAGTCCAAATTTATCTCGAATATCATTGGATAGATAGACAATTTCACCAGTGCGAAAAGCCACCTTGGTTTCTGCTCTATCCTTCCAGGGAATCTTGCACCAAATCTTAGATACACCGTACTGGTTATTCTCGAACTCCACCCCAATGAAGATGGGTTTAGAGGTATCACGTTGATAATAATCCGAGGCCTCCAGGGATCGTTTAGAGGGCCAGGTCTCACCCAATAAGAAATGAAGCGCTGATAAAATGTTCGTCTTACCAGCATTATTTTCACCGACAAGGGCACATATCCCCGATGGAAAGATTTCTAGCTTTTTAATGGAGCGAAAATGCTCAATAACAATACGTCTTATCTTCACAGGGCCGTTCTCCTTGAGCGCCGGTTTTTCATCCCCAATGCCTAACGGCTCGCGCGTGAGCCGCCGCCCGACCCAGGCAAAGTGTCCTCGCCTGTAATCACAGTGGCAGGCAGGCTCCGCCTCGCTGACCATCCCGATAGGGCGGTCGGCTCCAAGCGCGTGTTAGGCCATTTAGCACATTTGATGTATAATAAACACGCACACTCAATGTGCACCAGGAGGTAAGAATGTACACTCCCTTAATCGATAAAGTTGTCAAACACCTCCAATCTCTACCCTACGAATCCCAACGTCGTGTACTCGAATTCACTCGCGCACTCGCTTCCTCCACCCCTCGCGGCACCCCAGGACACTCCCTCCTCCGCTTCGCCGGCTCCATCCCGCCCGACGACGTGAAACGAATGCTCCACGCTATCGAACAGGGTTGCGAGCAGGTTAACGCCGATGAATGGTAGGTTCTTGCTGGACACCAACATCCTCATTGCCCTCTTCGCCAACGACAACTCCGTCAGAACTCACCTCGCCAAGGCTCCGGAAGTCTTCATCCCCACCATCGCCATCGGCGAACTCTTCTATGGCGCCTGGAAATCACAACGCACCCAAGAAAACCTGAAACGTATCGAGGACCTGATCCTTGAAACCCCCATACTGGGCTGCGGTGTCGAAACCGCACGCCTGTACGGCCGAGTCAAAAGCACCCTGCGCATCAAAGGTCACCCCATCCCAGAAAACGACATCTGGATCGCCGCCATCGCATTGGAACATAACCTCACACTGGTGACGCGCGACGCTCACTTCGCAGAGATCCCCGACCTGTCAACAACCGCTTGGTAAACGCCAAAGCCTAACTCATATCAGGCCGACGCTTACCGCCTCCCCCATCCCATCAACGACCTCCACCTACCCTCGCCAACACCGCGAGAAACAAACACACCCCAGCCAGACCTAACAGCATCCCCACTATCGCTGCATCCCTCCGCCGACGCCTCCCCACCACCCCAACCGCCCCAAGTACCACCCCCAACAATCCCAGAAACCCACTGCTCGCCCCACATACATACAGTACCGTCCCCACCACCGGCAGCCATCCCTGCTCCAACCCCACCAACGCGCACAGCCCTATCCCAAACACCAATGAGACCGACACAACCCCCAGAATCAGACTCGCCGTCCCCAACGTGTTCGGGCCTGGCAGTAGCGGCCCCGATGACGATGACTGTGGCGGTGTCCTCACAGCCTCTTACCTCCTTTTCCTCCACGTGGCCTAACGACTCGCGCGTGAGCCGCCGCCCGACCTATGCAAGTTTACCTCGCTGATGATCCCAGTGGCAGGTAGGCTCCGCCCCGCTGACCGCCTCGATAGGGCGGTCGGCTCCAAGCGCGTGTTAGGCGAACTCAACCCCCGCCGCTTTGTGCGATGGCCCAACGCCCTCAACCTGATCTTCCCCCGAAAAAGTGGACACGGAGATAGGCAACAAGCGAGGGTCGTGTATAATACCACTTTGGAGGGGAGCGATGAAAAAGCGGAAGAAGTACACAGCCGAATTCAAGCGGGAAGCGGTGCGGCTGTACGAGACCAGCGGCAAGACCCAGGCCCAGATTGAGCGGGATCTGGGGTTGTGGAAGGGATGTATTCGGGAGTGGAAGAAGCAATTGGAGCGAAAGGGAGAGCAAGCGTTTCCCGGGCACGGTCGTCTGGGGGCGGAGGATAAACGGGTTCGCGATCTAGAACGCGAGAACGAGATCCTGCGCCAGGAGCGGGACATTCTAAAAAAAGCAGTGGCCATCTTCTCGCGCCGAAGCGAATGAGATACCAGTTCGTTGAGGACCACCGGGCCGAGTTCCCGGTGCGGCGGATGTGTAAGGTGCTGGACGTGTCGCCGAGCGGATACTACGCCTGGCGCCAGCGGCCTCCCAGCGCGAGGGAGATGGCGAATCAAGAGTTGATGCGAAAGATCGAGATCGTGTTTGAAGAGAGTGGGGAGACATATGGGGGGCCTCGAGTGCACCAGGTGCTTGTTCGGCAGAGGGTGAAGTGCAGCAAGAACCGGGTAGCGCGCCTGATGCGTCTGCGGGGTCTGAAAGCGAAGCAGGCGAGGCGATACAGGGCCACCACGAAACGGAACCGCGCTCACCCTGTGGCCCCGAACCGGCTGCAGCGGGACTTTGTCGCCCATCGGCCCAATGAGAAATGGGTGTCTGACATCACTTACATCTCCACACAGGAGGGGTGGCTCTACCTGGCGGTCATCCTGGACTTGTATAGCCGGGGGGTTGTCGGTTGGGCGATGTCGGAGCGGATGACGGAGGAACTGACCCTGAGCGCGTTGAGAATGGCCTTGCAACGACGTCGGCCAGACCCCGGTCTGATTCACCACTCCGATCAGGGAGGGCAGTACACCGGCCACGCCTACCAGGCGCTGTTGAAGGCGCACGGGATCCAGGCCAGTATGAACGGCGTCGGGAGTTGGTATGACAACGCCCCGATGGAGAGCTTCTTTGGCACCTTGAAAAGTGAGCGGACTCACCATATCCTCTACCGCACCCGGGATGAGGCTCGGGCTGACCTCTTCTTCTACATCGAGGGGTTCTACAATCGACGCCGGTTGCACTCGGCCCTCGGTTACCTCAGCCCAGAGGAGTTTGAGCGAGCCTCTCAGCACCACCAATCGTGCTTAACCCCCTGTCCACAAAACTAGGGGAAGGTCA
>DUEL01000079.1 GCA_011192125.1 Thermoflexia bacterium
CTCTGTGGTTTTCTCAAACCCCCAACTCCCTACGCAACCGGCGTAGATGGTCAATAGCCCGCCCCACTCGCTCCCGGTTCTCGGGTCGGTTGAGCCACAGGCTGGCCCCGCTGGGGTGGGGGAGGGGCACGATCCACCGGCCCTCTGGATCCTGTAGACGAGTCCCTACAACCTCCGCCAGCCGCACAGGCCCCAGGAAGCGGCGCACGGCCAACCCGCCCACGGGGATGATGAGAGCAGGCTGCACCAGCCGGAGTTCTTCCTCGAGAAACGGGGTGCACAACTTCTGCTCGGCTCGCGTGGGCACTCGATCTCCTTTTCCGCCGCGCGCCTTGCCGGGGTAGCACTTGGTCACGGCGGTCATGTACTGGGTGGCGCGGAAGGTCGTTTCGTCCCACCCGGCCTCGGCCAGCCAGCGGAACAGCCGGCGGCCGGAGGGGCCGTTGAACGGTCGGCCAGCCTCCGCCTCCGTCACGCCGGGGGCTTGCCCCACCACCATCACCCGGGCAGTGGATGGACCGGAGAAGACGGCGCCAGGGGTGATGGGGTACCCGGCCTCCAGGCAACGGCGGCAGGCCCGCATCTGGGCATGGAGGGCTTGGGGGGCAGTCATACCATCCTCTCGAAGGCGAGGCATCCCTTAAAGAAAAGCGACGCCGATGCCGCTGAGCAGGACCAGAAGCAGGCCGGGGAACAGCGATCGGCGCAGGGCGGCGGACCCGCCGGTCAGCACGATGCTCCCCTTGACCAGCGTGTTGGACATCGCAGCCAGCACGATCGCCCGCTCCGCCGTGACCAGATCGACCCCGTCGGACGCGCGGCTCAGTTCGGCGAGGGAGAGGGTGATCGCATCCACATCCGCGAATCCGGCGACGACGCTGGAAAGATAGACGCCGGGATTGCCCAAATAGATCTGGGCCGTCCTGGAGATCAGCAGGATCGCGGCGTAGATCAGGCCGAACTTCACCGCCGGCCACAGTTCAAAGGGGTTGGAGAAGGTGATGGCCCCCTCCTCATCGGTACGTTGGGAGAAGTACAGGTAGGCACAGTAGCCCAGGCCGACCACCGCCGCCGCGGTCATCGGCGGCCAGACGAGCCGCAGCAGATCCAGGTTCAGAGCGCCGACCTCGATCATCACCCGAAGGAACATCACCGTCCAGCCAATCATGATCGCCAGCGCGAAGGGCTTGGCCAGATCTGTCCTCTCCCTGCTCCGCTGGGTGAAACTCAGGGTCACCCCGGTGCTGGAGACCAGGCCGCCCAGCAGCCCGGTCAGCCCGATCCCCTGTCGGGTGCCCACCACCTTGATCAGGACGTAGCCCAGGAAACTGATGCCGGAGATGAGGACCACCATCAGCCAGATCTTGCGCGGGTTCAGCACGTCAAGCGGCGGGGGGCCGAGGGCGCGGTTGGGCAGAAGGGGGAGGACGATAGCGGTGATGACGGCGAACTGAAGCGTCGCGCGGACGTCCTCTCGGGTGATGCGGCGGACGAACGTGTCCATCTCCACCTTAAGGGAGAGAAGGACGATGGTGATCACACCGATCGCCAGAGCCAGGGTGACGTATCCCCAATAGCAGAGGGCTCCGGTGAGGATCGTCACCAACGCGGCGGTCTCGCTGGTCAGGCCAACCTCGCCGCGGCGCCACGCGCCGACGAAGTAGGCGACAATGATCAGGGCAGCAATGGCGAGGACGATGCCGAGGAAGGCCCACGGCGAATCCAGCAGATCGGCCATAAGCGCAGCGGTGCAGCCGACCAAGCCCATCAGGGCCAGCGTCCGTTCTCCGGCGAAGATCTCCCGCCCCGCTCCCCCGTGGGCATACTCCCGCTGCAGGCCGATCAGGAACCCGATCGCCAGCGCTACGCCGAAGCGGTAGAAGAGATCGATCTGTCCCATACCCGGCCCTTCACCTCGCCACGACGAAGGCGACGGCGTACTCGCGGGTGTGGGAGAGGCTGATTGCCCACTCGGTCAGGCCCAGTTCCCGCGCCCGCTCCGCCGCCCGGCCGTGGAGGTACACCTCGGGGCGACCCCGGTGGTCCCCCAGCACCTCCACCTCCCGCCAGCCGACCCCCTCGGGAGACAGCATCCGCATCCCCACGCCCAGCGCTTTGGCGACCGCCTCCTTCGCCGCGAACCGGGCCGCCAGCTCCGGCGCGCGCCCGCGGGCGTAGAGGACCTCGGCAGGGGTGAACACTCGTTCCAGGAACCGCTCCCCGTAGCGGGCCAACATCCGCTCGACGCGGGGGATCTCCACCAGGTCCACGCCGACGACCACTCTATCCCGCCTCCTGCCTCCCGCTTCCTGCCTCCTCCGGGGGACCGGCGATGGCAAGGACGTAGGCGTCGGGATCGAGCCACCGCTGGGCAGTGGCCAACACCCGCTCTGGGGTGATCTCCCGGATCAGGTCGGCGTACCGCTGCAGGTAGTCCAGCCCCAGGTCGTACTGTTCCATCTCCAGGATCGCCCGCGCCACCCCCTCGTTGGTCTCCAGCCGCAGGGGGAGGCTGCCGACCAGGAAGGCCTGGCTGTCGGCCAGTTCCGGCTCCGGGACCGGCTCCTGGCAGATACGGCGGATCTCGGCGCGGATGCTCTCCAGCGCCCGCTCCAGGTTGGACGGGTTGACCCCCGCGATGACGGTCCACGGGCCGGGGCCGTGGCCGCCCTCGACGCGGCTGTAGGAGTAGTAGGCCAGCCCCTGTTCGTCGCGGACCTTCTCTCCCAGCCGTCCCATCATCCCAAAGACCCCCAGGATGGTGTTGCATACGACTGCGTCGAGGAACGCCGGGTCGGTCCGGGCCGGACCGGGGACACCCAGCACGATGTCAGACTGCGTCTTGCCGGGGATGGGGACAAACTTCTGACGGATCGTCGTCGGTCGGGAGACGGGGGGGAGGGGCTCACGCGAGAACATCGACCCCTCCCAGTCGCCGAAGGCGGCCTCTACCTGTTCGACGGCTCGGTCCGGTTCCACCGCCCCGACGACGGCGATGACCATCCCTCGGGGGCCGAAACCATGCTCGTAGAAGGCCACGAGGTCATCCCGACGGATGGCGGAGATCGTCTCCGGATAGCCGATCAGGCTGCGACCGTAGGGGTGGCCCTCGGGATAAGCCAGTTCGCGGAAGGTCAGCGCCGCCATCCGGCGAGTGTCGTGTTCCCGTTCCTCCAGGTCGGTGAGGATCTCGCCCCGGAGTTTCTCCACCTCCTGGGGAGGGAAAGTGGGGTGGCGGAGCACATCGGACAGGACGTCCAGGATCAACGGCAGGTCCTCCGCCAGGCTCTTGGCCCCGAAGCCGGTGTGGTGGACCCCCGCGGAGATCCCGAAACTGGCGCCGACCGACTCCACCTCCTCGTAGATCTCGTCGAACGTGCGGCGGGTTGTGCCGCGGGGGAGGGCGGAGGCGGTGAAGGCGGCGAGCCCGGCCTGCTCGTCCGTCTCATCGTAGGAACCCACCGCCAGGTACCCGCTGACCACCACCGATGGGCTGTCGTGGTTCTCCCGTGCCAGGACCACGATGCCGTTGGGTAGCACCTCTCGTAGAATGTCATCCGGCCCTGGGATCGACATAGGTCCTCCTTGCGCTGATGAGTGTGAATGAAGGGGTACCGGTTGTTAATGCTCGTTCCTCGGGACGTACCATCCGACGGTGCTGTTCGACCGGCGGAGGTACTCCTGCGCTACCCGCAGCACGTCCTCGGGGGTGACAGCGCTCAACCGATCCAGGTACTGCTCGAACCAGGTGTACTCGGCAAAGATCTCACTCCAGCCGAGCCAGAAGGCCTGGCCGGTGACCGACTCGCTGGAGTAGGCGAACTGGGCCTTGGCTTGCTTGATGGCCTTGTTGAGTTCCTCCTCGGTGATCGGCTCCGATCGGGCCTTCTCCAGTTCCTCCCTCAGTCTCTCTTCGACCTCCGCTGGCGTGTGTTCGGCGCGGACCGTAGCGGTGATGGAGTAAACGAAGGGGTCCACGGTGGGGACCAGGCTGCCGGAAACCTGGGTCGCCAGCTCAGTATCCACCAGGGCTCGGTAGAGGCGGGAACTCTTGTTGGTCCCGCCGCCGCCGAAGAGGGTCATCCCGCTGGCCCCGGTGAGGACCGTATCCAGCACCACCAGGGGGTGGAAGTCGGGATGGGTGGCCGGAGGGGTGTGGAAGACGACGGTGAGATAGGCGGTGTTTCCCTCTCCTTCCAACATTACCCTCCGCTCGCCCCGCTGCGGGGGCTCGGTGGGGTGGGGGGCGTTGGGGAGTTCCCCCGCCGGGATGGAACCGAAGTGCTTGCGGATCAACTCCAGCATCCGCTCCGGTTCGAAGTCCCCCACCGCGACGGCGACGGCGTTGTTAGGGACGTAGTAGGTGCGATAGTGGCGGTAGAGATCGTCCCGCGTCATCCCCTGCAGGTCGCACATGTGGCCCAGGGTCTCGTGGCCGTAGGGGTGGACGCGGAAGGCGGCGCCCATCACCTCCTCGCTGAGCAGGAAGAGGGGGTCGTTCTCCGCTCCCTGCCGCTCGCTGATGATGACGGTTCGCTCTGCCTCCACCTCCTTGGGCTCGAACAGCGCGCCCGTCATCCGGTCGGCCTCGATCTCCAGTTCCAGTTCGATCTTCTCGGCGGGGAGGGTGGCGTAGTAGGTGGTGAAGTCGTACCAGGTGGCCCCGTTCCACATCCCCCCCTCGCGTGAGATCGCCTTGTCGGCGGTCCCTTTAGGCCAGCGGGGAGTGCCTTTGAAGAGCATGTGTTCCACCCAGTGAGAGATGCCGGTGATGCCGACGTGTTCCTTTCCGCTGCCGACCCGGTACCAGACCCAGAAACTGGCGACCGGAGCGGTGTGGACGTCCCGGAGGAGGACCGTCAGACCGTTGTCGAGCGTAGTCTTTATCGTCGTGCTCATTCAGTTGCCCTTTCCCGTCGTCGAGGGGGTTGAGTGGGGTCGACGATGCCCTCGCCGTTGTAGCCGCGGCCGACGCCTCGGTAGATGAAGCCTAGCGAGCGGACGAAGGCGGGGTCGTAGATGTTGCGCCCGTCGATCAGCACCGGTCGCCGCATAACGTTTCGCACCCGTTCCAGATCCAGGTGCTTGAACTCGTTCCAGTCCGTCACGACCACCAGCGCGTCGCATCCTTCGGCCAGAGTGTAGGGGTCGGGGCAGAGATCCACCTCCGGCAGAAGGCGCTGGGCGTTCTCCATCGCGGCGGGGTCGTAGCCACGCACGCGCGCCCCTTCTGCGATCAGGTAGTGCGCGATGGTGATGGCGGGGGCCTCCCGCATGTCGTCTGTGTTGGGTTTGAAGGAGAGGCCCAGGAGCCCCACGGTCTTGCCGTGCAGGTCCCCTAACACGTCCCGCAGTTTGCGGATCACCATCCGGCGCTGGTCGGCGTTGATCTCCATCACCGCGTGGAGCAACTGGGGGTGGCGCCCGTGGGTGGCGGCCATGTGAGCCAGCGCTTTGACGTCCTTGGGGAAGCAGGAGCCACCGTACCCCACCCCGGCGTCGAGGAAGTACGGGCCGATGCGGGGGTCGTACCCCATGCCGGTGGCGACCTCTTTGACGTCCGCCCCCAGGGCCTCGCAGATGTTGGCGATCTCGTTGATGAAGGAGATGCGGGTGGCGAGGAAAGCGTTGGAGGCGTACTTAATCATCTCTGCCGTGCGGAGATCGGTGATCATAATCGGAGCGCGGAGGGGGAGGTGGAGTTGGGCCACCTTCTCCGCCGCGTCGCGGTCCAGCGAGCCCAGGATCACCCGGGCGGGGTTCATGAAGTCGCTGATGGCCGAGCCTTCCCGCAGGAACTCCGGGCAGGAGACGACGGAGAACTCTACCTCGTTGCCCCGCCGGGCGCGGATGATGTCGGCGATCCAGTCGCCGGTCCCCACCGGCACGGTGGACTTGTTGACGATGATGATGGGGTGGTCCAGCACATCGGCGATGGACTCGGCGGCCATGCGCACGTACCGCAGGTCGGCCTCCCCATCCACGCCCTCTGGCGTGCCGACGGCGATGAAGGCGAACTCCGCTTCTTTCAGAGCCTCGGGGTAGGAGGTGGTGAAGGAGAGCCGCCCAGCGCGCACGTTGCGCTCCACCAGTTCCTCCAGCCCTGGTTCATAGATCGGCATAATGCCCTGTTTGAGTTTTTCGACCTTCTCCTCATCGATGTCCAGGCAGACTACCCGGTTGCCCAGGTCGGCGAAGCAGGCTCCGGTGACCAGACCCACGTACCCCACGCCGATAACGGTGATGTTTCTCACTTCCCCTCACTCCTTGCGACTCGGATTGGCTGGGCGAATAATACCACAATCAGCCAATTGTTCCAAGTTCGTTTGCCTCGCGGCGCAACTTGGGCCCGGAGAGAGCGACGGGTAGGGGTTGACAATGGGTTTGAAATGTGTATATTAAGGGTGGACATCGCAATCGACTGCTTGCGAGGGGGAGAGCACACTGCCAGGCGATGTCTGCTGGCGATGTGCTCTCTTGACTTGATGTGGGAAGGCGGAGGCTATATCGGGTCCGGGCGACGATGCCTGTGGGCGTCGAAATCCTGGAGAGGTAGAGAACACGGGGAATGAGAGTGGACGATCTGGTAGACGTTCTTCCTGAGGAGGAAGAAGAGGGTGGCATGGAGTACCTGCTGGCCTTGGGCCAGACGCAGGGCTATGTCACCTTTGACGATATATTGAGCGTCTTTCCCGAGGCCGAGGAGAACCTCGACCAACTGGAGGAGGTTTTTGCCGTTTTGATGGAAGCCGGCGTCCAGATCGGCGAGCCGGAAGAGGTCAGTGAGGAGGAGGGAGAAGAGGAAGGAGAGGAAGCGGCGAAAGAGCCTCCGTTGTCCAAGGAGGAGGAGGCCTACTATCGGGCCGTCGAGGCGGACGACACGATCGGTCTCTACCTGCGGGAGATCAGCCGGGTCCCGTTGCTGACTCAAGAGGAAGAGATCGAGTTGGCCAAGCGGATGGAGCGGGGCCGTCGGGCGGAGAAGCAGTTGCAGCGGGACGGCCTGGATCCGCAGAAGCGGAAGGAACTGGAGGCGCTGGTGGAGGACGGTCGGCGGGCCCGCGAGCACCTGATCCGCGCCAACTCCCGGTTGGTGATCTCCGTCGCCAAGCGGTATATTGGCCGCGGGGTGCCGTTCCTCGACCTGATCCAGGAGGGGAACATCGGCCTGATCCGCGCGGCCAATAAATTCAATTATCGATTAGGCCACAAGTTTTCCACCTACGCTACGTGGTGGATCCGACAGGCGGTCACCCGGGCCATTGCCGACCAATCCCGCACCATCCGGGTCCCGGTCCATATGGGGGATCAGATCAACCGTCTTCTTCGTACCTCCCACCGGTTGACCCAGGAGTTAGGTCGGGAGCCGACGCCGGAGGAACTGGCGAAGGCGCTGGACATCCCGCCGCGCAAGGTGGAGCAGATGCTGGAGGTCGCTCGCCGTCCGTTGAGTCTGGATATGGCCACGGACGATGAGGAGGAGAACACCCTGGGTGACTTCATCGAAGACGAGCGGGCGGTCGCTCCTCCCGAGGCGGTGAGCGAGTCGATGCTGCGGGAGGCGATCCGGGAGATCCTGCAGAACCTGCCACCGCGGGAGGTGCGGATCCTGGAGTTGCGCTACGGGTTGGTGGATGGAGAGACCTACACCCTGGAGGAGGTGGGGAAGAAACTGGGAGTGACCCGCGAGCGGGTCCGGCAGATCGAGGCCCAGGCCCTCAGCCGCCTCCGCCACCCGGTCCACGCCCGGAGATTGAAGGACTTCCTGGGAGAGTGAGTGGGTGTAAAAAACCTTAAAAAATTCCTAGAAAGGCTTGACAAGCGGGAGAAATCGATTATAATTAGGGCCGTCAGTTGAGACGTTGGCCGGAAGAGCCGTTGAGCAACGGGGCTCGCTCTTCCGGCCCTTTTGTTTTTTTGAAGACATTGCCGAACGGAGCGGACGTCGATGCTCAACGTAGTGATCATCGAGGGATACGTCACAGCCAAGATATGGAACTGGAGTGGAGACCGGTGCTTTCGCTTAGCCTCGTATCGGGATCCGCATCTCCCTCAGAAGCCGCCTCCGCCGCCGGAGACCAACCACGACCAGCGGGCGGATTACGTCACGGTGCGCGTTCCCGGCGGCGCGGCGGGTGGGATCCCGGTGGCGAT
>DUEL01000008.1 GCA_011192125.1 Thermoflexia bacterium
ACCGGGCCGATCTTCGCCCCGGTCCCCAGGTGCTCGACCCCCGCGTGGCCTACCTGATCACCGACATCCTCTCCGACAACGACGCCCGCACCCCGGCCTTCGGGCCGCGCAGCGTCCTCTCCCTCTCCCGTCCGGCGGCCGCTAAGACCGGCACCTCCTCCGACTGGCGGGACAACTGGACGGTGGGGTACACTCCCCAGTTGGTGACGGGCGTGTGGGTGGGCAACGCCGACGGCCGGCCGATGGTCCAGGTCTCCGGGGTGGACGGGGCGGGGCCGATCTGGCACGACTTCATGGAGGCTGCGCTGCGGGGACAGCCGGTGATGGAGTTCCCGGAGCCGCCAGGACTGGAGCGGGTGCGGGTCTGCACCCCCTCCGGCCTTCTACCCACGCCCTACTGCCTGCGGACCCGGGAGGAGGTCTTCATCGCGGGGACCGTCCCCACCCGACCGGACGACTGGTACCGCCTGGTGCAGGTGGACGCGGCGACGGGGCTGCCCGCCGGTCCGGAGACCCCGCCCGACCGGGTGGTGGAGCGGGTCCTCCTGATCCCCCCAGCGGAGGCGTGGGAGTGGGCCCGCGCCAACGGCTGGCCCCTTCCCTCCGATCCGTCGGCGTTCGCAGAGGAACCGGCCGTCGCCGGGGGACCCGCGCTGGTCCTTACCTCACCGGACCCAGGCACGGTCTACGCCCTCTCGTCGGAGGTTCCCCATCCCTATCAGGCCATCCGCGTGGCGGCCCGCCCGGCGGAGGGGGTGCGCGTCGCGGAGGTGACCCTGTACGTGGACGGGGAGCCGCTGGCGACCCTCGCCGCGCCCCCCTTCGAGGCCGTCTGGCCGCTGGAGCCGGGGGAGCACCGGTTCTGGGCGGAGGGGGTGGACGAGGAGGGCCGTCCGCTCCGCACCGCGACCGCCTTCATCCATGTCCGCCCCTAACCCACCGAGTGTACTGGGGTTTGGGCAAGAGTTCGGACATACCCAATCCGCCCCGCCTGTTTACGGCGGGGCTGGCGGGAAATCGATCCAGCCCCGGCTCTTCAGACCGGTGCTGGACGAGCCAGAGAAGGGTTTCATTGGCGATGTCCGAACTCCTGCCCGAAGGTTAGAGCGTAAAGTTGACAAATTCAGTCAAGTATTATATCATATGCCCATCGTGAACGTTTCCGCGGCTCGAAAGGAGTGCGGAGATGCGACTTTCAACAAAGGGTCGGTACGCGGTCCGGGCGATGGTCGACCTCGCCCTGCATGTCCGTGAAGGGCCGGTCTCCAGGGCGGAGATCGCCGACCGCCAGGGAATCTCGGCCGACTACATCGCCCATCTCTTCAACCAACTGCAACAGGCGGGGCTTGTCCGCAGCATACGGGGCCGCAGCGGGGGATACGTCCTGGCCCGCGATCCCGCCCATATCCGTGTCGGCGAGATCGTCCGCGCCGTTGAAGGGCCCGTGGCGTTGACCGACTGCACCATCCCGGGCCGGGAGACCGCCTGTCCGCGGACCAGCCGCTGTGTGACCCGGAAACTGTGGCTCAAAGCGGCGCAGGCCATTGCGGAGACCCTCGACGGCGTGACCCTGGCCGACCTTTGCGCGCAGGCCGACGAGCCTTGAACCGTATACCGTGCACCTAGCACCCTATACCTTACGCTTTGCTTCTTGCAACCTGATCCTGTAGCAAGCCTGGAGGAAACGATGGGTCGAATCTACAGCGACATCACCAAGACGATCGGTAACACTCCATTGGTCCGCCTCAACCGCGTGACCGCTGGCGTCGACGCGACGGTGCTGGTCAAGTTGGAGAGTTTCAACCCGCTGGCCAGCGTCAAGGACCGCATCGGCGTCAGTATGATCGAAGCGGCCGAACGGGAGGGAAAGATCGGGCCGGACACGATCCTCGTTGAGCCGACCAGCGGCAACACGGGGATCGCGCTGGCCTTCGTCTGTGCCGCACGCGGCTATCGGCTGGTGTTGACGATGCCCGACACGATGAGCCTGGAGCGCCGCCAACTGCTGCAGGCGCTGGGGGCGGAACTGATCCTCACCCCCGGCGAGGAGGGGATGAAGGGAGCGGTGCGCAAGGCCGAGGAACTGGCCGCTCAGGACCCGCGCTACCTCCTCCTCCAGCAGTTCAAGAACCCAGCCAACCCGGAGGTCCACCGGCGGACGACGGCCCTAGAGATCTGGAACGACACCGACGGGGAGGTCGACGTCGTCGTTGCTGGAGTGGGCACGGGAGGGACGATCACCGGATGCGCTGAGGTGCTCAAGGCGTTGAAGCCGGAACTGAAGGCCGTGGCCGTGGAACCGGCGGCCTCGCCGGTCCTCTCCGGGGGGCAGCCCGGCCCACACAAGATCCAGGGCATCGGCGCGGGCTTCATCCCCGACGTCCTACGGCTCGACCTGGTGGACGAGATCGTCCAGGTCGCCGATGAGGACGCCAAGGCGATGGCCCGGCGACTGGCACGCGAGGAGGGCATCCTGGTCGGCATCTCCTCAGGCGCGGTGGCCTTCGCCGCGCTGGAGGTAGCTCGCCGCCCGGAGAGCGCAGGCAAGACCATCGTGGCCGTCCTGCCCGACACGGGGGAGCGATACCTCAGCACGGGGTTGTTCGCCGATGAGTGAACACGACCGATACGCCCGACAGGTGATCCTGCCACAGATCGGCCCGGAGGGCCAGGAGCGGCTGCGCGCCGCCTCTGCGGTCCTCATCGGCTGTGGTGCGCTGGGCACCGTCATCGCCGACGGGCTGACCCGCGCGGGGATCGGGTCCCTGCGCATCGTCGATCGGGACGTGGTGGAACTGAACAACCTGCAACGGCAGGTGCTGTTCGACGAAGGAGACGTCGCTCAAAGGCTGCCGAAAGCGGTCGCCGCGGCGCGGAAACTGGCGCGGGTCAACTCCGAGGTACGGATCGACCCGGTCGTGGCGGACGTCACGTCGCGCAACGTGGAGCGGCTGATCGAGGGGGCAGACGTCGTGGTGGATGGGACCGACAACTTCGAGACCCGCTACCTGATCAACGACGCCTGCGTCAAGCACGGCCTGCCGTGGGTCTACGGGGGCGTCGTCTCCACTTACGGAGCAACGACCACCTTTATCCCCGGTCGGACAGCCTGTCTGCGCTGCCTGCTGACCGACCTGCCGACACCGGGCAGCGTCCCGACCTGCGACACGGTCGGTGTGCTGGGAGCGGCCGTGAACGTCGTCGCCTCGCTGGAGGTGGTCCAGACGATCAAGGTGCTCACCGACCAGGTCCCGCTCCCGCCGCCGTTGATCTTCGTCGACGTGTGGGAGGGGCTGTGGGAGGCGGTCACCCTGCAGAAGGGAGAGGCCTCCTGCCCGGCGTGCGACGAGGGCCGGTTCGACTTCCTGCGCGCCCGGGAGGGGCATCGGGTGGTGGAACTCTGCGGTCGGGACACGTTCCAGATCACGCCACGGAAGCGGACACCGTTGCCACTCGAGCAGTTGGCCGGACGGCTGCGGGAGGTCGGTCGGGTGTTTCAGAACGAATACTTACTCCGCCTGGAGGTGGCTCCGTACGAATTGACCATCTTTGCTGACGGACGGACCCTGGTCAAGGGAGCCAAGGACGAAGCGGAAGCCAGGGGGGTTTATGCGCGGTATGTGGGTTCCTGAGAAAGTGCGTAAGATCGTCGAACAGATGCGGGAGGACATCCAGGCTGCGCTGGAGAACGACCCGGCAGCGCGCAGTGCCTGGGAAGTTGCCTTGCTGTACCCGGGGGTCCACGCCGTGTGGATCCACCGCGTCGCCCACCACTTCTGGCGCCGTGGTCACCGGTTTCTGGGCCGGTTGATCTCCGAAATAGGCCGCAGGCTGACCGGCGTGGAGATCCACCCCGGCGCGCGGTTGGGGCGTCGGCTGTTCATCGACCACGGGATGGGCGTCGTCATCGGGGAGACGGCCGAGGTCGGTGACGACGTGCTGATGTACCAGGGGGTCGTCCTGGGCGGTACCAGTCGGGAGCGGAAGAAGCGACACCCGACCGTCGGCGACGGGGTGGTCATCGGCGCCGGCGCGATCCTCCTGGGGCCTATCGAGGTGGGAGATCACGCGCGGGTGGGCGCCGGCTCCGTCGTCGTCAAGCCGGTCCCCGCCGGCGCGACGGTCGTCGGCGTGCCGGCCCGGATCGCGCGGTTGGGCAACGGGGCCCGGCCGGAGACAGCGCTAGAGCACGGCCGGATCTCCGACCCCATCCTCGGGGCACTGGAGGACCTGGTCAAGGGGTACGCCTATCTGGAGCAACGGGTGGAACGCCTGGAGCGCGCCCTGGAGGTCCACATTGGCCGACCGGACGGCCGTCTCGCAGCGAGAGAGGATCCCCGTTCCGGCGATGGTCGGTCCCTCAAGAAGGAGCACGTTTGAGCGGATCTCCCCCGCGTGTTGAGCGCGACTTCTACACCTTGGTGGTGAGAACCGCTGGTGATGCAAAAGAGCGAATTCGTAGTAAAATTAGGAGGTGCGAAATGGCAGGGACGGACGCACTGTTCACAGCGGTCAATCAGGGGGAGTGGGTCAAGGCTCTGGAACTCTGCTTCCGCGGGGCCGGGGACGACCTAGAGGAGAAACGGTTCTGCTGCATTCTGGCAAGCCAGATCGGCCTTTCGCCGGACGACCGCCGTCTTCCGGAGCGGTTGCGCGAAGCCCTCACCGTCTGCCCCGTCGTCCTGGGCGAGCGGGGCGGTGGCGGCTACGCGGTCGCGCTGGTCTAGCGCAGCCTCAATATACAACAGAATCGACAGCCCACTGGGTATGGGCTCTCCTTTCGCGCCAGGCGTGTGAGGCCGCAGGCGGAAACTGCGGTGGGTCTTTTGACGCGCTCTGCTTCACCTCACAGGCCCGGGAGTCCACGACCTCCTAAGGCCGAACAAACCGAACACAACTGGGAACCGAGGAATGCCTGGGAACAACGAATCAGATCTCGCTCCGTTTCGTCTCACTTGGGCAGAGGTGGGAGGCGCTTTGGGCGACCTGGGGGTGCTGGTTCCGCTGGCGGTAGCACTCATCACAGTCAACGGCCTCCCCGCCACCAGTGTGTTTTTCGGCGCAGGCATCGCTTACCTCCTGGCCGGTTTCGTGTACCGGCTGCCGATCCCCGTCCAGCCGTTGAAAGCGGTGGCCGCCATTGCCATCGCCCACGGCCTGTCTGGGAGCGTGGTGACGGCAGCAGGGTGGTGGATGGGCCTTCTGCTCCTCTTCTTCGCCCTCACCGATGCCCAGCGCTGGCTGAGCCGTCTGTTCACCCGGCCAGTGATCCGCGGCATCCAACTGGGACTGGCCTTGCTGCTGGTACGCAGTGGACTCTCCCTGGCCTCCCGCCCCCAGGTGGTTCCAGGAGGTGAGGACCGGGTGATCCGCCTAGCCGCGCAGGTGATCCCTCTCGGGTGGATCGTGGCCGTCGCCGCCCTGCTCGTCCTCCTCTGGGCGCTGCGCAGCCGACGGTGGCCCGCCTCGCTGGCGGTGCTGGCCTTCGGAGGCGCAGCCGCCCTCACCGTGGGCGGGGCAGGCCGCTTCCTGGGGGAGATCCACCTCGGGCTAGCACTGCCCGCACCGGTCCTCCCCCGCCCGCAGGACCTACTCAACGCGTTGACCCTCCTGGTCCTGCCTCAGATCCCCCTCACTTTGGGCAACGCCGTCTTCGCCACGGCAGACACGGCACGCGCCTACTTCGGCCCGCAGGCCCGTCGCGTGACGCCGCGGACGTTGTTGACAACGATGGGGACCTCCCAGCTCATCGCCGCCCTCTTCGGCGGCGTCCCGGTGTGCCACGGCTCTGGCGGGATCACCGCCCATTACCGGCTGGGAGCGCGCACCGGCACGGCTCCCCTTCTGATGGGCACATTGTGCCTCGGGCTGGCCCTCTTCGTCGACGGGAACGCCCTGCCAGTCCTGGCCCTCATCCCCTACCCGGTGCTCGGCACACTGCTCGCCTTCGTCGGCGTGCAGCACGGGCTCCTCGCGCGGGACCTGCGGGGATGGCCGGACATCGGTGTGGCGGTGGTCACGGCGGTGGTGGGCTTCGCCACGCGCAACCTCGCCATCGGCTTCGGCTGCGGGATCATCCTCCACCAGGTATTGCGGTTGGTGCGGTGGGCGCGGGCGAAGTGGACCGTTCTGTCGTAGCAGCCTACGATTTGTCAAAACCCGGCATCTGTGTTATCATAGCCCCGTTGCGCGCCCTGGGACGGGCTTTCCGCTCCCGGCAGGGGTCCGGGGGCAATCCCGTGGAAAGGAGGTATACCGTCACCGATGCGCGATTATGAAATGATCTTCATCGTACACCCCGAGGTGGACCGAGAGGGGTTGTCCGGCGTCGTCGAAGAGGTCAAGGGCCTCATCGAGGCCAACGGCGGCACCGTTCGAAAGGTCGAACCTTGGGGGCTTAGGCGACTGGCCTACCCGATCCAGAAGGTACGGGAAGGCCATTATGTTTATATGGAACTCGGTCTGGAGCCCGATGGGGTGGCAAAGGTGGAGCGGGGCCTGAAGCTAAAGGAGCAGGTGATCCGCCACCTCATCGTGCGCATCGAGGAGTAGTTGGGATGGTCAGGGGGCTGAACAAGGTAATGATCATCGGCCACCTGGGGAGAGATCCCGAACTACGGTACACCCCCAGCGGTCGACCGGTGGCCTCCTTCAGCGTAGCAACCACCCGCACCTGGACCAACTCGAATGGAGAGCGCCAGGAAGAGACGGAGTGGTTCAACGTCGTAGCCTGGGGAGGCCTGGCCGAGGTCTGCAAGCAGCACCTCCGAAAAGGCCAGCAGGTCTACATCGAGGGTCGGCTGCAGACCCGAGGCTGGGAGGGGGCGGACGGCAAGAAGCACTACCGGACCGAACTGGTGGCCCAGGAGATGATCATACTGGGAAGTCCCCCACAGGGAGGCTCCGAAGCGACCGTCTCCGACGACAAGGGCCTGGCTTCGGACGAGGAATTCCCGTTCTGAATCAAACGCGACCTCAACGATCTTGATTTAAGGAGGCTGGTTTGGCTGAGGAAACCCAAACGACCCAGACGACACGATCCTCCTCTTCGACTCAGCGGCGGGGACGCCGCTGGCAGCGGCAGGTCCGACGCTGTTACTTCTGCACCGAGGGGATCGCCAAGGTCGACTACAAAGACGCCGCTACCCTGCGCCGGTTTCTGAGCGACCGGGGAAAGATCAAACCCCGTCGGCAGACAGGGACGTGCGCGAAACACCAGCGTCAACTGGCGCGGGCGATCAAGCGGGCCCGCCACCTGGCGCTCCTGCCCTTCACCGCCGAACACATCCGCAGCGCCTAACCTTCGGTCCCCCACCCCGCCGGGCGGCAGCCGGGCATAGGAACCTCTCCTATGCCCGTTCTCTTCGTAACGTGGCGGTCCGCTGCCTCGCGGGGACGGAGCGGTCCGTCCTTTTGGAGACGAGGGTATGTCAAAGAAGAAGAAAAGAAAAGCGATCCCCCGGCCGATGACGAAGAAGGAGCGCTCCCGCCTCGCACGGGAGCGACGGATAAACCGCATCGTGATCGGCGGGGCTGTCGCCGTCGGCGTGCTGATCATCGGCGTGCTGGTCTACGGCTACATCACCGAGGTGGTCCTCAAGGCCCGCGAGCCGGTGGCGACCGTCAACGGCGTACCCATCCGCACCGACGAATGGCAGGCCCGGGTCCTGGCAGAGGCTATCCTGAAAGGCGCTTCTCAGCAGGAGTTGTTCTCCATCGCCGGCCAGGTGCTGGAACAGATGGCCCAGGAGGAGATCATCCGGCAGGAGGCGGCCCGCCGCGGCATCTTCGTGACGGATGAGGAGATCGACCAGGCCATCGAACTGTTCTTCGGCTACGATCGGGAGCGCGCGCTGGGCGCCACACCCCCCGTCACCGGGACAGAGGAGACCACCCAGACGGCCGTGGTGACCGAGGACGTCTTTCAGCAGCGATACCAGGAATACATCGATAAAGTCCTTGAACCCAGCGGAATGGGCGTCGAAGGGTTCCGGAAGGCAATGGAAGGCGCTCTCCTCTACGACCGCGTGTGGGAGGTCATCACGGCCGACGTGCCGACCGTCACCGAGCAGGTCGAGATCCAGTACATCGCCTTCCCGTCCGAGGAAGAGGCCACCAGCGTAGCCGACCGGTTAGAGCAGGGGGAGGAGTGGGACTCCATCGTCCAGGAACTGGAAAGCCAGGAAGAGAGCCAAGTTCGCGTGATGGAGCCGCGATGGCGCACGCGGTCCTACCTGGTCGATCTGTTCGACCCTGCCTCTGTAGAGATCATCTTCTCACTGGAGCCCGGTGGGCATACCCCCCCGATCGCAGGTTTCGGCGGGCAGTATTACGTGATCCAGGTGCTCAGCCACGAGGAGCGGGAACTGGACCCCACGATGCTGATCTACGAACAGGGCAGGGTCTTCCAAGAGTGGATGCAACAACAGATGGAGAACGTCGAATACGCCGACGATTGGATGGAGAAGATCCCTCGCCTGCCCACCCCATAGCCCGCCTGTGGTAAGGTCTGGAGGATATCTAAGGGCGGCGCATCAGCGCCGCCCTCGTTGTTTGAGCGAACGGATGAGGTCCTGTTTGAGATCCCAGAGCCGCTCCGTCAGCGAGACGTGGTAGACGTGGGGGTTGATGAGACGCCGCACCCCGGGATCCAGCCGCTCCAGGTCGACCTCGCGGACCCGGCGCATCTCTTCGATCGAAGGCAGGTCGTAGACCAACCGCCCCTCCTCCAGCACATCCACCAGCAACGGCTCGATCTCGGCGATCTCATCCCGTCGGAGAATCCGATACGTGGTGTGCTCTATGGGATGATGGAGGAGGACCGTCTCCATCGTGCGTGGATCCTCGTCCTCCAGGCTGAGAAGGTCGGCGGTGGCCTTGCCCCGGCGGTCGTACAGCCGCCAGACGTGTTTGTACCCCGGATTGATGGTCTTTTCCGGCGTCTCGGAGACCTTGATGGCAGGGGTCCACTGCCCACCATCCTGCACGGCGACCAGTTTATAAACCCCGTCCAGGGCGGATGCGCCCTGGGAGGTGATCAACCGAGTGCCCACGCCGTACACCAGCCGGTTGATCAGTCGGTCTGGATCCACGCCGTACCGAGGTGCCTCCTTCTCAATCTGGGTGATGATCTCCCAGATGACCAGTTCGTCCAACTGGTTAGAGAGGACGATCACCGTGTTCGGGAACCCGGCCTCGTCCAGCATCTTGGCCGCCTGGATACTCAGGTGGGCCAGGTCCCCGGAGTCCAGCCGGATACCCACCGGCTCGTGCCCCTTACGGCGCAGTTCCTCGAAGACCTTGATAGCGTTGGGCAGGCCGCTCTCCAGCGTGTTGACCGTGTCCACCAGCAGCAAACAATCATCGGGGTAGACCTCGGCGTAGGCGCGGAAGGCCTCCAGTTCGCCCCCGCCCAGGGCCATGAAGACCTGGACCATGCTGTGGGCGTGGGTGCCCTTCGGGGGATACCCCAGCACATGGGAGATGCCGACGTTGGAGGTGAAGTCAGCCCCTCCAATGAGGGCGGCCCGGGCACCGGCCAGCGCGGCTCGCTCCTGCGCCCGACGCAGGCCGAACTCCAGAAGGAGCCGTCCCCGGCCGCTCTCACGGATGCGCGCCGCCTTGGTGGCGACGAGGATCGGGTAGTTCAGATGGTTGAGCAGCGGCGTCTCCAGGATCTGGGCCATCGCCAGCGGCCCCTGGATGACGACCAGAGGGACGTTGGGATGGACCACGCGCCCCTCCGGGATGGCCCGCATCGTGATCCCTTCGAACGTCCCGTACCGCCGCAGCCAGTCCAGGAAATCGTCGTCGAACAGCGGCTTCCCGGTCCGCCCGGTCTGACTGCGCAGGTAGTCGATGTCCTCATCCCGGAAGCGGGCTTCCTGCATCCAGTCCAACAACCATTCCAACCCGGCGTTGATGCAGTAACCGGCCCGATGGGAGCCGTAGTCGGGGTAACTGCGGAAGAAGTACTCGAACTGGGCTTTCTTCTCGTGCAGGCCCATCCGGTAGTAGAGTTGGGCCATCGTCAGTTGGTACTCGTCGGTGTAGAGGATTCCCTCGGCCGTCGCTTGTTCGGCTCGTTTCATCATACACTCCTCTTCTGGGTTTCACCGCAGAGACGTGGAGGACGCAGAGGCCCTGGCTCTCCGCAGTATCACTTTTCCGGAAACTCGAGAAAATCCGGCGGGACCCGTCGGGTCAGGTAAACGGACTCCTCCGCCTGATAGAACTCGATCCCGGCGGCGTGGGCCTCGGCAGCGCGGACGGTGAGGATGACGGGGTGAGAAGCGTGGCGCGATCCCACGCGAGCAGCGGTCTCGGGATCGAGGGAAAGATGGACGTACTGGCGGCCCATCGGCTTCAGGCCCTCCCGGCGGATGGCGGGCAGGACGTCCGGCGAGGTGCCGTGATAGAGGCGGTCCGGTGGGGTGCAGGATGAGTAGTGGATGGGGTAAGGAATGGAGTGTCCATAGCGGGCCCGAATCCGATCGCCCTCCACCTCGAACCGCCGCTTGCCGTCTCCGCTTCCCTTCTCGACGATCTCCATCACGTCGGCGCGGGTGGCCCAGCGGAAGTTGGGCAGCCCGCGCAGGATCTCCATCACCTCCGAGAGGGAAGCCCATCCCTCCTCATCCAACGCTAGCCCGAACCGCTCCGGCTGGTGGCGGAGGATGAGGGCGAGGAACTTGCTCAGCCTCACCCGTCGGGCTTGACGTTTGACATCCGGCGTTTCACGGACCACGGCGCAGGTCTCAGGTCGCAGGGTGGAAGATCGGCGGCATCGCTCGCTTGTGGGCGGAGCGCTCGATCATCCCCTGCACCTTCTTCAGGGTGTCCGGATCGATTCCCTCGGTGTCCCCCGCCGCGATGGCCCGCAGGACCCGGTCCAGCTCTCGGTAGGTGATCCCCATCTCTCCCTCGTCGGTCTGGCCGGGCCAGAGGCCGGCGGTGGGCGGGCGGTCGATCACCTCCTGCGGCACCCCCAGTTCGCGGGCCAGTTCCCACACCTGAGTCTTGTAGAGGCCGCCCAGCGGCAACAGGTCCACCCCACCGTCGCCATACTTGGTGTAGTACCCGACCTCGATCTCCGTCCGGTTCCCCGACCCCAGCACCAGGTAGTTGTGGGACTGGGCCAGGTAATAGAGGGTGATCATCCGCAACCGGGGCTTGATGTTGGCGGCGGCGAGGGGATGGTCGGAGGGAGGGAGCAACTCCATTAACTTATCATAAGCCGCGGTAAGGTCGACGGTCACGGTGGGGATGCCGAAGGTGTCGGCGACCTTCCGAGCCAACCGTCCGTCCTCCGGCTGGGAGTGGCAGGGCATCAGAACGCCCAGCACCCGCTCGGGGCCCACCGCCCGCACCGCCAGCGCCGCCGTCGTGGACGAATCCACCCCGCCGCTCAGGCCGACGACGAAGCCATCGGCCCCCGCCGCAGCCAACTGCTCACGGAGCCATTGGGCAATCTGATCGGGAAGAGACATCACCCCTCCTGATATGACGCATGACGCATGACGTATGACGTATGACGCTTGACGTATGACGTTTGACGCATCACGCACCACGCCTACCCCAAGACGCGTGACACATCACACCAACCGCGCCACCACTTCAATGCCGTTGAGGGCCATATGGTACAGGAACAACCGGTGCAGGAGGTCCCCATCGTGGGGCATCGCGCCGATCTCCTCCGCCGTCTCCACCGGCAGGTCGTAGGTCTGCACGCAGTCGGCGGGGATGATCACCCGAACGTCCCTCTGGCCCAGGACGTTGGCCCGCAGCCGCAGGTACATCGCCGCCTGATAGACGCACAGGTCGGTACAATCGCCGACGATGATGAAGGTGGTCACCTGAGGATAGTTCTCCAACCAGGTCCCCAGCGCTGTACCGACGCTGGAACTGATCGACTTCTTGGGGATAACCGTGAACAGATTGGCAAAGGGAAGTTCGTTCAGGTCGTCGATGGTCTCGCTCTCAGAAGTGCCTGCGACACAGTGGGGCGGGAACGCGCCAAATTCGACCGCGTCGGGGTCGTGGGTGTCCTGCGTCAGGAGAAAATGGCGGACCCCCAGATCGTAGGCCCGTTTGAAGAGATCGACCACCGCCGGGACGATCCCGGCCACGCGGGGGCTGGCCAGCGGCCCCTCATAACAGAACCCCTTCACCAGATCGACCGACACCAGCGCCACCCGCGCGGGCTCCGAGACAACGGCCTTCAACTCCACCGCCGGTAAGTCCGCCTCCCATCGGGCTACCCACTCCAGGAACGGCTTGTGCTTGTCTTCCATCGCTTTCCCCCTGTCGATTAGTGTATTTTTGACACTAAAACGATACACCCAAAATCGAATTTTGTCAACTCGACAGGGCTATCACCACCGGACCGTCACCCGGCTCGTCGCTTGCCGGGACAACCGGACCTCCAGCGTCTCCGCCGCCGGATCGTAGGTCCAGTCCGTGGGGGGAAGCAGCCTCCCGTCGAGGAAGATCCCGGTCGGACGCACCACACCGTACACCCGCCAGGTGATCCCCCGCTCCACTGGCCCCTCCACAACTAGGTCGATCCTTTCCGTCGACTCGGATGCAGCCAGGCGGGTCCCATCAAAAAGGATCATCTCATCGGACCCGCCGGCGAACCAGTGCACCGTCAGGTCTCCCTCCAGGCTCCCCACCCGCACCGACGGGTCGCTCGCTGGCTCCAATGTGTCGAAGACCTCGGCGAAGGTCGGCAGGATCTCCCCCTGCCGGAGGAAGACCGGAGGCTGACCGATGGGGGCGGGCACCTGGGCCACGCCCTCCTCATACACGACGCCGGTCGCCACGTGCCGCCAGCGGCCCAGCGGGAACCGCACCTGGCGCGAGGTCGCCCCCTGCTCGACCACCGGAGCCACCAGCAGCGCGTCGCCAAGGAGGTACTCGTCCTCCACTGTGTACCAGACCTCCTCCTCCGGCCACAGGAGGGAGGGATGGCGGACGATCGGCTCGCCGGTCTGGGAAGCGCGGATCGCCCAGGTGTACAGGTAGGGGAACAGACGGGTATGGGCCTCCGCCAACTCCCGGTAGATCGCCACCGTCTCCTCGTCGAACCGCCACGGCTCCCGCACCGGATGGAGGAACCCGCCGTGGGCCCGCATCCACGGGCTATAGGCCCCCAGTTCCGCCCAGCGGAGGAACAACTCCTTGTCCGTCGGCGGGCTGACGATGTCGTGCCAGCCGCCGATGTCGGAGCCGTGGACCGGCACCCCGGCCATGCTGACGTTGATCATCGCCCGCACCGCCGTTGGCAGCCCGTCCGACTGGCTCCAATCGGTATTCTGGTCGCCCGGCCACTGCAGGGCCGCCAGCCGCTGCATCCCTATGAAGCCGGGGCGGGGATAGATGACGTAGTCCTCCTTCACCCGCCGGACCGCCTCGTCGACCGCCTGGACGTAGAGGAGCGGGTAGAGGTTGCGCATCTCGAAGCCGGACCGGCCGTTGTAGAAGACCCCGTCGGGCGGGATCGACTCGCCGAAGTCGTTCATATGGGCGTCGAAGCCGAGTCGGTACATCGACGCCACCCGCTCCTGGAACCAGGCCACCGCCTCCGGATGGGTCATATCGATCACCACCTCGGAGCCGAAGAAGGTGATCAGGGGATACGGCAGGCCGACCCGGTTCTTCACGAAGTACCCCTCCCGAACCCCCTCGACGTAGACCGGGTTATCCGCCTCCGCCTGCACGTAGGGGAACATCCAGAACGACATCTTGTAGCCCCGCTCGTGGGCCTGCTGGATCAGGTCCTCGATCTGGGGGTACCGCTCCCGGTCGATGATGAAACTACCTCGCCACCGCTCCCACGCCTCCACGTTCAGGGCGGAGGTGGGGATCTCCAGCGCGCGCATCTTCTCCATATCCTCGCGGATCAGCGGCTCCGTCGGCCCGCCAGAACGGGACTTCCACGGCAGGAAGACCCAGGTCGGTGCAAGGCGCGGCTTCCCAGTAAGATCGGTGTAGGCACGGATCCGGTCGATGGGATCGGCCTGGGCGAAGAGGTAGACCGTCAGATCGGACCCCCGCGCGCTGACCCGCACGACGTCCGGATAGGCGGACGCTGCCTCGACGCGCGGATCGAAACTCTCCGCCACCAGCAGCCCGTAGCCGCGCGAGGAGAGGTAAAAGGGGACCGGCCAGTAGGTGCAGAGTTCGCCGTTGGGGAAGGCTCCTCGCTCGCCCAGCCACCAACGGACCAGCGGAGCGAGGAAGCCGGGACCGTAGCCGTTCTCCTCGACCAGGTGGTAGACATCCTGCCCCCGCTGGTCGATCCGGTTGACCCGCTCGCCGAAGCCGAGGAAGTGCTCCCCGGCGAAGGCCTCGAACGAGAGCGAGGGCACGGTCCAGGGATCGGTCCTTTCCGCCTCCAGCACCATCTTCAGCGTGTCCGGTGCGACGAAGGCGAGCCGCAACCGGACCGGCGTGCGTCCGACACGACCGCGGATCATCATCGTGCTTCCCTCGACGACGATCTCGTCCGCCCGCTCCAGCGACGCCGCCCCCAGGCGCCACCGGCTCTTGACCGTGTTGCCGGTCCACAACAGCGGGATCATCCGCACCGTGCGCGGCTCCGTCGAGAGGGCCACCCCCCGGTACGCAGCCGGCCGGTCCGCATCGCCGTCGATCAGGTCCAGCACCTCCCGGCCCTCCGCGTTCACAACGACCAGGTCGAACGGGTCCCGTTCCACCCGCACCTCCAGCCGCTCCGATGCAAAAGCCGCCCCCTCGGGGAAAACGGCGGCGGTGGTCGGTGGAACAACCGCCTCTTCCACTACCAGCGACGGTGGGGCGACTGCGTCCGCGTGCGGTTGCGGCCCAGGCAGGAGGAGCAGGCTGAGCAGCAGGGCCGCCGTGACAGCACCGAAGGCAACGGGGGTCAGCCACGGACGCGGCGATGCTGTCCCCGACGGGGGTGCGCTTCCCACCCAGCGAGCCGACCGCGCCAACAGCCCCCAGGGCAACAAAGTGGAGGCCAGCGCGTAGAAGAACTCCCCGCCCACTGGCAGGGCGAGGAGGAAGAAAGCGAGCCGGTTGAGGAGCCAGACGGCAGCCCCGAGGAGGAACATCCGCCAGCCCGCCGGCCCAAGACGGCGCAGCCAGCGCCTCCCCGCCTCCCGCCAGGAAGAAGCCACGGCGACGGCAGGAACGAGCAACAGCCCGACCGCTGCCGCCAATCCGGTGATGACCATCAGGCCCAGGTAGCGGGGCAGTTGACCGAAGCGGATCAGGTGCTCAGCCAGGCCGAGCGTAACGAGGTGGAACGGCACGCCCGCCGCCGTCGCCAGGCCGTAGGCGGCCAACACCCGCACCGTCCGCCCCCCGCCGGGGGCCAGCGACCGCGCCAGGAGCAGCCCGAAACCCAGCCAGGCGGCTACGTCGGCCAGGACCACGCCCCAGAAAACCGGCGCGGGGCGCGCGCCCAGGACCAGCGCGCGCAGGTTCATCCACCGCTGATAGGGCGTGAAGTGGTGGAAATATGCCACGAACGTCCGCAGGAGAACAACTTCGCAGCAGAGAAGCCAGACGGCGACACCTGGGGCGGAAAGGGGCAAAGCCGCCTGGTGCCGGAGGCCTTCCTTTTGCGCCACCGCTTTCCTCCTGTGGGTAAATTGGGGTACAAAACACTCAGGGGAACAACCTTCTGGCCTTCACTTCCGCCACGGCGTCGTCGCGGAAGCGGTACAGTTTGGCCGGGCGGCCCTCGCCGGTGCGGTACTCGCCCGTCTCCTCCAGGATGCCCGCGCTGAGGATCTTCCGGCGGAAGTTTCGCTTGTCCAGTTTCTCCCCCAGGATCACCTCGTAGGCCGCCTGTAGTTCGCTGAGGGTGAAGGTCTCCGGCAGGAGTTCGAAGCCGACCGCTGTATACTCCAGTTTGTACCGCAGCCGCTGGAGGGCATAGGCGAGGATCTTGTCGTGGTCGAAGGCTAGAGGAGGCAGGTGGTACATCGACCACCAGCGAGCCTCGGCGGCGTCGCTGCCTGCGTGCGGGTACACCGCATCGGCGGGCACCAGGGCGAAGTAGGCCACCGTGATCACCCGCCCCCGCGGATCACGGTCCGGATCGCCAAAGGTGTACAACTGCTCCAGATAGACGTCGCGGACGCCGGTTTCCTCCTCCAGTTCCCGCAGCGCGGCCTCCTCCAGCGACTCGTCGATGCGGATGAACCCGCCGGGGATGGCCCACATCCCCTGGAACGGAGGGGACTTGCGGCGGACCAGGAGCACCTGCAGGTCACCCTCCCGCAGGGTGAAGATGACCACGTCTACCGTGACCGCCGGTCGAGGATAGTCCTCCCAGTTCACCTTCCCACCTCCCCCGCCGTCCGGATGACCTACGAGGCCACCACCCGGCGGTAGGTCTCAGGGAACGAGAGAGGATCGATCGCTTCGCGGGGCTCGTCGTACACCACCCGCCCGTGGGCCAGCACCACCACCCGCCGACCCACGCTCAGACCCCGCTCCAGATTGTGGGTAGTGAGAAGGATCGTGCACCCCTCCCCCACCAGTCCGACCAGAAGATCGGTGAGGGCCTGAGCCGCCTCGGGATCCAGACCGGTATATGGCTCGTCCAGAAGGAGCAGTTGGGGTTGGTGGAGCACCGCCCGGGCCACCGCCAGCCGTTGCTGCATACCGCGAGAGAAGGTCCGCACCAGGTCGTGCCGCCTGTGGGCCAGGCCCACCCGCTCCAGCAGGTCGTCGATGCGGGCGGCACCATCCTTCAAACCGTACATCCGGGCGTAGAACCGGAGGTTCTGTTCGGCGGTCAGGTCCTCATAAAGAAGGGTGCGGTGGGAAAGGAAGCCGATTCTGCGGCGGGCCTCCTCCCCGGCCCTGGCGGGGTCCAACCCGGCGACGCGCACCGTCCCGGAGGTGGGGCGGGTCAACATAGCGAGGATGCGCAAGAAGGTGGTCTTTCCCGCCCCGTTAGGCCCCACCAGCGTCACGAACTCCCCCTGCGCTACCGTCAGGTCCACGCCCGCCAGGGCCACCCGAGGGCCAAAGGACTTGGTCAAACCGTGGACCTCGATCATCGTCGGCGGGTTGGGGCCAGACATCGGCTGCTACTGCGCGTCTCGCTGCTCCAGACGGGACCGCGCCTGGCGGATCAGTTCATCCCGTCTCTCGAAGTACGTCTCCTCTGGAACCCGGCCCAATTCGTACTCTCTATCCAGCGCCGCGATCTGCTCCACCAGCGGGCGGATAGGGCTCGGAACGGGACCGGGAGCCGGGCGCCACAGAAGGGAGGTTCCTATTACGGCGAAGGCCAGAGCCGCCAGCCCCACGGCCACCTCCCACGCGACGTTGCGCGTCGGCGCGGCGGTGGGGTGGTCCGCCGGGACGGATGGTTCCACCGCTGGCGCGGGCGGCGGCGCGGGCACCAACGTGAAGACCAGACCCTCCCCCGCCGCCAGCGGCCCACCGATGTAGGAGAGGGCCGGCCCCATCTGGGTGTCCACCGTCCCCATCGGCTCCAACCCCGGCCCCTCCAACGCCAGGTCCCCCTGGACCATCAGAACTACCACCGACCCCACCGGGACGTCGACGGCTTGCTCCACCCGCAACCCCTCCTGGTGGGGAAGCGTGTAGAAGAAGGCGACCTCGGTGGTGGTCGACCCGGGCCGGACCGGATGGGTGTCGGCGAAACCGTCCGCCAGTTCCACAAACCGCTCCCCCAGGCCTGGACCGTCGAAGGTCAGATCCTCGATCTCCTCCGGCAGCGTGAAACGGATCGTCACCCGCTTCCCCGTCGCCGGATCCTCGGCCCCCACGTAGGTCCGGTCGCCCTCGTTCCCGATCAGCCAGTACTCCTCGACCAGGAGGCGTCTCTCCATCTCGGTGACGAAGATATGCAACTGGGTGACTTGGACCGAAGCGGGGTCCTCCGTCGTTTCGTAGATGGTGAGGGGGATCTCCAGTTCCTGCTGGTCGGCGGTCGGGGTCAGGGCCTCGGAGGTATAACTCACCCCCTGATAAGTGACCTCGGCGACGAAGGTTCGGCCCTCTCCGCCCGGCACTTCCTCGAAGGAGAAGGTCCCATCAGCAGCGAGGGTGGTCGTGAACGTCTCCGCCTCCTCCTCTCCGGAGAACACGTGGAGGGTCACCTCCAGCCCCGCCGGAACCTCCCCCCCGGGAGTCCCGTTGGTCACCTTCCCCTTCACCAACAGCGTCGCTGCCTGCGGTGCGCGGGTCCAGCCGACGGCCGACAACAATGCCACGAAGAGCAACAGAGGGAGAACACTTCGCAGAAATCGAGTCCTGATCACCATACTCCACCTTTCACCGCAGAGGTCGCCCACATCCGGCGCAGAATCGGTCATCTGTGCCGACCCGTCGGCCACACTGCGGGCAGAAGTTCACCGGCTCCTCCGCCGCCGTCGCTGCGGGAGCCGCCGCTACCTCGCCGGCCTGCAGCGCAGCCCGCGCTTGGGCCACCCAATGCTCGATCGCCCGGTCGAACTCGGCCTCTGGCTGCCGGAACGGCCGGGCCAGGTAGGCCCCCACCAGCAGGGCCAGCGCGACGCCCACGAGAATCGATCCAATCCCCATCACTCCTCCTACTGTCCCAGCAGACTTTCCAGTTCTTCTATCAATTCCTCCGCCGTCACCGGTCCAATGTGGACGAAGGCCACGTTCCCCTCGGGATCGATCACAAAGGTCTCGGGGACACCGGTGACGCCGTAGGCGGTCGATACCTGCTCGCCGATGTCCAACGCCAGAAGATAGGTCAAGCCATACTGGTCGGCGGCACCGCGCACGATGGCCTCGTCTTCCTGAAGAGCGACCCCGAGAAAGACCACCCCTCGGCCCTGATACTCCTCCCAGATCGATTGGATGGCGGGCAGTTCCTCCTCACAGGAAGGGCACCAGGTGGCCCAGAAGTTGAGCACGGCCACACGTCCCTCCAGGTCCGCGAGGGAGATCGTGCCTCCATCCAACAACGTCAGCGTGAAGTCCGGCGCTGGCTGCCCCGGCAGAGGACGTCCCACCAGCCGCGCCGATGCCCCATGCCCGGGCCCCCACATCGCCGCGCCTGCTGCGATCAGCAGAGCCAGGACGACGACCGCGGCCACGGTGTTGCGCACCTTCCGCCTTCTGGCCTCGGCGACGGGGAGGCGGACCTCCTCCGCGGAGGGCCAGACGGCCACTGCGCCTCCGGCCAGCAGGATCAGCCCACCCAGCCAGAGGAAGGTCGCCAGGGGGTTGATGAAGACCTTGAGGGTTATCTCCGTCGGACTGTAGGCCGCCAGGACCACATAGAGGTCCTCCCGCCAGCCGGGCCGCAGCGCGGGCACCCCCACCGTCTGCTGAGCGTACGCATCGATTCGCGGAGTCAAGGTCGTCAGATACTCCCTGTCCCGATAGGCGGCGATCCTCGCCTCTGTGCGGACGTGGTCCGTTGCCTGCTCCTGCCGCAGATCCTCAAAGACCAGCGTATACCGGCCGATCTGAGCCTCCTCGCCCGGCGAGAGGACGACCTCGGTCTCCAGAGCGTGGACACGGGTGCCGATGATCCCGATCACCAGCAGGACGAGGCCGAAGTGGACCAGATAGCCCCCGTAGCGGCGACGGTGACGGCTTACCTGGTGCTGGAGGGCCTGAAGGAACGGTTCCTCCTTCCGGCGGCTCCGCCCGACCACGTCCCACGCGATCTCGGCCACCGCCGTCCCTCCGGCCATACCCGCCAGCGCGAAGCCCACCAGCGAGGTCCAGCCGGTGAAGCCTGCGAGCGCGGCGCTGCCAGCCACGACGACCCCTCCCACCAGCGCAGGCCATCCCCGACTGCGAAGGCGGCGGAGCGCCTGCGCCGATCGGCCGAGCAGCGGACATAGGGCCAGCACCAGCACCATCAGACCGAACTGAGGCCCCGTCACCCGGTCGAACCACTCGGGACCGGCCTCGAACCGGCGGTGGGAGAGGACATCGGTGATCGTGGGAAGCGTGCTGCCGACGAAGACGGAGACGGTAAGAGTGACGAAGAGGACCAGGGCGATGAGGAACGCACCCTCTCGGGAAAGCAACCCTTCAGAGGAGGAATTGCCCCGCAGGAACGACCGATAGCGGAAGACGAGGGCGAAAGAGCCCACCAATACCAGGCCGATGAAGGCCAGGAAGTAGTAACCCAGGGCGGAGCGGCCGAAAGCGTGGACCGACTGGATGAGCCCGCTGCGGGTGGTGAAGGTCCCAAAGAGGACCAGGACGAAGGAAAGGATGACCAGCACCAGATTCCACGTCCGGAACCCCTTCCGCTCCTCCTGTACTACCGCCCCGTGGAGCAGGGCCGTAGCGGTGAACCAGGGCATCAACCCGGCGTTCTCCACAGGGTCCCAGCCCCAATACCCGCCCCATCCCAGCACGTCGTAGGCCCAGCGGGCCCCGAGGAAGAGTCCCAGCCCAAGGAAGAGCCACGCGGCCAACGTCCAGCGACGGGCGGCGCGGGTCCACTCGTCCACCCGCCCCGTGATCAACGCCGCCATCGCCAGCGCGAAGGGGACCGCCAAACCGACGTACCCCAGGTAGAGGGAGGGTGGATGGAAGATCATCCCCGGGTGTCGCAGGAGCGGGTTCAACCCTTGCCCATCGAACGGGGCATGGTCCAAGCGGGCGAAGGGATTGGAGAGAAAGAGCGTCACCCCGATAAAGAAAGCAGCAACGCAGCCGAGGATCACCGTCGCCCAGGGAAGCAGGGGACGGGTCCGCACGGAGGGACGCGCGATCAGGAGGAGGGCGAACAGAATCTGAAGGAAGGACCAGAGCAACAGGGACCCTTCCTGCCCCGCCCACAACGCCGAGACCTTCAAGTATACGGGAAGGGCTCGGCTGGAGTGCTGAGCTACGTACTGGATCTCGAACCGGTTGGTCAGAAAGGCGAACAGCAGAAGGAGAAGGCCAAACCCCAAGATCGCCGTCGTGGCGTAGATCCCGTTCCACCCACTCTGCAGCCACCGAGGATCGGAGCGTCGGATGGACAGAAAGACCGCCAGGGAGGCATAAAGACAGACCGCCAGGGCCAACCCAATCGTAATGGTGCCGACTTCGCTGAGCATCAGGGTTCCTCCGCCTGGTCCGGAACCTCTTCTTCGTAACGGGTGGGACACTTCAGGAGAACCTCGTCGGCGTAGAAGCGGCCGTCCTCCCCCAGTTTCCCACGGACGATGGCCTGGGCTTCATCCTTAAGCAGGTCCGGCTTCACGTCGTTGTACACCACCTCCAGGCGAGGCGCGCTGGGGTCGTTGACGGCAGCGTGCAGGACCGCGGCCAGTCCCCCAGCCCGCTCGACCTCCTCCGGGTCGCCCGGCACCTGGACGATGGTGAAGGTGACCCGGGGCACAGAGGGGTCGTAAACAATCGAATCGCCGATCACCGCGCCGGACACGGTGAGACTCCGCCCGACGGCCTCCTCTCCCATCGTCTGGAGTTCCTCAATCGTGAGGAAGTAATGGGCCGTGCTACCGGTGTTGGAGGCGATCAGATAGGCAACGGCCGCCACGATCAACAGACCCGCGATGGTCAGTTTCGCCTTTCCACCCATACGATCACTCCTGTCCGCTTTTTTGCCTCCCACAAAGAAACGACGAGGGGTACTATCCCTCGGTCCGCCGGGAGATGGGGAATGGACTATACCATGAACGGGCGTGGCTGTCAAAGAGAAGGCGACTTGCGCAACCGATCCAACAGGGTTAGGATAAACCCGGCCCACCGCCCAACCGATCGTAGGACGGCCTGGACAGAGAGGAACGGCGTGAATCCCACTGACCTTCGGAGAGGAGCGCGGCGGCCCCGTGCCTGGCGACCGGAAGCAAGGGGCGAAGCCCAGCCGTCGCCGCGGCTTCCGGCCGCCGGGGAAGGAACGTCCGAACCCCAGTATCCCAACCTTGTGCCCTCTGCGCCCATATGATATCCTTTGAATGAGGAGGTAAGAAGATGCCGACAATCCCCCCCGTCATTCTTAAACGGTTATACGTCAAAGGCTCCCTGAAACCCGAAGAGGACGGCCTCTCCCTGGCCCTGAAGAACACCATCGCCCCGGGCACCATCGTGAGGTTCGAAGGGCTGGAACTGGACGGGCAGCCCATCCCCCTGGAGCGGGTGACGGTAGTGGTGGAGGGCGAGGAGCGAGCCGCCACCTCCATCACTGCCGACGATCCCCTCTCCTTCTCCCTCGGCACGACCTTCACCCTGCACGTGACGGGGGTTCCGCTGGAGTCTGGACAGCACAAGATGAAAATCCGCGTGGTGGTGCAGGATGTGGGTCTACTGGAGATCCCGGTGGTCGACCGGGTGGCATAGGCCACTGCTGGGCCTGCTCCTGCTCCTCCTCGCCCTGCCCACGCTACATCCCCCCGCCTCGACCGAACGACCCCGGCCCGCCAACGTCGCTCCCTGGGTGTGGGAGCAGACGGCCGACGGCGGCGAGGTGGACCTCCTGGTGGTCCTGCGCGAGCAGGTCAACCTGGAAGCGATGCCCAGGGGAGATCGGCGGCGGTACGTCGCCCGACGGCTCCAGGAGGCGGCGCTACGAACCCAGACCAATCTGCGAGTGATGCTGGCGCAGCGAGGAATCCCCTACCGCCCCTTCTACGTCGTCAACGCGCTGGCTGTGCGGGGGGACCGGGGGTTGGTGGCGGAACTGGCCGCACGGCCGGAGGTGGCCCGCATCGTCGGCGATCCGTGGGTGAAGGTGCCGCTGCCCTCCCCGGAACCCTACGCCACAGCCGCCCCCTCTGCCGTCGAATGGAACGTCCGCCAGATCAACGCCGACGACGTCTGGGCGCTGGGCTTCACCGGCGAGGGGGTGGTCGTCGCCGGGCAGGACACCGGCTACGATTGGGACCACCCGGCCCTGATCGACACCTACCGGGGCTGGGACGGCATCACCGTCACCCACGACTACAACTGGCACGACGCGATTCACGAGGACAACTCTCACACACCATCGGGCAACCCGTGTGGCTTCAACTCCCCGGAGCCGTGCGACGACCAGGGCCACGGCACCCACACGATGGGTACGATGGTCGGGCAGGGCGGGATTGGCGTCGCGCCGGGGGCGCGATGGATCGGCTGCCGAAATATGGAGCAGGGATGGGGAAAGCCCTCTACCTACATTGAGTGCTTCGAGTTCTTCCTGGCCCCCTACCCCGTCGGTGGCACCTTCCTGCAGGGCGATCCCGACCTGGCTCCCCACGTGATCAACAACTCCTGGTACTGCCCCCCTGAGGAGGGGTGCGACTGGTGGACGCTCCAGACGGTGGTGGAGGTCGTGCGGGCGGCGGGGATCCTGGTGGTGGTCTCAGCGGGCAACGACGGACCGGGCTGCAGCACGGTACGGAACCCACCCGCCATCTACGAGGCCTCGTTCAGCGTGGGGGCCACCGATGCTGCGGACAACATTGCCTCCTTCAGCAGCCGGGGGCCGGTGACGGTGGACGGCTCGAACCGACGGAAGCCGGACATCTCTGCCCCCGGTGTCTTCATTCGTTCCAGCGTCCCCGGCGGCTACACCCAGATGAGCGGCACCTCGATGGCCGGGCCGCACGTGGCGGGGGCGGCCGCGCTCCTATGGTCGGCCGCGCCGTCCCTCATCGGCGACGTAGATGGAACGGAGCGCGTGCTGGAGCAGAGCGCCCGCCCGCGCACCCCGACCCAGGGATGCGGCGGAGACGGCCCGGAGGACGTGCCGAACAATGACTACGGCTGGGGGGTCGTGGACGCGCTGAGGGCGGTCGCGGGCGTGGTGGCCGGTCAACAGGCAACGCCCAACAAAGTGGAACCGGGTACGTCGCTGACCTACACCCTCTACGTGACCAACACCGGTTACGTCACCCTCACCGCAGCCATCACCGACCACCTTCCTGCCCACGTCCTTCCCACCGGTGTTCTCACCTGGGCGACCTCCCTGCCACCCGGCGGGGTCTGGACGGGGACGGTGCGGGTCACGACAGAGGTGGGGTACCTGGGGCCCCTGACCAACACGCTGGAGGTCAAGACGGCCGAGGGAACGGCAGATGCCGACCTCCTTGTGATACCGGTTGTTCGCCCCTGGGTCTTCCTGCCGGTGGTGATGCGCCAAGGATAGCCCGACGGGGGGACACCCGCACCTCCAGGCCCGAGGAACAGTGAGGGGATTGGAAAGCGCTGCGTCCGCCAGGCCCTCGTGGTGAGAACGAGGCGGCCCTCACCGATGGTAGGTGGGCAGAGCGCCTCGAAGTGTGTAGATCGCCGCCACCCCTGCGGCCGCCGTGATGACCCCGGCGGCGATGAAGGTGGTCTGCACCCCGACGAAGTGACCCAGAAAGGCCGAGAGGCCTTCCGCCATCGCTGTCCCCCCGGCGACGATGAGGTTCACCGCCGCTTGGACCCGCCCCCGCACCTCGTCCGGGGCCAGAGTCTGGGTGATGGTGTCCAGCGCGCCCCGCGCGACGACCACGCACAGTCCGAGCACCATCACGCTGCCCAGGACGACAGGGTAGTTCGGGGCGAAGGCGAAGAGCACCACGGCTCCCCCGGCCAGGATCAACATCCCGCCGATGACGGCGTGGGTGGAGATGCGACGGGAGAGCCGGGTGACCAGCAGCCCCCCCAGCACAGAACCAAGCCCCAGCACACTCATCGCCCCGCCGTACTCCAACCCCCCGGCCCCTAACTGGGTCTTCAGGTGGGGAATCGCCAGGAGGATGACCGCGCCGATCCCCAGCGTCGCCATCGCCGTGATGTACAACGCGCGACGGAGGGGACGGCTGTGCCGGATGAAGGCCAGGCCGGTCTTCATATCGTCCCACATACTCGCCTGACCAGCCGCCAAGACACTCCCGTTGCGAAGGGGCGGAATGTGCAGAAGCAAGATGGTGACGGCAGAGATCACGAACGTCGCGCTGTCGAAGACGATGGCCGATCTCATCCCCCCTAGTTCGACGATCACCCCGGCCAGCGTCGGCCCGATGATCAGGGCCAGGATGTAACTCCCCTGGATCAGCCCGTTGGCCGCCAGGAGCATCCCGCCTGGAACCAGATTGGGGATCGCGGCGTTGCGCGCCGGATAGAAGAAAGAGCCGACCACCGCCAACCCCGCGGCGACGATGTAGAGGATCCACAACTGCCCGGTTGTGCGGACCAGGAGGACCAGCAGCACCAGGCCGGCGCGGAGGAGATCGGAGGAGATCATCACCCACTTTCGGTTCCATCGGTCGGCAACGACCCCGCCCAGCATGCCGAATAGCACCTGGGGCAGCGCGATGGAGATGGCGGGGATGAGGATCGCCAGGGGAGAGGCCGAGATGTCGGTGATCAGGGTGATCGCCGCCACCAGCAGGCACTGATCGCCGATCTGGGAGAGGAGTTGACCCGCCCACAACAGGGCGAAATCGCGGCGACGCAAGAGATCCCGGACGGAGAAGCTCGGATAGGCGTGTTGCCCCGTCGCCACCGTCTCCACGCCGACCTCACTACTCACAGCGCCTTCTCGTAAATTCGGTAGGTGCGATACACCCGACCGTTATACGCCTCGGCCATCCTGCGCATCATCATGTTGTTCTCCAGGATCCAGGAGATCTCCAGGAACCGGTACCCCTTGCGCAGGAGGGCCTTTCCCACCTCAGCCGCCATCACCGCGTCCGCACCGACCCCCCGATAGGGCTCGATCACCCCTCCAGCGTAGGCCCGCGCCGTGTCGACGACGCGCCGCACCTTCCAGTGCCAGACCAGTTTCAGCATCGTCCACCACTCTGGCACCCCGGGCCGGGGGTAAGCCTTCAGGAGCGGCTTGTTCAGGTCCGGCAGGATCAGCGCGAAACCGATGGGCTCCCCATCCTTCTCGATGAAACAACAGAGGTCCGGATCCAGGATCTGCCGCAGTTGGACCGCGATGTGTTCGATCTCCCGGTCGGTGAGCGGCACGAACCCCCAGTTCTTCGACCAGGCGGAGTTGTAGATCTTCTTGACGCGCTGGACCTCCTCGTCGAAGTGGCGCATGTCGATGGGACGGGCACGGATGCCCCGCCGCTCCTTGACCTTCTCGGTGACGCGCAGCAGTCGCTCCGGCAGTCCCTCCCGATGGAACGGCTCCAGGTCGACGAGGTAGGCCACCAGATCCATCGCCTTGACGAACCCCGCTCCCTCTATGAAATCGGCGTAGTAGCGCGGGTTGTAGGTCATCATAATCACCGGCGGCCCGTCCCAGCCGTCGACCAAGAGGCCCACTTCCTCGTTCGTCGAGAAGTTGGCCGGGCCACGGATAGCGGTCATCCCCCGCTCCCGCACCCAGTCGCAGGCCGTCTCCAGGAGCGCATCGGCGACCTCGCGGTCTTCGATCACTTCAAAGAGTCCGAAGAAACCGACCTTCTCACCCCAGTACTCGTTGTGTCGGTGGTTGACTAACGCGGCGATGGTCCCGACCACCTCCCCGTTGCGCCGGGCGGTGAAGAGGGCCACGTCGGCGTGCTCGTAGAAGGGATGCCGCTCAGGGTCCAGAAACTCGACCCGCTCCGAGACCAGCGGTGGCACCCAGTAGGGATCGTTCTCGTACACCTTCCACTGGAAGCGGATGAAGTCCATCCGCTCCTCGGGCGTGACGGCCGGTTGGATTTTCAGGGAACCGGCGGACATCCTATTCTCCCTGTTCGATCACTTCTACCACCGGCGGCTCCTGCTTCTGACCCTTGATCTGGTACCAGATCAACCCCCCAATCGCACCGAAGGCAGCGCCCAGGAGAAGGCCGAAGAGCCCGCACAGGCAGTTGCCGCCGAGGTTGTAGGCCCAGTAGGCCCCCGGCCCTCCCCGATAGGGAAGCCCCAGTTGGCGAGCGAGCCTTGCCGCGCCCTCGGGGCCTACGAGGACCCCGTTGATGACGGCGCCGATCATCTCGCCCAGCAGGCTTCCCGCCGTGGCGATCGCCCCGGCCTTGGCTCCCGCTGCCGCGCTCTTGCCCTGGTCGACCGGGCGCTCCCACACGGCGGCAAGGAAGCCGAACCCCGCGCCCAGCAGCAAGGCGAGGCACGGGTCACACAGGGGGAAGAGCAACGTCGCAATGATCGCCAGTACGAATCCGACAGCGGCACCGATGAGACCTGCCTTTACCATCGCACTTCCTCCTGAGATAATGATAGATTGACCACACGCTTCTCAACAGAGCGGAGGTATTGTACACGAAAGCCCTGCCTGCGCAAGGTGTGACGACGCCCCCTCATCAGCCCAGGGGGATGGGGGTCAGACCGGGAAGATCTTCCCCGGGTTCAGGATGTTCAACGGGTCGAACACCCTCTTGATCCGCCGCTGGAGTTCGATCAGCACGGGGTCCATCACCAGAGGGAGGTACACCGCCCGCTTTGAGCCGATCCCATGCTCCCCGCTGATGGTCCCTCCCAGACGGGCCACCACCTCGTACAACTCGGTGAGGACCTCCGGAAGACGCTCCTCCCAGACCCCCATTGGGGTCTCCGGCCGTTTGATGACCGTGGCATGGAGGTTGCCGTCCCCGGCGTGGCCGTAGCAGGGGATCAGGACGTCGTACTTCCGGGAGAGTCGCTCCAGTTCCGGCATCAGGGCAGGGATCTGGGCCAGGGGCACGACGATGTCCTCCAGGCTCTGGACCGGGGAGACGACCTTGAAGGCCTCCGCCAGGCTCTGCCGGGGCCGCCACATCCGCCGCGCGGTGGCGGGGTTATCGCCCACGTACACGTCCAGCGCCCCAGCCTCCAGACAGACCTCCACCACCGCGTCGTACTCCGCCTCCACCTGCTCCCGCGTGTACCCGTCCACTTCAATGAGCAACATCGCGCCGATGTCCGGATGGGGCGGGCGCTCCCCGATGAAATCGTAGGCCGTCTGCACCGAAAGCCGGTCCATAAACTCAACGGCAGCAGGGAGCATCCGGCCCTGGGCCACGATCCGCGGCACGGCACCGATGGCGGTCGGCACGTCCGGGAACGGCACCAGCAGGACGACCCGCTCCCGGGGGAGGGGCAGGAGGCGCAGGATGACCTGGGTGAAGATGCCCAGCGTCCCCTCCGAGCCGACCATCAGGTGGATCAGGTCGTAGCCAGTCACGTCCTTGACCCGCTTGCCGCCCAGGCGGACGATCTCGCCGGTGGGCAGGACCACCTCCAGCCCCAGCACGTGGTGGCCGGTCACCCCGTACTTGATCGCCCGCCCGCCACCCGCGTTCTCCGCCACGTTGCCGCCGATGAAGCAGGTCTCCACGCTCATCGGGTAGCCCGCGTAAAAGAGGCCATACTCCCGCACCGCCTCGTTGATATCGTTGGTCACCACCCCCGGCTCGACGACCGCCACCATGTTCTCCCGGTCGATCTCCAAAATGCGGTTCATCCGCTCCAGCGAGAGGAGGATCCCCCCGTAGACCGGCACCGCGCCGCAGGAAAGGCCCGAACCGGCCCCGCGCGGGGTCACCGGGATCCGCTCCCGGTTGGCCAACCGCATGATCCGGCTGATCTCGTCGGCGCTCCTCGGTTTGACCACCACCTCCGGCAGGTGGGCGTGCTCCTCTCCGGCGGCCTCGTCGTAGGCATACGGCAACATCCGCTCGGGGTCGCCGTAGATCACGTACCGCTCACCGACGATGGCCCGCAGTTCGTCCGCTACCGCCGGGGTGACAGGACGATACTCCGTCATCGGTCTGCCTCCTCCATCACGCATCCCGTATCACGGACTACGGGATGCGTGATACGTAAGGCACCGTCTGCGGCCCCTCCGGGAGGACAGCGACCGTCGCCGCTGGGTTCTCCCTCCGCAGCCGCGCGACCGTCTCCTCAATGGAACGACACGGGACGACCAACGCCTCCCGCAGCTGATCGTCGGAGAGGCCGTCGGCGTAAACGTGGACGGTGGCCTTCCGCTGGATCTGGGCCTGAACCTGCGCCTCCCACTGGTCCTGACACCGGAAGCCTGGCGACATGATCCGCTCCAGCAGGTCCTCCGGCGACCGGGCCTCTCGCAGCAGCCGGCCGTACTCCCCGTGGTCGGGGATGCCGTCCCAGCACTCGGCGGCGATGATGATGTGGCCGCCGGGGCGGACGATCTGGGCCGCCGCCGACATCCCCTTGACCGCCTGGTAGAGGTTCAGGTCGAGGGGGTAACCGCTGTTGGAGGTGACCACGATGTCGAAGGGCTCCGGCACGGACTGGAGGGCCGTCCGGCGGACGAACGCGACGCCGGCCCGGTGGGCCTCCACCAGGTCGCCCGCGAAGACCCCGGTGATCTCCCGCTCCCGGTTGAGGGTGACGTTGAGGATGAAGGTCGGCGCGGTGGCCTGCGCCACCTCCAGCATCTCCTCCCAGATGGGATTCCCCTCCGTCACCGCCCAGGCAGCCTGGGGATGGGCGATCATATCCGCGCCGTGGTTGTCCAGAATGGCGTCGATGTCGGCGATGCCAGGCAGCACCGCCTTCGGCCCCCCGCTGAAGCCGGCGAAGAAGTGGGGCTCGATGAAGCCGGTGAGGATACGGACCGACGCCTCCACGTAGGCCCGATGGACCCGCACGGTCCGGCCCAGGTGGTTGCGGGCCACCTCCACCAGGCTTGCTCCATCCCAGGCGTCGTGCTGGAGGATGCGGTACCGGCGCACGACCTCCGCTCCCAGCATCCCCGTCAGTTCCTCCTCGGTCTGGGGACGGTGGGTACCCAGGCCGTTGATGAGGACGATCCGTTCGTCGGGCACGCCCGCCTGGGCCAGTTCCTTCAGCAACGGAGGGAGGACCCGATCGTTGGGCATCGGCCGGGTCAGGTCGCTGAAGACGACGGCCACCGTGTCGTCGGGCCGGACCAACTCCCGCAGCGGCGCAGTGCCGATGGGGGAGCGAAGGGCCTCTCGCAGCGCCGCCTGCTCATCCGGCAGGCCGGGCACGAAACGGGGTTCGATCACCACCGCGTCGTCCGGCAGATCGACCCAGAGTCCCGTCCGACCGTAGGCCAGTTTGACCCGCATCGCCGCGCCTCAATAGGCCCCCAGTTCCCACAGCCGCCCGTCGTCGATGCCGAAGTGATGGGCCAGTTCGTGCCGCAGGACCCGTTCGACCAGCGCCCGCACCTCCGCCACGGTCCGACAGCGCATCAGGATCGGCCCACGATAGAGGGTGATCTTGTCGGGGGGGACCAGGCCGTACTGATGAGTGCGGTAGGTGTGGGGGACGCCGTGGTAGAACCCCAGGAGATGACCCGGATGGGACACGCCGGCTCGTCGGGCCGTCTCCGGATCGGGCCAGTCCTCCACCACCACGGCCACGTTCTCCATCCGCTGCCGGAAAACCTCAGGCAGCGACTCCACCGCCTCTAACACCAGCCGCTCGAACGTATGGCGGTCCATTACCCCTCACTCAACCACAGAGACGCAGAGGACACGGAGCGCTCTATTTCTCCCGCGATTCCTTTGCGCCCTTTCTATGATGCCCCATCCGAGCCACCGCCTCGACGAAGGCCACGAAGAGGGGATGAGGACGGTTGGGGCGGGAGCGGAACTCGGGGTGGAACTGGCTGCCCAGCATGAAAGGATGATCGACCACCTCGGCGATCTCCACCAGCCGACCGTCCGGCGAGAGGCCACTGAAGACCAGCCCGCCTCGCTGCAGGAGGTCGCGGAACCGGTTGTTGACCTCGAACCGGTGGCGGTGCCGCTCCTGGACCTCCTCGACGCCGTAGGCCTGGGCGGCCCGGGTGCCCGGCACCAGGCGGCAGGGGTAGAGGCCCAGCCGCATCGTCCCCCCCAGGTTGACCACGCTCCGCTGCTCCGGCATCAGGTCGATGACCGGGTACGGGGTGTGGGGGTCGAATTCGGTGCTGTTGGGCTCATCCGACCCCACCGCCCGCCGGGCAGCCTCGATGACCATCACCTGCATCCCCAGGCAGAGGCCCAGGTAAGGGACCTCCCGATCGCGGGCCCAGCGAGCGGCGGCGATCTTCCCTTCGATCCCCCGATACCCGAACCCACCAGGCACGACGATCCCGCCCACCTCCTCCAGGGCTTCCCATCCACGTCCCCGCTCCAGATCCTCCGAGTTTACCCACCGGACGTCCACGTCGTATCCCAGCGAGAGGGCGGCATGGCGGAGTGCCTCCCGCACGCTGATGTAGGCGTCGTGCAACTGGACGTACTTGCCGACGATGGCGATAGGGAGGCACGGCTTGGGCCGGCGGATCTCCTCCACCATCGCCCGCCAATCCGCCAGGTCCGGCGAACGGGCCTCCAGACCCAACCGCTGGGCGATGAACTCCCCCAGCCCGGCCTCCTCGAGGATGAGCGGGACCTCGTAGAGGATGTCGACGGTCGTCAGGGGGATGACCGCCTGGGGCTCCACGTCGCAGAAGAGGGCGATCTTCTCCCGGAGAGCCTGATCCACCGGGTGGTCCGCCCGGGCGATGATCACGTCGGGCTGGATGCCGAGGGAGCGGAGTTCCCGCACGCTGTGCTGGGTGGGCTTGGTCTTCAACTCCCCGGTGGCGCCGATGTAGGGCAGGAAAGTGATGTGGATGAACAGCGTGTTCTCCCGCCCCACGTCCCGCCGCATCTGCCGCAGCGCCTCCAGAAAGGGCTGCCCCTCGATGTCGCCCACGGTCCCTCCCACCTCCACGATGACCACCTCGGCGTCGGAGACCTCGCCGACGAGGGCGATCCGTCGCTTGATCTCATCGGTGATGTGAGGGATGACCTGGATGGTGCCGCCCAGATAGTCCCCTCGCCGCTCGCGGGCGATCACCTCGGCGTAGATCTGCCCGGCCGTCACGTTGCTGGCGCGGGTGAGATTTTCGTCGATAAACCGCTCGTAGTGGCCCAGATCGAGGTCGGTCTCCGCCCCGTCGTCGGTGACGAAGACCTCGCCGTGCTGGTAGGGGGACATCGTCCCCGGATCGACGTTGAGGTAGGGGTCCAGTTTCTGGATCGTCACCCGCATCCCCCGCGCCTTCATCACCCGGCCGATGGCAGCGGCGGTGACCCCCTTCCCCACGCTGGAGAGAACCCCGCCCGTGCAGAAGATGTACTTGCGTTTCATCCCCCTGACTCCCAGTCGTATATTCCCGCCGGGGGTATGATACATCGAACCGTAGAGAACGCAAAGGGCGCGGAGTCCTCTGCGACTCCACGCCCCTGCGCCCCATATCGTGAGGAATCGATCACAACATTCCCAGTTCCTTCTTCAGGGCGATCCCCAACCGGCGGATGCCCTCGACGATCTTATCCGGCGGGCTGTAGGAGAAGTTCAGCCGCATCGCGTTGAAGCCACCGTCCCCGTTGGGGTAGAAGTTGACCCCCGGCACGTAGGCCACCTTCTCTTCGACCGCCCGCTTGAAGAACTCAGTAGTGTCGATGGACTCGGGCACCCGCGCCCAGAGGAAGAGCCCGCCCTGGGGATGGGTCCAGGAGCACCCCTCGGGCCAGAACTCGGCCAGGGCCTCCAGCATCGTGTCCCGGCGCTCCTTGTAGACCCGGCGGAGCCGCTGGACGTGGGGCTTGAGGAACCCCCGCTGGCAGATGTCGTTGGCGACGAACTGGGCGAAGGTGCCGGTGTGCAGGTCGGCCCCCTGCTTGGCGAGGACGAACCGTTTCATCAGCACCTCCGGGCAGACGATCCAGCCCAACCGCAGGCCCGGCGTCAGGGTCTTGGAGAACGTACCCAGGTAGATGGTCCGCTCCGGCACATAGGTGCATACCGGCGGCAGGTCCTCCCCTTCGTACCGGAGCGCGCCGTAGGGGTCGTCCTCCACGATCGGCAGATCGAGCCGGGTGGCGATCTCCGCCAGCCGCTGCCGCCGCTCCAGGGAGAGAGTGGTGCCCGCCGGGTTGTGGAAGTTGGGGAGGACGTAGATGAACTTGGGTGGGCGCCCCGACTCACGTACCGCCCGCTCATACGCCTCCTCGATCTGATCCACCACCATTCCGTCGTCATCCAGATCGACCGTCTGGTAGCGAGCACCGTAGGCATTCCAGGCCTGGATCGCCCCCAGGTAGGTGGGACGGCTGGTGATGACGAAGTCGCCGGGGTCGATGAACACCTTGCCGATCAGGTCCAGCGCCTGCTGGGAGCCGTTGGTCACCAGCACGTTGTCCGGCACGGCGGGGACGCCGTATTTGTGCATACTGGTCGCCAGCCACTCTCTCAGCGGCAGATATCCCTCGGTGGGACCGTACTGCAACGCTCGATCCCCCTCCGTCCGGATGACATACCGGCAGGCCTCCTCCACCTCCCGCAAGGGGAACAGTTCCGGCGCTGGCAGCCCTCCGGCGAAGGAGATGATGTCCGGCTGTTGGGTCAACTTCAACAATTCCCGGATAGCGGAACTCTTCATCCGCTGCACCCGGGTGGAGAGATGGGGGGCCCAATCCAGGACAGGGATCTCCCGATCAAGGCTCAGGTCGATCATTCAACACCTCCTTTGTCTTGTTTTCCCACCAGCGAGAGAGGACACAGCGTTTCCACACCTGTTCCCTCCGTTCCTGGCGAAAAAATACCGGGCGTCCTATGCGCCCGGTACACATCCCCTTTCTACCGTCCACATCCCGCTAAGCCGAGCCTCGGCCATAAGGATCTCCCGTAGGATCCGCTTCCGCTGGCTGCCGCTGGCGGTCTCCAGCCTGCGGATCCCCAGGGGGTCGATCACCTCACGAAGCAGGCGGATCTCCTCCTCGGTAGGCGGAACCGTCTCCCGCAGGTCCGGCGCGACCTGAAGGGGAAAACCGGTGCGAGCCTGGACCTTCTCCAATGTCACACCTGGATGGAGCGAGGTCAACCGCATACGGCCCTCGGCGAAGTCGAACTGTCCCAGGTTGGAGACCAGGTAGCGAGGGCCAGCGCCTCGGCGACGCGCGGGATGGTGGCCCAGGCCGCTGAGAAAGTCCAGCCGTTCGACGAAGACCGCCCGGCTGTGGCGTGGGACGTAGAGGTAGACCCGGTCGGAGAAGGTGGTGACGTCGGCAATCCCACCACAACCTGGCAGGCGGAACCGAGGATGTCGGTAGTCGCTGCCGATGACCACGTTGTTGAAGTTGCCATAGGGGTCCACTTGAGCCGGACGGAAGAACTCCTTGGGACGCAGCCGAGGGAGGAGTTCGCACGCCACCTCGGCGAACCCCAGTCGCATCCTCGCCCGCTCCAGCCAGAGAGCCTCCGCACGGGTCAAACCGATCGGAGCCGGTTCGCTGACCAGGGCAGCGCTGATGGCGGAGGCGAACTGGAGATTGGGAGCATGGGTATGCTTTGCCAGGAGGTAGCCCGCCATCACCAGCGGGGTAGCCATTCCTTGAACGACTACCTCGCCGTCTTCGATCTGGCGGGCGATGCAGACGCAGATCAGTTCATCGGTCGTAAAATCGGTGACCAGGGCCATCTCCCTGTCGTTCCGGGGGTATTCTAGCATCGGAATTCCCAGGAGGCAAGTCGGGCCTGTCCCGTGTGTCCGTGACAGTTTGGCAGGGAAGAAGATAGGTCAATGAATTCTGAGCAAATTAACGAATTGGGGATGAGCCTCCAGTTCGCTAACTGTTTGCAATTCGTTGTCTCGTCCGCCCGCGGTCTCTCCACCTACCGACTCGTTACAGACACCCATCCCGCTGGCGGGGGCAGGCCATCAGGTGTATATTATCCACGTGGGATCACCGGCCGAGGAGGTGGGCGATGGCTAAGACGGATGTGGTGGTGCTTATCCTGGGGGGAGGGCGAGGGACCCGATTGTACCCTCTGACGAAACTACGGGCCAAGCCAGCCGTCCCTCTCGCCGGTAAGTACCGGCTGATCGACATCCCGGTCAGCAACTGCATCAACTCCGGCTTCACCCAGATCTTTATCCTTACCCAGTTCCTCTCGGCATCTCTCCACCGCCACGTCTTCCAGACCTATAAGTTCGACATCTTCACCCCGGGCTTCGTCGAGATCCTGGCAGCCGAGCAGACCCTCACCAGCGCCGACTGGTATCAGGGGACGGCGGACGCGGTGCGCAAGCAGTTACACCACCTGGCGACCCGCCCGGCAGAAGACATCCTGATTCTGTCCGGCGACCACCTCTACCGGATGGACTACCGGGAGTTCCTGAAGCACCACCGGGAGACCCGCGCCGACGTGACCATCGCCACCATCCCCGTCTCGGCGGCGGACGTCTCCCGCTATGGTATTATGAAGATCGACGAGGAGACCCGTATCACCGCGTTTCGGGAAAAGCCGAAGACGGCCGAAGAACTGGAGGGTCTGGAGAGCCACGTGGACAGCGATCGGCCGTATATGGCGTCGATGGGGATCTACTTCTTCCGACGGGACGTGCTCTTCCGCCTGCTGGACGAGGTCGCAGGCGAGGACTTTGGGAAGCACATCATCCCCGCTGCCATCCAATCCGAACGGGTTTACGCCTTCCCCTTCGACGGATACTGGGAGGACATCGGAACCATCGAGGCGTTCTACCGTGCCAACCTGGCCCTCACCCGCCCCAACCCGCCCTTCAACTTCTACGATCCCAACCGACCCATCTACACCCGCCCGCGCTTCCTCCCTGCCTCACGGGTGGACGGGTGCCGGCTGGACCGGGTAGTCGTGGCGGACGGGTGTCGCCTTTACGACGCCGATCTGGAGGAGTGCGTCATAGGACTGCGCAGCATCGTCCGTCCTGGCGCCCGGCTGCGAGAGGTGGTGATGATGGGGGCGGACTTCTACGAGGACGAGGACCAAAAGGCGGAGAACCGTCGTATGGGACGCCCCCACGTCGGGATCGGCGCCAACGCCGTCATCGAGCGGGCCATCATCGACAAGAACGCCCGCATCGGCGACGGGGTCATCATCCGATCCCACGAAGGGGAACCGGACCGGGAGGAGGAGAACTACGTCATTCGGGACGGGATCGTCGTCATCCCGAAGAACGCCATCATCCCCCCCGGCACGACGATCTGAGCGATTACCACGGAGACACAGAGAACACGGAGGGCCTCCAGGTCTTGAGAGATAAACTCTGTGTCCTCTGTGCCTCTGTGGTGAACCCTACACCGCCTTGATCGGGGAGCCGCAGTAGGGGCAGGAAGCGGTCGTGTCGTCGTGCCACTCCACCTCGTCCGGCAGCAGGGGCGCGCCGCACGCCTCGCACTTGGCGGGTAGTTGGGCCCGCCGTTGGCCCCGGGCCGCCGCCAGCCGATCGGCCACTTCCCTCCGGCTGGTCCCGACCGCCTCCAGGGCCGCGTCCAGCCGGGCCTCCAGTTCCGCCGCCTCGGCCTCGTGCCCTCCCCGCCGCAGCGCCTCGATCACCCGCCCGACCGCGGGCGCGACCCGCCCGGGTCGCCCCAGGTGGGCACCGATCTCCACGGCCCGCTCTCCCTCCTCGACGGCCCGCCGGGCATCGCCTCCCACGGCCTCAGCGTAAGCCGCCTCGGCGAAGGCGATCGCCGCCCGCAGCGGCATTCCGCGCCGCTCCGCCTCCTCCCCCAGCCGACGGAAGATCCGTGCTGCCTCCGCCGCATCCCCTCGCTCCAGCGCTTCATGCGCCCGTCGTAGGGCCCTCCGCACCCGAGGAGCAACGGGAGGCGGGGGGCGCCGCCCTAACGGGCGAAAGGGGGGAGGTCGAAAAGGACGTCTACGGAACATCGCTTCCTCCTTCTTCAGGTTCCACCGCGGGCTGTGCCTCGCTCAGGCCGGAGGCAGCCGTTGTCTCCTCCTCGCGGACCAGAGACCGGGCGAAGATCAGAAAGCCGGTATGGGCCACCATCTGATCCGTCGGCCGCAGCCGCTCGGCCACCGGTTTGTAGGGGCGGAGGAGGATCTCCTCGACCTCGATGAAGCCGAAGGAGGCGCGCTCCAGCGCGACCAGAAGCCGGGAGACCTGGTTGGCTGTGGGCAAGATCGACCCGAAGAAGCCGCCGCTGGACAGCGCGGCATGGGCCTGGCGGAGGTAGTCCCACGGATTGGGGAGATCCAAGAACAGGGCATCCACATCCGTCTCGTCGAACCCCTCGGCGACGTCCCGCAGTTTGAACTCGACCACGTCCTCCAGGCCCGCGCTGCGCAAGTTCTTGCGGGCCAACCGCTGCATGTCGGAACGGACGTCGTAGGAGTAGACCCGCCCATCGGGACGGACCGCGTGGGCCAGCACCATCGTCAGGGCCCCACTGCCGGTTCCGGCCTCGATGACCCGCGCCCCCGGCCCGATGTTCATCTTCAGGAGGATGTAGCCAGCGTCCTTGGGATAAATGATCTGGGAGATCCGCCGCAGGTGGAGGATCCGATCGTTGAGAGAAGGGCGCAGCAGCAGGAAGGGGAAACCCATATGGGTGACCACCCGGCTTCCCCACGGCCGATCGATCAGGTCGTCGTGGCGAAGGACGCCCTTATGGGTCTGAAGGGTCTCCCCCGGCTCCAACCGGACGAGCCGCCGCTTCCGGTCCCGCCCGACCAGCAAAGCGAGATCGCCCGGACGAGTCCGTCTCGGTTCCGACAAAGCCGTCTCCACCGCCCTAATCGATCACCCAGGTGTAGGAAGTGGTCACCTCCACCTCCCACCGGGTGTCGATCTCGTTGTCGTCGCAGTCCGTCGCCATCATGTCGTAGGTCCCGGGATCGACCTCGAAGATCCGCTGCCCCCCTGGATCAATGATCTCCGTAGTGCCCAGCCAGTCATCGCCCCACTCGTCACTGGTGGTGGGGGAGATATAGACAAAGCAGACAGGCGTATCGCTGTTGTTCACCAGCGTGATGGTGGCCTTTCCGCCAAGAGGGCCAGAGGGACCGGAAGGGATGAAGGGGCAAAAACTGCAGGCCACTCCTGCCAACACCAGCAACGCCAGCGCGATCAGATATGCTCGTTTGTTCATCACTCTCTCCTTTCCTTAAGATTTCCCCTGCCGAAGGGGAAGAAGCCCAGCAATCTTTGAGACCGACCATCCGCCGCCGAAGCCCAGGAGGAGAATCGCCCCGATCCCCGCCAACTGGGCAAGCGACTGGCCCGGCCCATCCCCCAGCATACCGGGAGCGGCCAGGAACCCCGTCACCCCCTGACCGGCGACCTGGCGGTACATCTCCGCGCCGACGCCGTTCCACCCTCGACCGGCGAGGCCGTCGGCGAAGAGGCCGACGGAGAGGAGGCCCCAGAGCCCTCCCAGGATCGTGGTCGCTACAGCGGCCGTGGCATCGTCCAGGCGAAGCAGCCGATCGACGAGATAAACCCCCAGCGGGAGGGCCAGCCCAGCGACGGCTCCCACCACCAGCGCGGCCCAAGAAGGGAGGAAGGGGGCACCCGCCGCGAGGGCAACCAGGCCGGAGGCCGCCCCCCGGGCCACCATCAGCGGGTCGTTACGGCCCAGCGCCAGCCAACAATATAGGGAGGAGGTCAACGTAGCGCCAGCGATCCCCAGCAACCCGTTCACCACCGTCCGACCAGAGATAACCTCCGCCCCCGCGACGTGAAAGGGGGTGCCGAGCGACCATCCCAGCCAACCCACCGTCGCCAGCAGCACACCCAGGTTGGCCAGGAGGGGAAAATGAGCGGGTGGCATCTCCGCCGGCCCCGCCTGCGGCTCCTTCCGCCCCAGGGCGACCAGGCCTCCTAGCGAGATCGCACCAGCCAGAAGGAAGACCACACCGCTTCCGGCGTAATCCACAAACCCGTGCCCCCACCCCACCGTCCTGCCCAGCGCGGCCAGCCAACCGCCTCCCCAGACCCAACAAGCGGCGAGCGGGAAGAAGAGCGTCGAGGTGAGAAGGCCGACCAACACGGTCAGCCCTCCCCTACCCCGCTTTCCGAGGGCGAGGACGGGCAGAAGGACCGCAGCAGCGACCATCGGCAGGTAGGTCGCAAAGAGAAGGAGAGCCTCAGGCGTGTCGCCGTCGCCGAGGAGGAAGAACCCGTCCAGGCCGAGAACGCCCCAATACAGCCCGGCTTCGACCCGGTATCCCACCAGCGCGTCCAGCCCGGCAAGCCCCGGCAGGTCCGACACCACGCCTGCCCCTCCCAGGTGGAAAGCGAACCCGACGGCGAAGTATCCTAGCGCAGCCAGAGCAAGCGCCACCAACCCCCGCGTTGCGGCCTGCCGGCCCTGCTCCGGCTCCAAGCCGCCCCACGCGAGGAGGAAAAAGCCGATGGGAACCAGGTAACCCAGAACCAACGGAAGCCAGGCCTCGGTCGTCATACCTCTCCTATTTCGCTCGGGGTGATCAGGCTCTATCTTACCAGAAGCCCAGATTTTCGCAAAGCGAGGTTTAACGGAAAGGTGAGTTTGACTTTCGTTGCGTTTTAGCGCATAATGTACGTAATACGACGACGAAAGGCCTTTGACACTCGTCTAAAAACACATATAATAACAACCAGAGCCCGTCGTCAGGTCTGACACTTGGAAGGAAGGGAGGTGAGGTCCAGGCAGTGTGTTAGAAAGTCCGTGGAAAGGCTGCGCAGCGAAGTTGTGTGTGTTCCCCGACAGAATTTATCTTCTAAGGAGGAGAGCCTATGAAACGGCTATCGCTTATTCTGGCGATGTTGGTCATCGTTGGCCTGCTGATCACGGCCTGTGGCCCCAAGCCCACCCCTGAGCCCGAAGACAAGCTGGCAGAGGTTCTGGCCCGTGGGGTTCTGATCATCTCGACCGACCCAGCCTATCCTCCTCAGTCCGAGCTGGTCGAGGGTGCGGAGCGCCCGGCCGACACCAAGTGCTCCTCCGACCAGCGGACGGCGGCCGAACTGCAGGGGTTCGACATCGAAGTTGCTAAAGAGGTCGCCCGGCGGCTGGGCGTCGAGCCCTGCTTCGTCACCCCGAACTGGGACCTGATCGTCGCCGGTGGCTGGTCCGACCGGTGGGACATCAGCATCGGCTCGATGACGATCACCCCGAACCGGATGGAGAAACTCTACTTCTCCCAGCCCTACTACACGACCCCGGCGGCCTTCTTCGTCCACGCGGACAACACGACGTTCACCCAGCCCTCCGATCTCTCCGGGAAGCGGATCGGCTTCGGTGTAGGGACCACCTACGAGTACTACCTGGAGGGCACCCTGGAGATCCCCGGCGAGACCATCGAGTTCGTGGTCCAGGATCCGGTCATCAAGCCCTACGACACCGACCTGTTCGCCCTGGAGGATCTGTCGCTGGGTGACGGGGTGCGGTTGGACGCGGTGTTGACCGCTCAGCCGACGGGGGCGGGTGCCATCGCCGACGGCATGCCCATCAAGCAGTTGGGCGACCCCGTCTTCTTCGAGTACCTGGCGGCGGCCGTGGACAAGGCGGCTGGCAAGGACCCCATCCCGCTGATCCTGCGAGTCAGCGAGATCATCAACGAGATGCACCAGGATGGGACACTCCAGCGACTCAGCCAGCAGTTCTACGGCCTGGACCTGACCTCCGCCGCAGCCGACTTCGACCTGGACGCACTGGGCCAGTTTAACAAGTAACGTGAGGTCCCGACGCGGGGCGGGGCCGGTTGACCCCGCCCCGCTCAATCATTGCTTTCAGGAGGAGTTGATGGCCACAGAAGAGAGATTTCTCCAAGAGCCCGTCCCCCCCTCCGATCCCGACCTCGCAGTCGGCCTGGCCCTTGTCCGCCGCGCCCGTCGCCAGCGCATCATYGAAACGATCAAGGTCGGYATCGTCTGGRTMGTGCTGGTCGCCCTGCTGACCTTYGGCCTTCTCCARCTCCGGTTYGACCCYYTCTACATCTTYCARCACTTYGGSTTCGTGGTGGAGGGGGTCCTGACCACCATCGGCGTCTCYCTCGCCTCCATCTCCRTCGCCTCGGTSYTRGCCCTCTTCGGCGCGCTGGGCCGYCTYTCCCGCAACCCCATCGCYCAGGGCGTCTCCGGCTTCTACGTCTCGGTGATCCGAGGCACCCCTYTGYTGATCCAGATTTAYTTCATTTATCTGGGGYTGCCTCAGATCGGACAGCAACTGATCCGGATGGGATACCGGGATTTAGGCGAACTCTTCACCCTGAGCGAGATTCAATCGGGCATCCTCGCGTTGAGCCTCAACTACGGAGCCTATATGACCGAGGTCTTCCGAGCCGGCCTCCAGTCCGTAGGGCACGGACAACGGGAAGCGGCGGCGGCGCTGGGGATGACCCGGGCACAGATGCTGCGACGCATCATCCTTCCCCAGGCCATTCGTGTCATCATTCCCGCCATTGGTAATCAGTTCATCGCGATGCAGAAGGACTCCGCTCTGGTATCGGTGATGGGGGTCTGGGAGATCACCTTCCGGGCCAACCGGTTCGCCCGGAAAGACAGCAAGTTCATCGAGATGTTCCTCGTAGCGGCCACCCTCTACTGGATTCTGACCATCATCTCCTCCTGGCTGCAGAGCCGACTCGAACGACGGATGGCGCGGGCCTATGAACGATAAACCGATCGTCCGCGTAGAAAACCTGCACAAGTGGTTCGGTCTCCTCCACGTCCTCCGGGGGATCTCCCTCGAGGTGCAACCCAGCGAAGTGGTGGTGATCATCGGTCGCAGCGGGTCGGGCAAGTCCACCCTGCTGCGCTGTATCAACCTCCTGGAGGAACCGACCAGCGGCCACATCGAGATCGACGGGGTCGTGGTAGAAGCTGCCGAGGGAAACATTCTGCCCGAATGTCGGGGGCGGACGCGGGAACTGCGGCTGAAGACCGGGATGGTCTTCCAGGAGTTCAACCTCTTCCCACATATGACCGTCCTGGAGAACGTGATCGAGGCTCCGATCCAGGTGAAAGGCATCCCCCGAGACCAGGCCATCGCCAAGGCGGAGGAACTGCTGGAGAAGGTCGGGCTGTTGGACAAACGGGACGAACACCCCATCCGCCTCTCCGGCGGGCAGCGGCAGCGGGTGGCGATCGCCCGCGCCCTGGCGATGGAACCCAAGGTGATGCTCTTCGATGAGCCCACCTCCGCGCTGGATCCCGAACTGATCGGCGAGGTGCTGGCCGTGATGCGGGAACTGGCCGAAGAGGGGACGACGATGATCATCGTCTCCCACGAGATGGGCTTCGCCCATGAGGTGGCCGACCGGGTCATCTTCATGGAGGACGGCATCGTCGTCGAAGAGGGGCCGCCCGATGAGATCTTCACCGACCCCCAGGACCCACGGACCCGCCAGTTCCTGAGGCGGATCATCGAGAGCGGTCGGGTGATCTGACCGTTCGACCCGTCGTGCCAACCTGCACGTCGCTTCCAGGAACTCCCGATGCGGGTGCACGTAAAACTGCTGGCGACCTACCATAAGTACCTCCCGCCCGACGCGGAAGGTTCGACCTATCCGGTGGAGGTCGAGCCGGGAACAACCGTGGAAGAACTGGTGGCGAGCCTCCCCGTCCCCGGAGGTGACGCCAGCGTGATCCTGGTCAACGGCCGCGGCCCCCAGCCCGGACAGATCCTGCAAGAAGACGACGTGGTTTGTCTCTTCCCCGCCATCGCCGGCGGTTAACGGTAAGAAAACCACAGAGACACGGAGGACACGGAGATTTCTCCTGAAATTCGGAGAAAAAACCTCTGTGCCTCTGTGGTGATCACCCACAGGTTCCATCAGGAGGTAAATCGGCATGTACGGCTGGAACGGCAAGGTCCTCCGGGTCAACCTCACCTCTGGCGAGATCGCCATCGAGGAAGTCAACCCCCAGATGGCAAGGGACTTCATCGGCGGCCGGGGGTGGGCCATCCGCTACCTGTACGATGAGGTGGACCCCAAGATCGGTCCCCTCTCGCCGGAGAACAAATTGATCTTCGGCACCGGCCCGCTGACAGCCACCCCCGCCCCCACCGGGAACCGGTACATGGTGGTGACCAAATCCCCGCTGACCGACGCCCTCTCCTGCTCCAACTCCGGCGGCTTCTTCCCCACGGAGATGAAACGGACCGGGTTCGATCTGTTCATCTTCGAGGGGAAGGCGGAGCGTCCGGTGTATCTGTGGGTACACGACGGGGAGGCGGAACTGCGTCCGGCGGACCACCTCTGGGGCAAGGACGTGTTCGAGACGGACGACATCGTCCGCGCCGAGACGGACACGCGTGCACGGGTGGCCTGCATCGGACCGGCGGGGGAGCGGCTGGCCCGCATCGCCGCCATCATGAACGACAAGCACCGGGCCGCCGCCCGTTCCGGCGTGGGCGCGGTGATGGGCTCCAAGAACCTCAAGGCGGTCGCCGTGCGCGGGACCCAGACCCCGGCCCTGGCCCATCCCGAGCAGATGAAGGCACTCTGCCGCGAGGTGACCGAGGAGGTGAAGAAAGCCGTGGAGGCAGGGTCGGCCCTCCGGATCTACGGCACCGCCTACGTCCCTCCAGTCACCAACGAGGTCGGCATCCTCCCCACCCGCAACTTCCAGACGGGGGTCTTCGCCCACGCAGAGGACATCTCCGGCCGGGTCCTGCGGGAGAAGTACCTCATCCGCCCCAAGGCCTGCTACGGCTGCCCCATCGCCTGCGGACGGTTGACCAAGATCGACGAACCGCCCTACGTGGGAGAAGGTGAGGGACCCGAGTACGAGACCATCGCCTCCCTCGGCAGCGCATGCGGGATCGGCAACCTGGCCGCCATCACCTACGCCAACTACCTGTGCAACCAGTTGGGGCTGGACACCATCTCCACCGGCGTCACCATCGCCTGCGCGATGGAACTGTTCGAGCGGGGCATCCTCCCCGAAAGCGACGTCGGTATGCCGCTCCGCTTCGGCGACGCCGACGCGATGATCGAGATGGTCCGCCGGGCCGGGCTGCGCGACGGGTTCGGCGATCTGATCGCCGAGGGGAGTTACCGGCTGGCCTCCCACTACGGACACCCCGAGTACGCGATCGTCGCCAAGAAGCAGGAGTTTCCCGGCTACGACCCCCGGGGGGCCAAAGGGATGGGGCTCCTGTACGCCACCTCCAACATCGGCGCGTCCCATATGGCCGGGGACACCGCCTACATGGAGGTCTTCGGCGTCCCCAAGCGGCTCGACCCGCTCTCCATCGACGACAAACCGGCCTACGTGAAGTACTTCGAGGACATCTTCGCCATCGTCGACGCGGCGGGGCTCTGCGTCTTCCTCAGCATCCGCCACCTGTTCGAATCCACCTACAAACTGGAGCCGGTGCGCATCTCCCGAATGATGGAGTACGCCACCGGCGCCGGGTACGATGAGGAGACGCTTCTGAAAGCCGGGGAGCGGATCTACAACCTGGAGCGGATGTTCCTGGTCCGCGCCGGTTTCAGCCGCGCCGACGACACCCTCCCGCCGCGGATGCTCCAGGAGCCGATGCCCGAGGGGGCGGCCGAGGGACACGTGGTGGAACTGGACAAGATGCTGTCGGAGTACTACCGACTGCGCGGGTGGGACGAGAACGGGGTGCCCACCCAGGAGAAACTAGCCGAACTGGGCCTTCTGTAAAGTGTCTTAACCACAGAGGCACAGAGAGCACAGAGAATCTCCAGACTTTGAGAGATACACTCTGTGCCCTCCGTGTCTCTGTGGTTTTCTAGTGACCGCTTCCTACCTCTACGACGGCAGTGCGAAGAACCTCGACGATCTCGTCGATCTGGGCCTCGGTGACGACCAGCGGCGGGGCGACCATCAGGTGATCGCCTCGCACCCCATCGACACCGCCGTGACCGGGGTAGAGGAGCACCCCACGCTCGAAGGCCCGGTCACAGATGGCCTGCGCGAAGTGGCGGCCGGGCGGGAAGGGCTCCTTCGTCCGCCGATCGGCGACGAACTCGACCGCCCACATCATCCCAATCCCGCGTATGTCCCCCACCCAGGGCAGGTCGGAAAGCACCTCGCGGAGCCGCCGCCCCAGGTAGGCTCCCTTCTCCGCCGCAGCCCGCACCAGGTCGTGGGCCTCTATGTACCGCAGCGTCGCCAGGGCCGCCGCCGCGCCGACGGCGTGGTGGGAGAAGGTCCCGCCGTGGACGAACTCCCCGTGCGCCCGCTGGATCGCCTCCACGTCGGACCCGCGGACGGCGAGGATAGAGAGCGGGAAGTACCCCCCGGTGGCCCCCTTCCCCATCACCATCCCGTCCGGCTCCACCCCGAAGTGCTCCATCCCGAACCACCGCCCGGTCCGCCCGAAGCCGGTCATCACCTCGTCGGCGATGAGGAGAAGGCCGTACCGGTCGCAGATCTCCCGGACCAGGGGCCAGTACCCCTCGGGAGGGACCACGGCTCCCATCGTCGCCCCGCCGACCGGCTCGGCGAGGAACGCCGCCACCTGATCGGGGCCGTGGCGGAGGATCTCCGTCTCCAGGGCGCGGGCGCAGGCCAGGTCGCAGGCCGGGTAGGTCGCGCCGAACGGGCAGCGGTAGCAGTACGGCGGAGGGATGTGGGGCTGGTCGCGGAACATCGGCGCGTAGAGCGCGCGCATCTTCGGCTTGCCGGTCACCGCCAGCGCGCCCAGCGTCGCCCCGTGGTAGGAGCCCCAGCGGGAGATGATCAGGTAGCGGGAGGGCGCGCCGCGGGCCACCTGGACCTGCCGGGCGAACTTGATCGCCGCCTCGATCCCCTCCGAACCGCTGGTCAGGTAGTAGAAACGGGGGTCGGCAAGGGGAACCCGTCGCGCCAGTTCCTCGCTGTAGGCCTCCAACGCTTCGGTGGTGAAGAGGGTGGCGTGGACGTAGGCCACCTGTGCGGCTTGCTCGCCCATCGCGCGAGCGATCTCCCGCACACCGTGGCCCACGTTGACGACGATGGCCCCGCCAGAGGCGTCGATATACCGGCGGCCCTCGGCATCCCAGAGGTAAACCCCCTCGCCCCGGACGGCGCGGGGGTGAGGGAAGGCCGGGCGACGGTAGAAAACGTGACTCATCTTGCGCTTTCCCCGCGAACGTCACCGCAGAGACACAGAGCACGCAGAGTTTTCTTGAAAATTCCCTCTGCGTCCCTGCGGTTTCTCACACCCGCTCCACCGCTACGGACATCCCCAGCCCACCGCTGACGCAGAGGGTCGCCAGGCCCACCTCTTTATCATGGGTGCGCAGGGCGTGAAGGAGGGTGGTGAGGATGCGCGCGCCGGTGCAGCCGGTGGGATGGCCCAGCGCCACCGCCCCGCCGTGGACGTTCCGCCGCTCGGGGTCCCAATCCAGTTCCCGCTCCACCGCCAGCACCTGGGCGGCGAACGCCTCGTTCAACTCGATCAGGTCGAAGTCGCTCAAGGCGAGGCCGTACCGGTCGAGGAGGCGGCGGGTGGCGGGCACCGGCCCCAGCCCCATCTCCCGCGGGTGGACCGCGCCGGAGGCGAAGCCGAGGAAGCGGGCCATCGGCTCGACCCCCAGGGCGCGGGCGTGCTCGGCGGTGGTCAGCACCAGCGCCGCCGCGCCGTCGGCGATGCCGGAGGCGTTGCCCGCGGTGATCGTCCCGTCCTCCCGGAAGACCGGCCGCAACCGGGCCAGTTTCTCCAGGCTGGTGTCCGGCCGGGGCCGCTCGTCCCGTTCCACCACCCGGACCTCCCCCTTGCGACCCTTCGTCTCCACCGGCACCACCTCCTCGACGAAGGCGCCGCTCTCCCAGGCGGCGACCGCCTTCCGGTGGCTCTCCAGGGCGAACCGGTCCTGCTCCTCGCGGCTGATCCCGTACCGGTCGGCGAGCAGCTCCGCCGTCTCCCCCATCACCATCTCCGCCAGGGGGCAGAAGTACCCGTCCCGGTACATCGCGTCCACCAGCACCTCGTCCCCCAGCCGGTAGCCCCAGCGGGCCTTCATCACCAGGTAGGGGATCTGGGACATCTGCTCCACGCCGCCGACCAGGACCACCCGGTTCTCTCCGGTGAGGATGGACTGCACCCCCAGGGTGACCGCCTTCAGGCCGCTGGCGCAGGCCTTGTTGACCGTGTAGGCGGGGCGGTCCACCGGCACGCCGGCGTGCCAGGCCACCTGCCGGGCCGGGTTGGGACCGTTGCCCGCCTGGCGGGCACAGCCGAAGACCACCTCGTCGACCTGCTCCGGCGTGAGGCCCGCCCGCTCCACGGCGGCGCGGGCGGCGACCGCCCCCAACTGGGCGGCCGGCACATCCTTCAGCCCCCCACCGAACCGGCCGATGGGCGTGCGGACGGCGGAGAGGATCACCACGTCTCGAATGTCCATCTCCTACGCTCCTACAATCACGGCGAGTAGGCGAATCGGCGAGGCAACGAGTCAACGAGCCAGCACGAATCAGCGAGCCGACGGGTCAGCGGTAGATCCCCTGCGGGTCCAACTCCTCCCGCAGGATGCGCAGTTCCTCCTCCGTGGGCGGCTCGGTCACCTCGAGGTCGGAGGCCACTTTGATCTCCCAGCCGATCTCCGCCCGCACCTCCTCCAGCGTGACGCCGGGGTGGAGGGAAGAGAGAGTCATCTCGCGGGTCTCGTCGTCGAAGGTGAAGATGGCCCGGTCGGTGACAACCAGGGCGGGGCCGCCGCCGGGGATGCCCAGCTCCTGTCGCCGGTTGCCCCCGTCCAGGTGACCAGGGCTGGTGACGAAGTCGAGCCGTTCGACGAACCGGCGCCGCTGGAGCCGGGTGACGATGAAGACGCGCCGGGCGTGGGTGGCGATGTCGCACGCGCCGCCGGAGCCGGGGAGCCGGACCTTCGGATGATGGTAGTCGCCGATGACGGTGGTGTTGAGGTTGCCGAAGCGGTCGATCTGGGCCGCGCCCAGGAAGGCCACCTCGACCCAGCCACCCTGGAGGTAGAGGGCGAAGACATCGGGCATCGGGAAGATGGACAGCGCGCCGGTGACCAGGGCGGGGTCGCCGATGGAGAAGGGCAACCGCTCCGGCCGCGCGCCGTAGACGCCGCTCTCGTAGATCAGCGCCAGGTCCGGCGCGACGGTCCGCCGGGCCAGGTTGCACGCCGCGTTCGGCAGCCCGATGCCGACGAAGACGGTCTTCACCCCCGCCAGCGCGCGGGCCGCAGCGATGATCATCATCTCAGAAGGGGTGTATTTTTCCATACCATCCCCACCTCAAATTGATTTCACCACAGAGGCGCAGAGGACACAGAGACCTCTCTCAAAATTTGGAGAAAAACTCTGTGCCCTCTGCGTCTTTGCGGTTCTTACACATACCGACCGTAGTCCACCTGCCCGGAGGGAGCCGTCCCCGGCTTAAGCCGCTCCCAGGTCTCCGGGCCCATCTTCTCCACGTACTCCGCCCGGTCGCGGACCCCGTAGACCCACTCGTCGAGCCAGGCCTGCAACCGGGCCTCGTCCCGGCTGATCTCCTCCCACTCGAGGTAGAACTGGTTGTCCCGGTCGTAGTACCCCTGGACATAGGAAGGATGCGCGCCGTAGGGTTCGTGGACGACGGCGTCGACTACGAAGCCGGGGATCATGGTCCGGTTGGGGTCGGCCCGGATCACCTCCTCATCGACGATCTCCTCCACGACGACGATGACATGCTTGGAGGCGAAGGCGACCTCCTTCTGGACGCCCACCAGGCCCCACAACTGGGTGTTGCCGTTGACGTCGGCCCGCTGGGCGTGGATGATGCCCACGTCCGGGTTGAGCGGCGGCACGACGGCGACGCGGCCGTTGCCGAAGGGGCTATCTACGAACCGGATGTTGGGGTTGATCTTGGGGTAGTCCGTGCCCACGTAGGAGTGGAGGGGGTAGAACGGTAGGCGGTACGCACCGGCCAGATAGCGGGCCACCGTCCCCGCGTGGGAGTACTCCTCCAGTTCCAACGGATGGGGAACCCCCTTCTCCACCGCCCGCCGGATGGCGTGGAGGGAGCCCACGCCGGGGTTTCCCAGGAAGGAAAAGATCAACTTCCGGGCGCATCCCGCGGCGATCATCTGGTCGAAGAGCAGGTCGGGCGTGAGCCGGACCAGCGTCAGGTCGCGCCGGCCCTGGCGGATGATCTCGTGCCCGGCGGCGAAGGGGATGCAGGCGGTAAACCCCTCGATGGCCACCGTATCCCCGTCGTGGACATAAGCAGCGATCGCCTCGCGCATCGACATCAACTTCATCGATCGGCCCTCCTGAGCAATCATTTCACCACGGAGGCACAGAGGGCACAGAGTTCTTTATAACGATCCAGAGACCCTCTGTGCTCTCTGTGTCTCTGTGGTTTTCAAGTTCCCTCCACCTCTGCCAGCGCGTCGGCGAAGATCTGGAAGGCGGTCTCGGCCTGGGCCTCCGTCAGGATCAGCGGCGGGGAGAAACGGATACTGTTGGGGCCGCAGGTCAGGAGCAGCAACCCCCTGCGGAAGCAACCCTGGACCACCGCCTCGGCCTCCTTCTTGGCCGGCTCCTTGGTCGCCTTGTCCTTCACCAGTTCGACGCCGATCATCAGCCCCAGGCCGCGCACGTCGCCGATGAGGTGGCTCTCCGCCGCCAACTCCCGCAACCGCTCCAGGAGCAGGCCGCCGACGCGGGCGGCGTTCTCCATCAGGCCCTCCTCCAGGATCACGTCCAGCGTGGCCTGGGCGGCGGCACAGGCGACCGGGTTGCCGCCATAGGTGCTGCCGTGCGCCCCCGGCGGCCACGTCATCACCTCCTCCCGGGCGACCATCGCCGAGAGGGGCATCCCTGAGGCCAGCGCCTTGGCCGTGCAGAGGATGTCCGGCTCCACCCCCCAGTGCTCGACGGCGAACATCCTCCCCGTCCGCCCGACGCCGCTCTGCACCTCGTCGGCCACCAGGAGGATGCCGTATTTATCGCACAGGGCGCGCAGTTTGGCAAGCCATCCGTCCGGCGGGACGATGTACCCCCCTTCCCCCTGCACCGGCTCGACGAAGATCGCCGCTATCTCCTCCGGCGGGACACTCTTGTGGAGCCACAGATCCTCGATGGCATCCACGCAGGCCAGGTCGCACTCCGGGTAGGTGAGGTTGTAGGGGCAACGGTAGCAGTAGGCATAAGGGACGTGGATCACGCCGGGCAGGAGAGGGCCGAACCCCTGGTGGTAGAGAGGCTTGCTGGCAGTCAGGGAGACCGCGCCCATCGTCCGGCCGTGGAAAGCACCGAAGAAGGAGACGACGTAGGGCCGGCCGGTGTGGTACCGGGCCAGTTTCAGCGCCGCCTCCACCGCCTCCGCGCCGGAGTTGCCCAGAAAGACCTTCTTCGGCCCCGCCCCCGGCACCAACCGGCTCAGCCGTTCGGCCAGATCGATGTACATCGTGTCGTAGAAGTCGGCCCCGCAGATGTGGAGGAGCCGCTCCGCCTGGCGCTGGATCGCCTCGACCACGCGGGGGTGGCAGTGACCGGTGGAGCAGACGGCGATCCCGGCGGCGCAGTCGAGGAACCGGTTGCCGTCCACGTCCTCGACGAACACCCCCTGGGCCCGCTCGACGACCAGGGGGTAGGCCCTGGGCAGGGAGGGGCTGACGAACCGGTCGCTTCGCTCGACCACGGCCCGCCCCTTCGGCCCGGGCAAGGAGGTTACCAAACGGGGAACTTCCATCGTTGACATAGGCTTTCTCCCTGGACTTGGTGAAACCACAGAGGCACAGAGGACACAGAGGAATCTCTACTTTGGAGAGACCTCTGTGCCCTCTGCGTCTCTGGGGTGAAAACTATTCCTCCTGATCCACCTCCTCGGCTTCCCAGACCGGAGACCATCGGTAACTCAGTTTGTAACTGCGGGCGATCATCAGCGTCTCGGTGGAGCGGACGCCGGGGATGGTGTGGATGTTACGGGTGATGAACTCCGTCAGGTGCGGCAGGTCGCGGCAGAAGACCTCGGCAACCAGGTCGCTGGCCCCCAGCGTCATCACCAGATAACTGACCTCGGGCAGTTCCGCGATCCGTCGGGCGATCCGATCGATCTCCCCCGGCTCGACGGCGATGTGGATCAGCGCCGGGGCGTTGAAACCGAGCGCGTAGGGGTCGGCGATCCCGACGGTGCGGATGATCCCCTCCTCGGTCAGGTGGCGGTAGCGGGTGCGGATCGTCGTCTCCGACACCCCCGCCCGCCGAGCGATCTCCGTGAAGGGAGTCCGCCCGTCCTCCTGCAGCATCTCCAGGATCAGCCGGTCGAGTTCATCCATCGACCCACCTCCGCCCCCGATCCGTAACCCCGAAGCCGCGCGCAACCCGCGAGGGGCTGGCGAACGGTCGGGCAGTCCGATTCGAAATTCAAAACCACAACCTCATTGTAGCACACCATTCGATCCGAAGCAAGTCATCGACGTCGCTTTTCGCTTCCAGAACTTGACGCTACCCTCGAAGTGTGCTATCATCCTCGTGCCAGAGGCACATACTCCGAAACACAGAACACGAAACAGGAGGTTACGGATGGGTGACGAACTCTTCCAGGCGATGGCACAGAGCGTGATCGACGGCGAGGTTGAGGAGGCGCAACGGCTCGCCAGAGAGGCTTTGGAGCAGGGGATCGACCCCCTGGAGGCGATCAACAAGGGGTTCGTCGTCGGCGTGAACTACGTGGGCGACCAGTACGCTGCCGGGGAGATGTTTCTGCCCGATCTGGTGCTGGCTGGTGAGGCGATGAAGGCCGCCGTGGGAGTGCTGGAGCCGGAACTGGCGCGGCGCGGCACGGAGCGGGAGATGCTGGGCACGGTGGTCATCGGCACGATCGAGGGGGACATCCACGACATCGGCAAGACGCTGGTGGCGACGATGCTCTCCACGGCGGGCTTCAAGGTGTACGATCTGGGGGTGGACGTTCCCGTCCCAACCTTCGTGGAGAAGGCACGGGAGGTGGGGGCCGACATCGTCGGCGTGAGCGCGCTGCTGACGACCACGATGGTCAAGCAGCGGGACGTGGTCGAGGCTCTGGACGATGCTGGCCTGCGGCCCCGGGTCAAGGTGATCGTGGGCGGCGCGCCGGTCACCCAGGGCTGGGCCGACGAGATCGGCGCCGACGGCTACAGCGAGGACGCCATCGGCGCGGTCGCCCTCGCCAAGCGGCTCGTGGGAGCGGAGTGAGGGAACGATGGTCAGGAGGATCAAATCGATCAGCGACCCACGGATCAGCCTGAACATCCTCAGCCCGGAGGACGTGCAGCGCATCCACACCGCCACTCTCGACATCATCGAGTCGGTAGGGGTGCGGTTCCCCTCCCACAAGGCGCTGGACATCTGGGAGGCCCACGGGGCGACGGTGGACCGGGACACGATGGTCGTCAAGGCCCCCGGCCACCTGATCGAGGAGGCCCTGAAGAAGGCCCCGCCGGTCTACACGCTGGCCGCCCGCGACCCCGAGCAGGACCTGCCGCTGGACGGCAACCACGTCTACGTCGGCACCGACGGCTGCGGGGTGCAGGTGATCGACCTGGAGACGGGGGAACTGCGCCGCTCCCGCCTGCAGGACGTGGCCGAGATCGCCCGTGTGGCCGACTACGTGGAGGAGATCGCTTTTCACTGGACCCCCGTCTCGGCCCAGGACTGCCCGCCCCACACCCGCAGCCTGCACGAGATCCGGGTGATCTGGGAGAACTCCACCAAGCACGTACAGACGGAGAGCATCTACTCCGAGGAGGAGGCACGGGCAGCGGTGGAGATGGCGGCCGTCATCGCCGGGGGGAAGGAGGAACTGCGCAAGCGGCCAGTGCTCTCCATTATGCAGTGCACCACGCCCCCTCTGGGACAGGACGGAGGGAGCCTGGAGGCCGCGCTGGTCGCCGCCGAGGCCGGCCTGCCGGTGGGCTTTATGACGATGACCTCCTGCGCCTCCACCGCCCCGGCGACGCTGGCCGGCAACCTGGTGGTGGGCAACGCGGAGGTCATCAGTGCGCTGGCGCTGATCCAACTGGCCCACCCTGGAGCCCCCGTCTTCTACGCCGCCGCGCAGACGGCGATGGACCTGCGCACCGGCGGCTACACCGGCGGCGGGCCGGAGGACTTCCTGTTCGGCGGCGCCACCAACGTCCTGGCCGACTTCTACAACGTCCCCCTCTCGATGGGCTCCTTCGCCACTGGCGCAAAGGAACCGAACTGGCAGGCAGGGGTCGATAACAGCCTCTCTACCCTGATGGCCTGCATCTCGATGTCGGACATGCTCCTCGGCGTCGGCCTCCTCCACGGGAGCCGCATTTGGTCCTACGAACAGATGCTGATGGACTGCGAGATCTTCGACATCGTGTACCATATGATGAAAGGGATCGTGGTCAACGACGAGACGCTGGCCCTGGACGTGATCCGCGCCGTGGGGCCGGGTGGGAACTTCCTGGCCCAAAAGCACACCAAGAAGCACATGCGGGAACTGTGGGTGCCGCAGTTTATGGACCGCCGCCCCTACTCCGAATGGGAGAAAAAGCGGGACGGGCCGCGGGACTGGGCCCGCGAGAAGGCCCGAAAGATCCTCGCCACCCACGAGCCCGAGCCGCTCGATCCCAAGGTCTCCGCGGAACTGAAACGGATCATCGCGTCACTGGAAAAGTAGAAACCACGGAGGCACAGAGGACACAGAGATCTCCCTCCGAAATCTAAGAGAAAAACTTCTGTGCCCTCCGTGTCTCTGTGGTGAAAACGAACGGGGAGGTGCTATGCAACCGAAGATTGCTCTCCTTTCCGAGGAACTGATCGAACGCGTGTTGGAAGAGGCGTTTCAGATCCTGATGGATCCGGGCGTGAAGGTCCAATCGCCGAAGGCCCGGCGGCTGTTGGCCGAGGCAGGGGCGTCGGTGGACGACGACAGCGAGGTCGTGCGCATCCCGGAGGATCTGGCCCGCAAAGCGCTGGAGACGGTACCGCGCGAGTTCTGGCTGTACGACCGGGACGGGGAGCCCGCCGTCCACTACGGCGGGGACGACGTCCACTTCGACCCCGGCTCCTCCGGCGTGCATATCCTGGACCCCGAGACCCTGGAGCATCGCCCCTCGACCAGCCCCGACCTGATCCGACTGGTGAAGGTGGCCGAGGTGCTACCCCAGTACGACGCCCAGTCCACGGCGGTGGTCTGCAACGAGGTTCCCAAAGAGATTGGGGACCTCTACCGCCTCTACCTGGTGCTTCTCCACTCCAAGAAGCCCATCGTCACCGGGGCCTTCTCCACCCAGACCACCCAGGTGATGTTCGACATGCTGGCCATCTTCACCGGCGGTCGGGAGGGACTGGCGGAGAAACCGCTGGCGATCTTCGACGTGTGCCCTTCCCCGCCGCTCATCTGGAGCGATTTCGGCGCCGAGAACCTGATCGACCTGGCCCGCGCCGGGGTGCCGGCCCAGATCGTCTCTATGCCGCTGGCCGGGGCCGCCGCGCCGGTGACGCTCATCGGCTCGGTGGTCCAGCACGCCGCCGAGTGCATCAGCGGCATCACCATCCACCAGATGGCCCGGCCCGGCGCGCCCATCGTCTGGGGCGGGGCGCCGGCCATCTTCGACATGCGCCAGGGCACCACGCCGATGGGGGCCATCGAGACAGCGATGATCGACGCCGCCTACGCCCAGGTCGGCAAACACCTGGGCCTGCCCACCCACACCTACCTGGGCGCGACCGACGCCAAGGTGATCGACTACCAGGCCGGTCTGGAGAGCGGCATCTCCGCCCTCGTCGGCGCGCTGGCCGGGATCAACATGATCTCCGGCGCCGGGATGCTGGACTTCCTGGCCTGCCAGAGCGCGGAGAAACTGGTGGTCGATGCCGAGGCGATCGGGATGGCGAAGCGGCTACTCCAGGGGGTCCAGGTCCGCACAGACACCCTCGCCCTGGAGTTCTTCGCGGACTTCGCCTTTCGGGGCGACTTCCTGAAGCAGAAGATCACCCGCCGTCTCTTCCTCGACGAGCAGTACCTTCCCTCTCCTGTGATCGACCGGGGCTCGATCCGGATCTGGCATCAGAGCGGCAGGCTGGACACCTTCCAGCGGGCCAAGGCTCGAGTAGCGGAACTCCTGGCCGCCTACGAGCGCCCGCCGATGGCCCCAGAAGAGGAGAAAGCCCTGCGCGAGTTGGTGGAGCACGTCGCCCGAAAGGCCGGGATGGACCAATTACCGGCGGTGGAGTGATCAACCACAGAGGCCCAGAGAACACGGAGGTTCATTTCCTCCGCGCCTCTGTGGTTCAACCATAGATTTGATTTAGAGGAGGCTCTCCTATGGCGCAGAGTCCCAACACCCCTCCTCCGCCCTGGCAGGACGTCTCCTGGGCGGAGTGGGAGGACTGGCACTGGCAGTTGGCCCATCGGATCACGACCGTCGAGGAACTGGGCCGGGTCATCAACCTGACCGACGAGGAAAAAGAGATCATCGCCAAGTCCCTCAACACCCTGCGGATGGCGATCACCCCCTACTACGCCAGCCTGATGGACCCGGACGATCCCCACTGCCCAATCCGGCTGCGGGCGGTCCCCACCATCCTCGAGACCCATATCAGCGAAGAGGATATGGAAGATCCCCTTCACGAGGACGTGGACTCGCCGGTCCCCGGCCTCACCCACCGCTACCCCGACCGGGTCCTGCTGCTGGTGACCGACCAGTGTTCGATGTACTGCCGCCACTGCACGCGGCGGCGCTGGGCCGGTGAGACGGACCGCCCGCGGGCGCAGAAGGAGATCGACGAAGCCATCGCCTACATCCGGGAGACACGCGGGGTTCGAGACGTGCTGATCAGCGGCGGCGATCCCTTCACCCTCTCCACCGAGCGGCTGGAGTACATCGTCGCCAAACTCCACGAGATCCCCCACGTAGAGATCGTCCGCTACGGCACTTCCATCCCCGTCGTCCTCCCCCAGCGGGTCACCGAGGAACTGATCTCGATGCTGAAGAAGTACCAGCCGGTCTGGATCAACACCCACTTCAACCATCCCAAAGAACTGACCCCTCGGGCCCGCCAGGCGCTGGCGATGCTGGCCGACGCCGGGTTCGTCCTGGGCAACCAGACCGTCCTTCTGCGCGGGGTCAACGACTGCCCCTGGATCATGAAGGAGCTCTTCCAGCGGCTGATCGAGAACCGGGTCCGGCCCTACCGCCTCTACCAGTGCGACCTCTCCCAGGGCATCTCCCACTTCCGCACGACCATCGCTCGGGGCATCGAGATCATGGAGCACCTCTCCGGCCACACCACCGGTTTCGCCGTGCCCGAGTTTATGGTCGACCTGCCCGGCGGCGGTGGGAAGACGCCGGTGCATCCTCGCTACATGATCTCCCAGGGGGATCGGGTGGTCGTCTTCCGCAACTACGAGGGGGTCATCTCCCGCTACATCGAGCCCGCCGACTACCGGTTCGAGTGCCCGCCCAACTGCCACATCTGCGAGGAGCGGAAGGCACGGGGGTTGGACCAGCCCCTTGTGGGTCCGACGAAGGTGTTCGCCCGGGAGAGGGTCAGCCTGGAGCCTGCGGACCTACCCCGCCTCCAGCGGCGGAAGCGGGCGGCGGATGAATAAAACCACAGAGACACGGAGGGCACAGAGACATCTAAGGAGCCTCTGAGTCCCCTGTGTCTCTGTGGTGAAATCTGAGAGCGCCGATCGTGAGCACCCAGCAGACCGCCGCTCACCCTCCGTCCGCCCGTGGATATCTTTTCGCTCTCGCTGGGACGGCCTTCTGGTCCAGCACCGGCGTGCTGATCCGCTACCTGAGCACGGAGCACGCGCTGCCATCCCTGGTGCTTGCCTTTTGGCGGGACCTCTTCGCGGCGACGACGATGGCCCTAGGGCTGTTCCTCTTTGGCCGCCGGAGGGCGCTGTGGGACCACCGACGCCACCTCCGTTTCCTTCTCGCCTACGGCTTCGTCTTGGCCGCCTTCAACGCACTGTGGACCACGTCCGTCGCGTTGAACGGGGCGGCGGTGGGAACGGTGCTCGCCTACAGCGCACCGGCCTTCACCGCGCTGGCGGGCTGGCGTCTTTTCGGGGAGCGGGTCGGCCCGGTCAAGATCGTTGCCCTGGTCCTCAGCATCCTGGGCTGCGTGGCGGTCTCGGGAGCCTACGACCCGGCGGCGTGGGCGATAGCCCCGCTGGGGATCGCCGTCGGCCTCCTGAGCGGCCTGGGGTTCTCCGCCTACAGTCTGATGGGCAAGGCTTCCTCCCGGCGAGGATTGGAAGCGTGGTCGGTCACCTGCTGGGGGTTCGCCTTCGCTGCGGTCTTCCTCTTGCTCTTCCAGGTACCGCTAGGGCAGATCAACGATCTCTTCTGGTTGGGAACCTCCCTCCACGGGTGGTCGGTGCTGCTCCTCCTTGCCCTCGTGCCGACCATCGGAGGATACGGTCTGTACACGGTCAGTATGAAATACCTACCGGCGGGCACAGCCAACCTGATCTCCACCCTGGAACCGCCGATGACCGCCCTGATCGCCTATCTCCTGCTTCAGGAACAGATGACAGGGGTGCAGATCGTTGGCGGCCTCCTTATCCTGACCGGTGTGGTCCTGGTTCGGGTTGGCTGAAACCGCCCGACGACGACGAAAGGAGTCAAAATGGGTGTGCAACTCTTTCAGGTCGACGCGTTCACGGACCAACCGTTCCGAGGGAACCCGGCGGCCGTCTGCCTGTTACCCGGCCCCCGGGATGAGGCCTGGATGCAGAACGTGGCCCGGGAGATGAACCTCTCGGAGACGGCCTTCGTGTATCGGGAGAACGACGGTTTCCGCCTCCGCTGGTTCACCCCGGCGGTGGAGGTCGATCTGTGCGGCCACGCCACGCTGGCGACCGCCCACGTCCTCTGGGAGGTGGGCTGGCTTGCGCCCGAAGAACCGGCCCGGTTTCACACCCGCAGCGGCCTGTTGACGGCCCGGCGGGGGGGATCGGTGATTGAATTGGACTTCCCCGCCCTGCCCGAGGAACCGGTCGAATGCCCACCCGGACTGGAGGAAGCGCTGGGCGTAGCGCCCTCCTACGTCGGAAAGAGCAAATTCGACTATCTGGTGGAGGTAGCATCCGAAGAAGCCGTAAGAGCGATGAAGCCTGATTTCGGGCGACTCAAGACCCTCTCGTCGGCGCGGGGCTTCATCGTCACCAGCAGGACCACCTCGGGGGAGTACGACTTCGTCTCTCGGTATTTCGCCCCCGGCGCGGGGGTCGACGAGGATCCCGTGACCGGATCGGCCCACTGCTGCCTCGGCCCCTTCTGGGGAAAGCGGCTGGGAAAGCAGGAGATGGTAGGCTATCAAGCCTCGGCACGCGGCGGCGTAGTTCGGGTGCGTTTGGCCGGGAACCGGGTGTACATCGGAGGGCAGGCTGTCACGGTGATGCGGGGGGAGTTGGTCGTTCCTTGACCCTAAAGAAGGACCTTGCTTATAACGACCTCTGCAGTTAAAGAGAATGCCGGGTTGCCGAACCTGGGGGGGATGGTATAATCCCCCCTACTTCTTTTGGAGGTTCACGGTCGATGGAAGCAATCGAAGCGGCGATTGTCGAGTTCCTGAGCACCGTTCTCAACGCCATCGGTTGGCCGGGTGTCGTCGTCATTATGGCGTTAGAGAGCGCGAACATCCCCATCCCCAGCGAGGTAACGATGCCCCTGGCCGGCTGGATGCTGGTGCAGGCTAAGGGGCTTCCCCTCTGGCGGGCTATCCTCGACGGCGGCTTCTTCGGCGCGCTGGGCTGCACCATTGGGTCTGTCGTTTCCTACGCTCTAGGCTACTGGGGCGGCCGGCCGTTTCTCCAGCGATGGGGCCGTTATATCCTGATCACCGAGCACGACCTGGAGAAGGCCGACCGGTGGTTCGCCCGCTGGGGGGATTGGGCTGCCTTCATCTCACGATTGCTCCCCATCGTCCGCACCTTTATCTCCTTCCCCGCAGGCGTCGCCAAGACCCGGTTCGTCCGCTTCACGATCCTCAGTTTCATCGGCTCCTTCATCTGGTGCGGTGCGCTGGCCGCCGCCGGATACTGGTTCGGCAGCGAGTGGGAGCGGATCCGGGCCATCATGCGCCCCTTCGACATCCCCATCGCCCTCGCCATTCTGGGGGGGATAGCCTACTACATTTACCGGCACGTCCAGCACGCCCGCCCGCGCCTCGAGCCGGAGGCTGAGTAGTTGTCACCGCAGAGCAGCTGTGTTGTAAGTCAAGCCCCTTTGGGGATCAAGCAGCGCAAAGGGAGGGGTTCCAGGGTTGATGATCGCGGATCATAGCGTTCAATATGACCAACAGGTATCGCGCGCAAGC
>DUEL01000080.1 GCA_011192125.1 Thermoflexia bacterium
TCGCCGCCTCCGGTCCAGCGGACGGTGGTGATCGAGCCGTCGTCGGTGACGCGCCGGACCTGGCCGTCCAGCGTGATCAGATAGAGGTCGCCGCGGTAGACCGCCATCAGCCGCCCTCCGGCGGGGTCCCACGCCACGGCCGGGTACTCCAACCCCGGTTCGCGGGGATCGGTCGGGAACAACAGCCGCCGGTCCGACCCGTCCCGGTCCATCACATAGAGGTCGTAGGTGCTGGTCTGGGAGGTGTAGGGGATGCGGGCTCGGCCGAAGAGGATCCAGTTCCCGTCGGGCGAGAAAGTCGGTGCGGCCCACATCCCGACCTCGGAGGCCAGTTCGGCCGTCAGAGGCGGCGTGGATTCCACCGTTCCGCCCTCATACGTGCCCGGCACCCCCAGAGCGTAGAGGTCGAAGACCGGGCTGTCTTCGGGACTCTCGCCCGCCAGCGGGGGGCCGTGGACGACGGTGAGAAGGAGGTCACCCTCCGGCGACCAGGCGAGGGAGGGGACCCAGGCCCACGGGCCGCGGGTACGGTAGGGCGGAAACTGGATCAGGGGAGTGGTCTCGCCCGCGAAGAGATCGACCACCCCGACCTCTTCGGCCCGGGCGTAGGCCATCAGGTCCTCCCCCGGCCCCCATGCGAAGGTCGTCCCCCACCACCCGTAGGTGCCCCCTGCGGAGGGGGAGAGCACACGACGGCGGCCCAGCAGCAGGCCATCACTGGCGCGGGGGCGGGCGATGTAGAGGTCGTTGGCGGCCTCCCAACCGGGGGACCCCTCCCGGACCTCGCCGGTGGAGAAACCGATACGCTCCCCGTCCGGTGCCCAGCCAGCCCAGAGGACGTTCTCCGCGTTCAGGCGGATCGGCTCGGCGTCGGCGGTGACGGTGTCCACCATCCACAGCGTGTTCAGCGTACCCGTCTCCGTGGCGGCGCGGGTGAACAGGAGCCAGCGTCCGTCGGGGGAGAGGTCGAACACCCGGCCGTCGAGGTCGCTGCTGGCGGTCAACCGGCGACGGTTGCCCGTGTCGGCCCGCATCACCCAGGCATTGTGACCAGAGAGATAGGCAACAGTCCCCGTGATGGGCACGGCGACCACCTCCTCCCGGGCCCCGATGAGGATCACCTCGTTCTGGGGCTCCTGGACGGTGACCCGCTGCACCACCCGCCGCTCCACCTCGACGCCGTCCTCCAGGGTGATGGCGTAGGTGATCTCCTCGATCCCGTTGACCCCGGCGCGCAGCAACCGCGTCTCGCCGACCGGGACCGTCGCGTCGCGGACCGTCTCCCGGCCGTAGGGGATGATCCGCTGCTCCGTCTCGGTGCGCACCTCGACCCGGATCACGCGGACGGTGAGGCCGTCGGTGAGGAAGGTGTTCTCCGGCGGGGATACCCGGTCGTCCTCGTCGAGCCGCACCCCGGCCTCGATCAGCAGGTCCCGCACCGTCTCGGCGTCGGTGGTCAGCGTCCGGGTCTCCCCGTCGGCGATCAGGGTGACGGTGATGGGGCCGAGTGGGGTGCAGGCCACCAGCAGCAGGAGCAATCCGATGAGAACCCGCCTATAGGACTTACGCAGTTTCACCACAGAGGCACAGAGAGCACAGAGGAACCCTGAAAAACGAGCAGAAACTCCGTGTCCTCTGTGTCTCCGTGGTGATCCATCTATGTAACTGCGCAACCCCTGTCGTTTAGCAAAGATTCGATTGGTCGTCACGGCCTTACGCTTCCTCCAGCGGGCAGGTCCCGACCTCGGCGAGCAGCCGGGCCAGTTCGGCCATCGGCTCTTCCTCGCCCGCGGCTGCCGTCCACACCTCCCCACCCTCCCCGACCAGTTCCACGACCCACTCGGTGTGGGAGGATGAGGGGCTGTCCTGCCAGACCTGGCGGCGGCGGCGGATCGAGCGGACCCGGTCCAGCGGCACGCGAACGGTGCGGGTCCGCTGAGGGAAGAGGTAGTCCCGCTCGATCCGATACTCCCCCGCCTCACAGTCCACCAGGACCCGCCGTCGGGTCGGGAGGAAGCGGACGAGCAACACGGTCACGCCGACCAGCAGGAAGGCGGCGGTGAGGGCGATGAAGAGCCGCGTGCCGCCGCGCCAGGGACCGATGAGGGCGGCGACGACGACGAAAGCCCCCCACATCCCGCCGATGATGACCAGTGGCGCGCTGCGGGCCTCCGCCACCAGCCGACGGGCGGTGTGTTCCTGGATCGCGTAGTTCCCAAGGGTGCGCACTTTCTCGGCCACCTTTACCTCCCCTCACGTCGTGCCGGCAGCCGGACGGTGAACCGGCTCCCCAGGCCGACGACGCTTTCCACGGTGATCTCCCCGCCGTGACGCCGGACCACCTCGCGGGCGATGGGCAACCCCAGGCCCACGCCCCCCTTGCGGCGGGACTTGTCCGCCCGGTAGAACCGCTCGAAAATCCGCTCCAGATCCTCCGGCGGGATCCCCTCCCCCGTGTCGGTCACGGAGACCTCGATCCACCCGTCCACCCGCCGACCGGTCACCTCGACCCGACCGTCGCGGGTGTGGCGGATAGCGTTGTCGAGCAGGTTGATGAAGACCTGGGTCAGCCAGTCGGGGTCCCCGGTCACCATCAGCCCCTCGGGGACGGAGAGGACCAACCGGTCGCCCTCGGCTTCCGCCTGCGGCGTCAGCCGTTCGACGCATCGGGCCAGCAGTTCGCCCACGTCCACCGGCACACGGGCCATCTCCACCTGGTCGGCGTCGAAGCGGGCCAGGTAGAGCAGTTCCTCCACCATCCGGCGCATCCGCTCCGCCTCCTCGTGGATGATGCGGGCGGATCGCTGCACCGCCTCCGGCTCCGACGCCGTGCCGTCCATAATCGCCTGAGAGAACCCCTGGATCGAGGTGAGGGGGGTCTTCAGTTCGTGGGAGACGTTGGCGATGAAGTCCCGCTGGACCTGCTGGGTCGCCGCCACCCGGTCGGCCATATAGTTGAAGGCCCGGGCCAGGTCCTGGACCTCCCGAGGGCCGGAGACGGGGGCCCGCTGGGAGAGATCGCCCTGGGCGATGGCCCCCGCCGCGGCCGCGACCCGGCGGAGGGGACGGGCGACGGAGCGGGCCATCAGCCAGGCGAGGAGGACGGAGAGGATCAGGGCGACGGCCCCGGCCTCCAGAAGCGGAGGCAACAGGTTCTCCGCGAACCAGGCCACCGCCGCCAGCCGGTTCTGCGGGGAGGCCAGGACCGCGATCTGGTGGTGTCCATCCGGCGCAGGGACGATCTGACCCACGAAGGTCCAGCGCTCCCCGGTAGGGGCCCGGAAGGTGCCACGGACACGCCCACGGACGGCCAACGCCCGGACGGGTTCCTCCAGCCGCTCCCCTTCCCACTCCCCTTCGCTGTCGAACCGAATAGTGCCCCCTTCGTCCACCAACAGAGCACGGACCCCGTGGTCCTCTGCGGCCTTCGCCAGGAGTTCCACCAATCGCTGGGTCGGCACGCCCTCCGGCGGGACGGTACGGACGAGCGCTGTCCGCGCTACCGCCTCGAGCCGCAGAAGAGAGGCGGTGGTCCCGATGGGGCTGGCCCACACGAAGAGGAGCAGCCCCATCCCGACCAGAGCGAGACAGACGAGGATGAGAGCCACGTAGGAAAGCAGAAGGCGGGAGTTGAGGGAACTGAACATCGCTCAAGCGACCAGTTTGTATCCTACGCCCACCACCGTTTCGATACGGACGTCCGAACCGGCCAGTTTCTTGCGCAGGTGGGCGATGTGCACGTCGACCGTGCGGCTCTCCCCATAAAAATCGTACCCCCAGACCCGATCCAGCAGTTGCTGGCGACTGAGGACCATCCCCCGGTGCTCGGCCAGCGTCCGCAGCAGGTCGAACTCCTTGGGCCGCAGCGAGACCGGCTCCCCGGCGACGGTGACCTCGTGGCGGGCCGGGTCGATGGTCAGGTCGCCCACGTGGATAGGGGCCTGGGGCCGTTCGAGCCGGGAGACGCGGCGCAGGATCGCCTTGACCCGCGCCACCAGTTCCCGCGGGTTGAACGGCTTGGTCACGTAGTCGTCCGCCCCCAGTTCCAGCCCTACGACCTTGTCCACGTCGTCGTCCCGCGCCGTGAGCATGATGATGGGCAGGTCCGGCGCGGCCGTGCCGGCGCGGATCCGTCGGCAGACCTCCCAGCCGTCCACCTCCGGCAGCATCAGGTCCAGGATCAACACGGCCGGGGGATTCTGGGCGATCTTCTCCAGGGCGGTCGCCCCGTCGGTCGCCGCGTCGACCCGGAACCCCTCCTGCTCCAGGTACATCCGCGCCAGTTCGATGATGTTCTCCTCGTCGTCCACGATCAGCACCGTCTCTCCGGCCACCGTTCTCGCTCCTTGAGTCCGCAAAACCCCGCCCATTGTAATCGAAGTAGGACCGGGCGGCAAGTGCGGTTATGTTTCACCACAGAGGCACAGAGGGCACTGAAGATTCTGTTATTGGGAAGAAAACCTCTGCGCCCTCTGTGTCTCTGGGGTAGCAAAAGCCAAGAGGGTAGCGAGGCCGAGGAGGAAAAGGAGCCCCATCCCTGCCAGGTACAAAATCAGCCCCCAGCCCACTCCGACGGGGCGGCCGTAGAGGGCGTCGAAGAGGGGGCGGACCCGGATGTACTGGGCCAGCGGCAGGCCGAAGCCGACCGCCGCCAGGGCTGCCAGCCCGCCGCCGACGGTCCGGGGAGACAGGCGACGGAGCAGGGGACTGGTCGCGGCCAGCAGGACGGCCCCCACCGTCAGGTAGAACCGGAGCCGGTACATCGGATCCCGGTAGGCGGTGAGGATGGCCGGATAGGGGGGAAGCGCGGTAAGGGCGAGCGCAGCGCCGAGGACCGGACAGACCCAGCGGAGGAAAGAGGGCAACCGTCGGTCGACGACCGGCGCCAGGGCAACAACCAGGGCGGAGAGGAGGAGCGGAAGGACGAAGGCCTCCCGGAAGACGGGGACGGCCCCGGCGCGGACCGCCGGGAAGATGCCGGTCATCTCAAACAGATCGAACCCGGCAACGCGGAGCCCGACCGCCGGATGAGGGATCCACGGCCCCACCGCGCCGGCGAGCGCGGCGAGGCCGCTGAGGAGCGTCAGGTAGCCAATACCCCTCCTCACGCCGCGTCGATCCTCCCATAAAACAGGGGCAACGGCTCCACCGGCTCCGGGCCAATGGTGTGGGCAGCGAGCAGCCGCTCTCGGGCCATCGCCAACCGGTGCTCGTCGTTGGCGTGGATGGTGAACAGCGGCTCCCCCTCCTCGATCCGGTCGCCCACCTTGTGGTGCGTGATCACCCCGACGGCGTGGTCGATGGTGTCCTCTTTCTTTTCCCGTCCACCTCCCAGGTCGACCACCGCCAGTCCGACCTCGGCCGCGTTCACCTTCTGGAGGTACCCACCGACCGGCGCGGGGACCGGTTCGACGAGCCGGGCGCGGGGAAGACGGTCGGGATCTTCCACCACGGAAAGGTCGCCCCCCTGGGCTTCGACCATCGCACAGAACTTCTCCCAGGCAGCGCCGGAACCGATGGCCTCGGCCGCGAGCCGTTTTCCTTCCTCAGGGTCGGCGGCCTTGCCGCCCAGGGTGAGCATCTCCGCAGCCACCACCAAGCAGTGCTCGCGGAAGTCCTCGGGCCCGCCGCCGTGGAGGGTCTCGATCGCCTCGCGCACCTCCACCGCGTTCCCCACCGCCCACCCCAGCGGTTGGTTCATGTCGGAAAGGAGGGCCACCACCTGGCGTCCCACCCGACGTCCTATACGGACCATCGATCGGGCCAGCGCTTCGGCGTCCTCCAGCGTTTTCATGAAGGCCCCGCTGCCCACCTTCACGTCCAACACGATGGCGTCGGCTCCGGCGGCGATCTTCTTGCTCATGATCGAACTGACGATGAGGGGAAGGGAGGGAACCGTGCCGGTCACGTCCCGCAGGGCGTAGATCTTCCGATCGGCTGGGGCCAGGTCCAGGCTCTGTCCGGTCAGCACGATGCCGATGCGGGCCAATTGCTCTTTGAACTCCTCGTGAGTGAGGTCGGTCCGGAAGCCGGGGATGGACTCCAGTTTATCGAGTGTCCCGCCGCTGAACCCCAGCCCCCGGCCGGTCATCTTCCCCACCGGCAGCCCGCAGGCGGCCACTGTCGGGACGACGACCAGGCTCACCTTGTCGCCGACGCCGCCGGTGGAGTGCTTGTCCACCACGAAAGAGGCCACGTCTTTCAGGTCCAGGATGTCCCCCGAGTAGGCCATCGCCATCGTGAGGTCCTCGGTCTCCCGATCGGTCATCCCACGCAGGAAGACCGCCATCAGCCAGGCCGCCGCCTGGTAATCGGGGATCGTTCCCTGGGTGTAGCCCTGGACGAAGAACTGGATCTCTTCGGTGGTCAGCTCCCCACCGTCCCGCTTCTTGATGATGATGTCCACTGCTCTCATCGTGTCCTCCAGTTGGAAAAGGTAAGAAGGCGCCCGCCGAACGGTGCCTTCGGTTCACCTTGCCGCGGAGACCTGCGGACGTTCTACGTCCGGAGGTCTCCCGTAGAATGCGTATGCCCGCTTACATCCCCGGATTCGTTGTCCAGCCCTCCTGGCGCTAATTTTACTCTCCTCTGTCGGGCGGGCAAGCGGCGCTGCCCTGGGATCTGGGCAAGAGTTCGAGCATACCCAATCCAGGCCGGTGCTGGACCCGCCGAAAAAGAGATTCACACTCGATGTCCGAACTCCCATCCGAAAGTCAGACCGATCTGGGCTCCGGACGGGAATTCGGACATCGATCGGTTCCCTTTCGCCCAGCGACTGAAAGTCGCTGGCTACAGGGGGCAAAGCCCGGTCTCCGCTGGGCTCTCCCCTGTCGAAGAGGAGAGGCGGGAGCCGCCGAAGGGCGGCTTGGCAGTTCGTAGCCGCGGCTTCAGCCGCCAGGGGAGGATGCCCTGCGACTCAAGTCGCGGGCTACGAGAAGCCAAGCCCGGCCTCCGCCGGGCTCTCCCCCGTCGAAGAGGAGAGGCGAGAGCCGCCGAAGGGCGGCTTCGCCACCCATAGCCGCGGCTTCAGCCGCCGGGGGAGGATGCCCTGCGACTCAAGTCGCGGGCTACGAGAAGCCAAGCCCGGCCTCCGCCGGGCTCTCCCCCGTCGAAGAGGAGAGGC
>DUEL01000081.1 GCA_011192125.1 Thermoflexia bacterium
GAAACCTTGGGTGAGGTCAAGGATCGCCTGCAACGCCAACTGATCACCGGCGGCTTGCCTGCCCCCGCTCCGTTGCGAGGCAAGGTGGCTGCCGCTCAGCTGCTAACTGCGTAAGTCCTGTCATTGACTATCCCCCTTGCTTCTTCGGTTCCCTGTTTCCGGCCTCTTGCCCCTGCGCCCCCTTGCTCCCTGCGACCTTGTTCCTTATCACCCTCACATCCCCCACCCACACCCCTCCTGCCGAGATGAACACCGGGTTCAGGTCCACCTCGGCGACCTCGGGGTAGAGGAAGGGAAGGCGGGAGAACCGGACCAGGACGTCGGCCAGCGTCTCTAGGTCGCACGCGGGCCGCCCCCGGACTCCGGTCAGAAGGGGGTAGGCCCGGATCTCGCGGATCATCTCCTCCGCCTCGAGCCGGTCGATCGGCGCGATCCGCAGGGCGACGTCGTGCAGGACCTCGGTGTAGATGCCGCCCAGCCCGAAGAGAACCACCGGGCCGAACTGGGGATCGCGGGAGAGGCCCAGGATGACCTCCTGCATCCCGCGCACCATCGGGTAGACGACCACACCTCGGAAGTCCAGGTCGGCTGCCACCCGCTGGAGAGCGACGAACACTTTCAGCGCCTGCTGGTCGTCGGCGACGTTCAGGGCCACCCCGCCCACGTCCGATTTGTGGAGGATGTGGGGAGAGACGACCTTCATCACGACCGGGTAGCCCAGGTCGCGGGCGGCCTCTACTGCTTCCTCACCGGTTGCGGCGAAGCGGAAATCCAGCGTGGGGATCCCGTTCTCCCGCAGCCACGCCATCGCCTCCGGCTCCAGCAGCGGCTCCTCGCCGGGCAGCCTCCGTTGTTCCCGGGGGACCTCCGGTAGCGGCCGCCATCGGGCCTTCCGTTCCTCGTATTCGGCCAGGCGGGCCAGCACCGTCACCGCCCGCTCCCCGGTGGGGAAGTCGGGCACGGACCGCTCCCGCAGCACCGGCAGGGCTTTCTCGACGGTCCGCCCGGCCATGAAGTTGGCCACCACCGGCTTGCCGGTCGCCTCCGCCGCGTCGCACACCCCGCGGGCGTGCGGGGCCGAATCCAGGTACGGCGGACAGACGTCCAGCGCCAGCGCTGCGTCGTACTCCTCCAGCACCGCCTTCAGCGTCTCTCGGTACCCGTCCTCCGTCCCTTCCACTGTCAGATCGAAGGGGTTGCGGAGGGAGCAGTAGGGCGGAAGGAACGCCGAGAGCCGCTCCTTAAGCGCGTCGCTCGGCTCCGCCACCTCCAGTCCGACCGTTTCCGCCCGGTCCGCCGCCAGCACCCCCGGCCCGCCGGAGTTGGTGACGATGGCGACCCGGCGGCCCTTCACCGGCGGCAGGTGGACCAACCCCTTGCACAGGTCGAACATCTCCTCAACGGTCTCCACCCGCAGCGCGCCGGCCTGGCGCAGCGCGGCGTCGTAGACGGCGTCGGTGCCGGCCATCGATCCGGTGTGGGAGAGGGCCGCCCGTCGCCCGGCCTGCCCCCGCCCGGCCTTGATGACCACCAGGGGCTTGCGGCGCGTGAAGTCGTGGACCGCCTTCAGGAAGGCCCGCCCGTCGGCGACGCTCTCAATGTAGAGGGCCACCACCTTCGTCTCGGGGTCCTCCGCCAGGTAGGCCAGCAGGTCGACCTCGCCCACGTCGGCCCGGTTGCCGTAACTGACGAACTTGGAGAAGCCCAGCCCCTGCTCCTCCGCCCAGGCCAGCACCGCGCCGCCCAGCGCGCCGCTCTGGGAGACGAGGGCCACCTCGCCTACGGGCGGGCGGATCTCCAGGGTGGCGTGGAGGCCCAACCGGTTGTTGAAGAACCCGGCGCAGTTTGGGCCTACGACCCGAATGTCGTATCGGCGCGCCACCTCTTTGAGGGCTTCCTCACCCTCGATGTTGCCCACCTCGGAGAAACCGGCGGTGATGACCACGGCCACCTTGACCCCCGCCCGGCTGCAGTCCTCCAGTACGTCGGGCACGGTCGGCGCGGGCGAGGCGACCACCGCCAGGTCCACCTCCGCCCCGATCTCCGCCACCGACCGGTATCCCGGCACGGAAAGGGCCCCCTTCCCCTTGGGGTTCACCAGGAAGAGGGGGCCCTGGTATCCCGCCGAGACGATCTGGTGGGTGAGGACGTAGCCCAACTTCCCTTCCGACGCCGAACCGATGATGGCGACGCCCGTGGGGTTGAAGAGGGAATGCAGATCCATAGACCTCCTCCGGTCGATCGGGATGCGAGTCAGCGAATCGGCGAATCAGCGAATCACCCAGTCATCCACTCACCCACTCACCCAATCACTCAGTCACCCAACCACCGCCCCCAGTCCAGCCTGAAAGGCGAACCGGTTGCGCTCCGCTCCCTTCGGCCATCGGGCCTCTATCGCCCGGAGGACCGTTTCGGAGTTAAGCACCTTCCCCAGCCCGGTGTGGCCCAGCGCCGCGCCCAGCACGTAAACGTTGGCGGGCACCGGCTGGCCCTCGTAGGCGGGCCGGTCCGCCGGGTCCAGGTAGACCACCCGTGCCCCGGCCTCCCGCGCCGCCTCCAAGACCTGCTCCAAAGGCGGGTACTCCGCCTTGCCCAGCATCACCGCCGTCGGCGGCCAGACGTGGCCGTAGAGGAGGAAGTCGCCGCCGGGTTTGACGAAGCGGACGCCTTTGAGCGCTTCCGAGACCTCCATCCCGATGATCAGGTCGGCCCCTCGCTCCGGGATGTTCGGGCCGGCCCCGTCTCGCCCCAGCCGGACCTGGGCCTTGACGAACCCACCCCGCTGGGCCATCCCCTTGTAGGGGTAGAGAGAGACCGGGACGTCCTGCGACACGGCGGCCTGAGCGATCAGTTCGGCCACCGTGAGCACCCCCTGCCCGCCGACGCCGACTAGGAGTACGTCGTAGTTCATCATCCGCTCCTTTGACGAAATTGCTCCAAGATGCTATACTCTTGACAGAGTTCCCCAGTGGGGAGAGCGTGATGGCGGAGAAAACCGTAACCCTTGAACTACCTGCCTCCCTCTATACCGCATTGGAGTCGCTGGCTCAGAAAGAGCAGGTCGACATTCCGGAGATGTTAAGCCGCTGGGCCAGACAGGCGCGGGAACGCGGGAAGGTCGGGAGGGAGAACAACAACCACGCCGCACGCCGCCTCCGCATCGCCCAGGCCCTCCGGGGCGTTTGGTCGGAGGAGGACGAAGAAGCCTTCCGCAGGATTCGCAGCGAACTCTGGTCCCAATGGAACCCCGGCTCCTCTGCATAGACACCGACATCGTCATCGACCATCTGCGCGGGCGCAGCGACGTTCTGGAAAAGGTCCTGACCCACTTCGATTGCGCTCTCACCGCGATCACAGCTATGAACTCCTGGTCGGCCTCGCCCACGCCCCTCGTCAATCGGCGTTGTTCAACGATCTGCTCGATTTAGTGCAAGTGCTTCCTTTCGACCTCAACGCGGCCCGAGAAGCCGCCCGGATCGACGCCCAACTGCGTGGGCAAGGCGCTCCCATCGGCCTCCCCGACACGCTCATCGCCGGGGTCTGCGTAGCACACGGGATTCCTCTACTGACCCGTAACACAGTCCACTACGAGCGCGTCGAGGGGCTAGCCGTGATCCACGCCGACCAACTCCCTCGCTAAGGCATCACTGCCGCTCATTCTACCACCAACGCGTCCAACTTGCACACCTGCGCACAGAGGCCGCAGCCGTAGCAGAGCACCGGGTCGATCTCTACCGCCTCCTCCCCCAGGTCGAGCGCGGGGCAGCCGGTGAGGAGGATGCACCGCTTGCAGAGGACGCACTTCTCCGGGATCACCCGGACCGTCCCTACCCTGATCCCCCGCCGCATCGCCTGGATGGCGCACTCCTGCCGCGCCAGGACCACCTTCACCCCCGGCAGCGACAGCGCTTCCTGGATCGCCCGGGTGGTCGCCTCCAGGTCGAACGGATCGACGACGAAGAGGTGCTCCACTCCCATCCCCTCGACGATCCGGGCGATGTCCACCCGTCGGTTGCCGGGGGGCTGGAACGTTTCCTCGGTGCCGGGGTTGACCTGCATGCCGGTCATGCTGGTCCAGCCATTGTCCATAATCACCACCGTCAGCGGGACCTGGTGCTGGACGGCGTTGACCAGGGCGGGTATGCCGGCGTGGAAGAAGGTCGAATCGCCGATGGTGGCGATGACCGGCGTTTTCACCCCGGCGTGGACGTACCCCTGTGCCAGGCCGATGCTGGCTCCCATCGAGACCTCGTTCCACACGGTGTAGAACGGCGGGTTCATCCCCAGGATGGTGCAGCCGATGTCGCCGGTGACCATCACCTCGTTCTTCCGGTAGCCCGCCCGACGGATCGCCTGGTTGATCGCCATATAGGTGCCCCGGTGGGGGCATCCGGCGCAGACGGTGATGGGACGGGCTGCCGCCCACTGCTCCGCCGCCACCCCGCTCAGCAGGTCCTCCGGCATCTCCAGCCCCGCCGCCTGGGCGATGCTCCGCACCACCTCCCGGACGGTGTACTCACCGACGCGATCCAGCGTCCCGTCTAACTTTCCCACGATCCGGCCCGCGAACCCCGCCCGCCGCGCCTCCACATGCACTCCTCGCTCGATGTGGGGCTCCAGTTCCTCCAGGACCAGGACCGTCCCGCAGTGGTCGAGCAGGCGGCGGACCTGGTCGGCGGGGAAGGGATGGACCGCGCTCAGCCGCAGCACGGAGACCGTCCCCGGGTCGAGGCCGAGGCCGGAGGCAACCTCGAAGGCCTCCTCAAGGTAAGAGACCACGACCCCCGACGCGATGATCCCCAACCCGCCCGGCTCGGGGGCCAGGTCCAGCCGGTTCAGCCCCATCTCCTCGATGACCCGGCCCGCCTCCTCCAGCCGCCGGATCAGGTCCCGATGCTGGGCCATACAGATGGCTGCGCCCGCCTTGGTGAAGCGGGCGATGTCGCGGATCAGTTGCGGCTCCCGCTCGGGCGGGGGCGGCGGCTCCTCCACCTCCACCGGGGCTTTGGAGTGGGAGAGCGAGGTGACCAGCCGGACGAGGACCGGCGTCCCCACCCGCTCCGAGATCTCGAAGGCCACCTGGACCAGCCGGTACGCCTCCGCCACGGAAGGGGGGTCCAGCATCGGCAGGTCGGCCATCAGCGCATACCCCCGGCTGTCCTGCTCCGCCATCCCCGCGCTGACGCCGGGGTCGTCGGCGACGTAGATGACCAGGCCGCCGACGCAGCCGGAGTAGGCGATGGAGATGACCGAGTCGAAGGCGACGTTCAGGCCGGACATCTTCATCGTGCACAGGGCCCGCTGCCCGGCCCAGGCGGCCCCGGCAGCGATGTCGAAGGCGACCTTCTCGTTGGTGCTCCATTCGACGTGGACGCCCTGCGGCTGGCGGCGCAGGAGGCTTTCGATGGCCCCTGTGGACGGTGTGCCCGGATAGCCGGTGACGACTTTCACCCCCGCCTGTAGCGCGCCCAGCGCGAGGGCCTCGTTGCCGGTGAGCAGTTTCTTCATCACGTCCTCCGAAAAAACCTGACCTTCGGACAGGAGTTCGGACATCTCTCTCCCGGCAGCTGGAAGCCGCGGCTACGAGTGGCGAAGCCGCCGAAGGGCGGCTTCCCAACCGGCGCGGGCGCGGTTTCCCGCCAGCCCCGCCTGTTTACGGCGGGACGGACCAGGGATGTCCGAACTCGTTTTCGGCATCGACCTAGAAGTCGTCTGGAAAACCGTAACCGAAGACTTACCCCTATTGACCTCCCTCATCGGGGGCGTGATCCAAGCAGAAACCCACTCATAGCCCTCGCGGCGTCAACGGCTCGGCCGGGGATTCCAGCGTCGGCAGGAACTGGCCCATCCCCGGCTCGGCGACGATCTCCCCCTCCCACAGCACCTTGTGCCCCCGCTGGAAGGTCATCACCGGCCAGCCCAGGACGGTCCGCCCCTCGTACAGGGTGTAGCGGGCGTTGGTGTGCTGGTTCCCCGCCCGGATGGTGAACTCCCGCGTCGGATCGAACACCACCAGGTCGGCGTCCGACCCCACAGCGATGGTCCCCTTGCGCGGATAGAGGCCGAAGATGCGGGCGGGGTTCTCACACAGCACCTGCACCAGCCGCACCAGGCTGATCCGGCCCCTGTTGACCCCCCCGTCGTAGGTCAACGGCAGGAGCGTCTCCGCCTGGGGGGAGCCGAAGGGCTGCTCCAGGAAGTCGCCATGGACGTCCTTGTACTTCGGCGCGTGGTCCGAAGCGACGGTCTGGAGGGTGCCTTCCCGCAGGGCGGCCCACAGCGCCTCCCGATCCTCGGCGGTCCGGATCGGCGGCCCGATCTTCGCCAGCGCGCCCCGCTCCTCGATGACCTCCTGGGTCAGCGTGAGGTACTGGGGGCAGGTCTCGGCGAAGACGGGCAACCCCTCCGCCTGCGCCTGCCGGATCGGCCGCAGCGCGCGGGCCGAGGTGACGTGGGGGATGTAGAGGCGGCATCCCACCACCTCCGCCAGCCGAATGGCGCGGAAGACCGCCTCCTCCTCCAGCGCGGCGGGGCGGCTGGCGTTGAAGTACTTGGCCGACGCGTTCGGGCCCTTGAGGTATTTATCTTCCAGATAATCGATCCCCCCACCGTTCTCGGCGTGGACCATCGCCATCCCGCCGCGCTGGGCCAGGATGTCCATCGCCTTGATCAACTGGTAGTCGTCCGTGTACCAGCCCTGCTTGAGGTAGGTGAGGAAGAACTTGAA
>DUEL01000082.1 GCA_011192125.1 Thermoflexia bacterium
GGTGCCAGGCCCGTCGAGAAGGAGTCTCACACCCGATGTCCGAACTCCTGTCCAAAGGTCAGTGCCAATCGTTGCGCTTCCCTCGCCCTGTGTTATAATGCTAAGTCGCTTTGAGACGAGATTTCGTGGGGAAGGGGTATGAAGCGCAAACCATCTCGGGATCGACGGTATCAGCGGGCCTTGTGGATCATCAGCCTGTTAGTCGTCCTCAGTATGGCGATCAGCCTCTTCGTCTCCTTTACTCCCCGCACCCCCCGCGTGACGCCGACCCCCACCTGGACCCCGGTCTCGGTGTTGGGGGAGTAGGGGGATGGCTCCCATCGGCGCGTTTACCTTCGTCCTCCACAGCCACCTTCCCTACTGTCGGAGGGCGGGTCGCTGGCCCCACGGGGAGGAGTGGTTGCACGAGGCCGCGGCCGAGACCTACGTTCCCCTCCTCAACGCCCTCACCGACTTGCACGAGGGAGGGCTTCCCGTTCATCTCACGCTTGGTCTCACCCCGGTTCTCTGTGAGCAGTTGGCCGATCCGGTGGTGAAGGACCACTTCGAAGCGTACGTGGAAGAGAAGATCGCCGCAGCCGAGAGGGACATCCCCCGCTTCCAGCAGGAAGGGAATCCCCACGCGGCCTATCTGGCGGCCTTCTACCGCGATTGGTATGCCGGGATCCTTCGCTCCTTCCGCGAGCGGTACGGGCGCGACCTCTTGGGGGGCTTCCGGCGGCTACAGGAGGCGGGCGTGATCGAGATCGTCACCTCCGCCGCCACCCACGGCTATCTCCCCCTGCTGGGGACCGACGAGGCGATCCGTGGGCAGTTGAGGGCCGGTGTCGCCTCCTACCGTCGCCACTTCGGCCGTGCGCCGAAGGCGATCTGGCTTCCCGAGTGCGCCTACCGTCCCGCCTACGTCGCGGAGGACGGACGGGTGCGGCCGGGGCTGGAGACGTTCCTGGCGGCGGAGAACCTGCGCTGCTTCTTCGTGGAGACGCACACCATCGAGGGAGGGCGGCCGGTGGGGAAGGCGGCCGGGGACGCCATCGGCCCCTACGGGGCCATCAGGCGGAACTACGTGGTGCCGCTGGAGGAGTTCGAGCGTCCGGAGCACCCTCGGACCACTTACCGGCCCTACTACGTGGTGAACACGACGCCGGGGGTGGAGGCGGAGCACTCGGGCGTGGCCGTCATCGGGCGGAACAACCGGACCGGGATGCAGGTCTGGTCGGCCGATTGGGGGTACCCCGGCGATTTCGACTACCGGGAGTTCCACAAGAAGGACCACATCTCCGGGATGCAGTACTGGCGGGTCACCGGCGCGCGGGTGGACCTGGGGCACAAGGACTGGTACCATCCCGACTGGGCACAGCACAAGGTCGGCGAGCACGCCCGCCACTTCGCCTGGCTGGTGACCGACCTCTTGGAGCGGTTCCATGCCGAGACCGGCCTTTTCGGCATCATCGCCTCCAACTACGACACGGAACTTTTCGGCCACTGGTGGTTCGAGGGGGTGGACTGGATCCGGGAGGTGCTCCGCCTTCTGGCCGGGTCGGACAAAGTAGAACTGACCACCGCCAGCCGCTATCTGGAGACGCATCCGCCCGACGAGGTGCTCGCCCTGCCGGAGAGTTCCTGGGGGATGGGGGGTGGGCACTGGACCTGGGACAATCCGGAGACGCACTGGATGTGGGGGCCGATCCACGAGGCGGAGCGGCGGATGGCGGAGATCGCTCGGCGGAAGGCGGAGGACGCGTCGCCCGACGAAGAGGTTGTGCTCAACCAGGCGGCGCGGGAACTGCTGCTCTTAGAGGCCTCCGATTGGCCGTTCCTGGTGACCACCGGGCAGGCGCGGGAGTACGCCATCCAGCGGTTCACAGCGCACGTGGAGCGGTTCGAGCAGTTGGTGGCCTCCGTGGAGGCGGGACGTCCCGATCGAGCGCTGGCGGAGGAGTTGTGGGAACTGGATAAGGTCTTTCCGGACGTAGATTTCCGGTGGTGGGGGGAGAGGACATGAAAAACGAACCGTTGAAGGTCTTGTTCCTGGCCGCCGAGGCGGTGCCTTTCGCCAAAGTTGGAGGGCTGGCCGATGTCGCAGGCTCGCTGCCCAAAGCGCTCCGCACCCTGGGCCACGACGTCCGCCTGATGATCCCTCGATACGGCTCCATTCGCTCCGATCAGTTCCACCTCGAGAAAGTGGGGAAGCCCATCTCCGTCCCTGCTGGTCGGGAGGATGTGAAGGCTCACCTGTTCCACACCGTCACCGACGATGGCGTGCCGACCTATTTGATCTGGGACGAGAAGTACTTCTCCCCCCGCGAGCGGGTCTATGGGTTCGACGACGACCCCCAGCGGTTCGTCTTCTTCAGCCGCGCCGTCGTCGCCGCGTTGCCCCTCCTGGGGTGGATGCCGGACGTCATCCACGCCAACGACTGGCACACTGCCCCGGTCCCGACCTGGCTGGCCTACGAGGGACGGTATCTGCGCGAGTATCGCTGTCTGGCCTCTCTTTTCACCATCCACAACATGGCTTACCAGGGCCTCTCCGGTCGGCTCATCCTCACCTTCGCTCGAATGGAATACGTGAAGCACCTGGATGTAGAACCGCCGGGGCAGGTCAACTGGATGGCTCAGGGGATCGCCAACGCCGACCTGATCACCACGGTCAGCCCGCAGTACGCGAAGGACATCCTGGAGACGGAGGCCGGGGCGGGCCTGAACCCCTTGTTGCGCCAACGCCAGGATCGGCTCTTCGGCATTCTCAACGGGATCGACTACGACCGGTGGAACCCTGCCACCGACCCCCATATCCCACAGCGGTTTGATCTCTCCGACCTACGGATGCGGGCGGTGAACAAGGCGGCCCTCCAGCAGACCGCTCGCCTTCCCGTCCGCGCCGACACGCCGCTGATCGGGATGGTCTCCCGGCTGGATTCTGTCAAGGGAATCGATCTGCTGAGGCCGGTGCTGGAACAGGTGTTGCAGGGGGACGTCCAGTTCATCCTCCTGGGAACCGGGCAGCCTGAGTATCACGAGATGCTGGAGGGGATTCAAGCCCGTTTCCCGGATAAGATGCGTGTCTTTCTGCGGTACGACGATTCGTTGGCCCGCCGCATCTACGCCGGGTGCGATATCTTCCTGATGCCCTCCCGGTTCGAGCCGTGCGGACTGGGGCAGATGATCGCGATGCGGTACGGAGCCGTCCCCGTGGTCCACAAGACCGGCGGCCTGGCCGACACGGTGGTCGATTACCACGAGCGACCGGATAAGGCCACCGGCTTCGCATTCTCCCCCTTCACGCCCGAGGCCTGCCTGGACGGTCTGCGCCGCGCCCTGGGGGTCTTCCGCGACCGGGAGGCCTGGACCGCCCTCCAGACCCGCGGGATGAAGGCGGACTTCTCGTGGAAGGCGTCGGCGAAGAAGTACGCCGATCTGTACCGGCGGGCGATCGACCTGCACGCCCAAGGCTGATGCACAGGCTGACCCTCTCCCTGGTCATCCACAACCACCAGCCGGTGGGCAATTTCGACTTTGTCTTCGCCCACGCCACGGAGCGAGCGTACGACCCCATCCTGACCGCGTTGGAACGGCATCCAGGCGTGCGCCTCTCCCTTCATTACACCGGTCCCCTCTACGACTGGCTGGCCGTCCACCGGCCCGATCACATCGACCGGCTCCGGGCGCTGGTGGCGCGGGGGCAGGTGGAACTCCTCACTGGTGCATACTACGAACCCATCCTCGTCGCCATCCCCGACGCCGACAAAGTAGGGCAGATCCGGAAGATGACCCGCTTCCTGCAAGAGACCTTCGGCTGCGAACCCACGGGAGCGTGGCTAGCGGAGCGGGTCTGGGAGCCGCACCTCCCCAAGCCGCTGGCCGAGGCGGGAGTGCGGTACACGCTACTGGACGATACCCCCTTCAAAATGGCTGGCCTCACCGACGATGACCTTTTCGGCCCCTACGTCACCGAGGAGCAGGGCCGCACCCTCACTGTCTTCGGCAACGTGACGTATCTCCGCTACGCCGTTCCCTGGCGACCGGTGGAGGAGGTGATGGCCTGGCTGCGGGAGCAGGCCGAAGCGCACCCCGCCGGGGTCGCGGTGATGGGGGACGACGGGGAGAAGTTCGGCCTCTGGCCCGGCACGTGGGACCACTGCTGGGGAGAGAAGGCGTGGATGGACCGGTTCTTCGCTGCCCTGGAGGCCAACAGGGATTGGCTGAGCACTCGACCGCTGGGCGAGGTGGCGGCAGAGATGGGACCGTTGGGCCGCGTGTATCTCCCTTGTGCCTCTTATGAGGAGATGATGCACTGGGCGCTTCCTCCGGCGGATTTCGCCTCCCTCAAGCGGCTCCGAGAGGAGTTCGCCGATCGGCCCGACCTGCTCCGCTTCCTCAAGGGCGGGCACTGGCGCGGTTTCCTGGCCCGCTACGACGAGGTCAACCAGATGCACAAGAAGATGCTCTGGGTGAGCCGGAAGGTCCACGCGATGCCGAAGGGGCCGGAGAAGGAGCGGGCGCTGGATCACGTCTGGGCGGCCCAGTGCAACTGCGGCTACTGGCACGGGTTGTTCGGGGGGATCTACCTCTTCCACATCCGCGTCGCCAACTATGCCAACCTCATCGCTGCCGAGACGATCGCCGACCGCGCCGCTGGCCCGGCCCCGTGGGCGCGGGTGGAGCGGGGCGACCTGGACGCCGACGGACACGAGGAGATTGTCCTCAACACCGACCGACAGGTGCTGACCTTCAAGCCGTCCTACGGCGGCGCGCTGGTGGAGTGGGACTGGCGGGAGCGCCGGTATAACCTGGTCAACACGATGACCCGCCGCCGGGAGGGGTACCACCGGGAACTGCTGGCGGCCGCCGAGGAGGGCCGGCTTCTCCTCCCCGGGCAGGAGGATCGACCCGGCGGCGTGCGGGTGAAGGAGCCAGACATCCATACCCGCCTGTTCCACGACTGGTACCGGCGGGTGTCGCTTCTGGACCACTTCCTCCATCCGGAGACGACGCTGGAGACCTTCTACCAGGCCCGTTATGGGGAGCAGGGGGACTTCGTGAACCAGCCCTACGCTGCGCAGGTGCAGGAGGGCGGGGATGCTATCGTGCTGCGGCTCGTCCGCGATGGGAGTGTGTGGGTGGACGATCGGCGGGTGGCTGTGCGGGTGGAAAAGGAGGTCGAGGCGAGGGCCGGTTCGGACGACCTGCACGTGCGGTACCGGCTCACGAACCTTGGCGATGCTCCCGTCACCGTTCGGTTCGGCGTCGAGTGGAACTGGGGGATCGTCGGTGGGGAGCAGGGCGAGTTGCAGGTGGGCGAGCAACAGGGTGACGAGTGGGTCTCCCGTCGCTTGAACGAGGTCGGCGAGCACGTCGCCGTCTCCCAACTGACCGTCGTTTCTTCGCTTCCCGACCTGGCGGGCGCGGTCTCCCTGTCCCTTCGTCCCTCTGCCACCCTCTGGCACTTCCCCCTGGAGGTCGTCTCCAACTCCGAGGCCGGCTACGAACGGGTCTACCAGGGTGCCTGCACTTTCTTGTGGTGGGACCTCCTTCTGGAACCCGCCCGCCCCTGGGGGGCTACCACGACCTGCACTCTGAACCCTGAACTCTGAACCCCAAACTATGACTGCCCAACTCTGCATCCACGGCCACTTCTACCAGCCGCCCCGGGCGGACCCGTTCACGGGGGAGGTTCCGGTCGAGCCGGATGCTGCCCCTTATGCGAACTGGAACGAACGGATCACCGCCGAGTGCTACGC
>DUEL01000083.1 GCA_011192125.1 Thermoflexia bacterium
ACCCAGTTCGGCGTGGAGCCGCTCTTCGTTACCAACAGCCGGGGGAAACAGACCCGGGTGAAGGTCAGCAAGATCGCCAGCCTGGCCGACGACCTGGCGCTGGCCCTCGCCGCAAAGACGATCCGCATTCAGACCCCCATCCCCAAGAAGGGGCTGGTCGGCATCGAGGTGCCCAACCAGGAGATCTCGCTGGTCGCGTTGCGGGACATCATCGAGAGTGAGGCCTGGGAACGGATGGACTCCCGCCTCCGCCTGGGGTTGGGGCAGGACGTGTCCGGGCAGCCCTTCGTGGCCGACCTGCGGGCGATGCCGCACCTCCTGATCGCCGGCGCCACGGGGTCGGGAAAATCGGTCTGCATCAACGCCATCCTGGCCGCGCTGCTCCTCCAGAACACGCCGGACGATCTGAAACTGCTGCTGGTGGACCCCAAGCGGGTGGAGTTGACCCCCTTCAACGGCATCCCCCACCTGCTGGCTCCGGTGGTGGTGGACATGGAGCGGGTGACCGGCGTGCTGGGGTGGGTGCTGCGGGAGATGGACGGCCGCTACCGACGGTTCGCCAGCGTCGGTGCACGCGACATTGAGGACTTCAACGAGCGGGTCGTCCCCCAGCGGGCCGACCTGAAACGGATGCCCTACATCGTCGTCATCGTCGACGAGCTGGCCGACCTGATGATGCTGGCCCCGGCGGAGACGGAACGGTCCCTCTGCCGACTGGCCCAGATGGCTCGGGCCACCGGCATCCATTTGATCATCGCCACGCAGCGGCCCAGCGTCGACGTGGTGACCGGCCTGATCAAGGCCAACTTCCCCGCCCGCATCGCCTTCGCCGTCGCCTCGTCGGTGGATTCGAGGGTGATCCTGGACATGCCCGGCGCGGAACGGCTGCTGGGTCGGGGGGATATGCTGTTTATGTCGCCGGATGCCCCAGACCCGATCCGCCTCCAGGGCTCGTTCGTCTCCGACGAGGAACTGCGCCGCCTCATCCGGTACTGGAAAGGCGGGCGGGAACTGACGATCGAGACCTCCGCCCCGCCGCCGACGGCGGCCCAGCCGGTCCAGTTGCCGCTGGACGAGAGCCTGGCCCCCCAACCTACCGTGGAGTTTGAGGACGACCTCCTGCCCAACGCGCTGGAGGTGATTCTGGCGGAGAACCGGGCCTCTATCTCCCTTCTCCAGCGACGGCTCCGCATCGGCTACACCCGGTCCGCCCGCATTATCGATCTGCTGGAGGAAAAGGGGATCGTGGGTCCGCCGCAATCCGGCGGACAGACCCGCGAGGTCAACCGCGCAGCCGCCGAGGCCCTTCTGCGAGAGGCAGGTAGAGAATGGAGTACGCCATCCATAAACTGACCTTCTCCGAAGGTCGAGCCTACCGGTACCAGGTGGTTGACAGGGAAGGCGAGGTCCGCTACCTCGCCGAGCCGACCGGTCTCTTCCTTCCCACGCCCACCCGCCAGATCACCCTTTTCGACGCCGACCATCAGCCATTGGCTCGACTGGAACCCCTGGCAACCTCGCCCTGGCGCTGGACCCGGACCTACGCCCTCCTCCTAGAGGGGGAGACGGAGAGCAACGTCGCGATCGAGGAGCGGTGGACGCTGGTGGACCGCCTCCTGCTTCGCTTGCCCACCTACACCCTGCGGGTCGGTGCCTACACCTATACCGCCCACGGCAAGCGGTACGGCGAGGCCCTCTACGAACTGTTCGAACCCCAAGGCACCGAGCGCGAACTACCAGAGGGAGTCGACCTACCGGTCGAGGAAGAGGAGCCACAGCCGAGAAAGGTCGGCGAGATCCTCCATCCCCCGGTCGGCCCCAACTACCTGATCCTGGTAGAGGCCGATCCGCTCCGACAGGCCCCCTTGGCGCTGGCCGCCTTCGTCGTCCTGGTCGATCTTCACCTGCACGGGTGAGCCGAATCCATTTGAGGAGGTGAAACTCTGATGAAACGACTTCTCTCAGGAAATGAGGCGATCGCCCTGGGCGCATGGGAGGCAGGGGTTCAGTACGCCTCCGCTTACCCCGGCACGCCCTCCACCGAGGTCCTGGAAAGCCTCGCCCAGTACGCAGGCGTCAAGGCGGAGTGGGCCGCCAACGAGAAAGTAGCGCTGGACGCAGCGGCGGGCGCCGCCTTCGGTGGGGCGCGAGCCCTGGCAGCGATGAAGCACGTCGGCGTCAACGTCGCCGCCGACAGTCTGATGTCCCTCTCCTACACCGGTGTCAACGGCGGGCTCGTGCTGGTCAGCGCCGACGACCCGGGGGCCTTCTCCTCCCAGAACGAGCAGGACAACCGGAACTACGCCCGGTTCGGCAAGTTCCCCTGCCTCGACCCCGCCGACAGCGAGGAGGCCCGACAGTTCACCCGGCTGGCCTTCGACATCAGCGAGATGTTCCAGTGCCCGGTGATGGTCCGCTCCACCACCCGCCTCTCCCACTCCAAATCCCCGGTCGAGGTGGAGATGCCCGAGGGTCCGCGGGAGCGGAAGCCCCTCCCCCCCTTCGAGCGCCACTCCGACAAGTACGTCATCATCCCCGCCATCGCCCGCCGCCGTCACCCGGAGATCGAACAGCGGCTGCTAGAGATCGCCGAGTGGGCCGAGACCGCGCCCGTCAACCGGATCGAGTGGGGCGATCGGTCGCTGGGGATCATCACCTGCGGGATGGCCTACCAGTACGTCCGCGAGGTCTTCAAGGGCTTCTCCATCCTCAAGTTGGGGATGACCCACCCCCTGCCCAAGCGGATGATCCACGACTTCGCCGGGCAGGTGGAGAAACTGGTCATCGTGGAGGAACTGGATCCGATCATCGAGGAGCAGGTGCGGGCGTGGGGAATCGAGGTCGTCGCTGGCAAGGAGTTCTTCCCCCTCTACGGCGAACTGACGCTGGCACGGGTGCGGGAGGGCGCGCTGAAGGCCGGGCTCCCCGTCGCGCCGATGCCGGATCAGGTGGAGCCGCTCTCCGAGGTCACCATTCCTGCCCGCCCGCCCGCGCTGTGCCCTGGATGTCCCCACCGCGCTTTCTTCTACAATCTCCGCCGACACCGGAAGAAGGTCGTCGTCTCCGGAGACATCGGCTGCTACTCGATGGGCGTGCTTCCTCCCTTTGAGACGATGGACATGTTGATCTCGATGGGGGCCAGCATCGGGATGGCCCACGGCCTGAAGCAGGCGGGGGCCCAGGAGAAGGTCGTCGCCACCATCGGCGACTCCACCTTCTTCCACGCCGGTCTCTCCCCGCTGGCCAACGCCGTCTACAACAAATCCAACATCGTCGTGGCGGTGCTCGACAACCGGATCACGGCGATGACCGGCGGGCAGCAGCACCCTGGCACCGGTATCACCCTCCAGGGAGAAGAGGGCAAGCAGATCGACATCGGCCCCGTAGCCCGCGCGATGGGCGTCGAGCACATCTGGGAGGTGGATGCCTGGGATGTCAAGGCGGTCGACGACGCGCTGAAGGCAGCCTTCGCCGTCGAAGAGGGTCCCTCGGTCGTGGTGGTGAAGGGGGCCTGCGTCTTCACCCCCTACTACCAGCGACGGCCGACGGTGGCGGTCGATCTGGACACCTGCACCGCCTGCGGCAACTGCTTCCGCGTGGGCTGCCCGGCCATCCTCAAGAGCGATCAGACCCATCCCAAGACCGGTAAGCCCAAGGCGACCATCGATCCACTCCTGTGCACCGGCTGCACCGTCTGTCTGCAAGTCTGTCCGGTGGACGCCATCTACGAGACCGGTGGGGAGGAGGCGTAGGATGACCCAGCAGAAGAACTTCCTTTTCGTCGGCGTTGGGGGTCAGGGCATCCTGACCGCCTCGGACATCGCGGCCCAGGTGGGGTTGGACCTGGGACTGGAGGCCAAGAAGTCGGAGGTTCACGGCTTCGCCCAGCGGGGCGGCGTGGTGGAGAGCCACGTCCGCTGGGGACCCACGGTGGGATCGCCCACCTGCGAGAAGGGCACGGTGGACTTCCTGGTAGCGTTCGAACTGCTGGAGGCGGCCCGCTGGATCGAGTGGCTCCGCCCCGGCGGAACGGTGGTGGTCAACACCCAGAAGATCACCCCGATGTCGGTCAGCGTGGGGAATGCGGTATATCCCCCAGAAGCGGAGATCCTCGCCGCGTTGAAGGAACGGGCCGGGCGGGTGGTCACCGTGGACGGGCTGGCCCTGGCGGAGCAGGCCGGCACGGTCCGGGCGGTCAACACGGTGGTCCTGGGGGCCCTCTCCGCCCTTCTGGATACCCCCGCCGAGGTCTGGGAAAAGGCCATCATCCGCCGCGTCCCGCCCAAGTACGCGGACGCCAACCGGGAGGCGTTCCGCCTGGGGCGTGAGACGGCGAAGGAGACATAATCTCACCACAGAGGCACGGAGAGCACAGAGTTCTCTCAATTTTATGAGTTTCTCTGTGTCCTCTGTGCCTCTGTGGTAAAGCCGTCACTAGCGGGGTACACTATGACGCAAACGGTACGCATCCTGCTGGTCGGCCTGGGGAACCTGGGGCGGCGGTTCTGCGATCTGCTGGTGGAAAAGGGACCGGAGGTAGAGGCCCGCTACGGCCTGCGGCTGCTCCTGGTCGG
>DUEL01000084.1 GCA_011192125.1 Thermoflexia bacterium
ATAGAGTCGGGACGCCATGGTGGAAACACCTCCCGAGGGGATGGTTTTAGATACCCTAATTTTACCTCGGGGGCGCCCCGTTTCATATTGTCAACGTGCTAGCCGTTCAACTGCGTAAGTCCTGTCAGGTTATTCAAGTGCGATACCTGTGGGATGGTGGCGTTTGAGATAACCATCGAGCATCACACGGGTTCGAAGAAAGGGGACTTCAAGGGGGTGATTTGGGGAGAATGTACGAAATGTGGAAACAGAAAGCGGTTGCTCAGTTTCACGGGTGAACATAGAGAGCGGCTTCGTGAGGAGAAGCCGGCCTGCGAGTGTGGGAATCGGAGCTTCATTGTGGGAGAGTGTGAGCGGATAGAGGGAGATGAAGGGGTAATGGGATTCTTTGACGAGGGGGTGGTGGTGGGGAAGTGCTGTCGCTGCGGTCGGAACCGAGCATTCGTTTACACGGATTGAGTGCGGCGAAGCACTCGCTGCAGCAGCCGCGCGGCGGGCAGGCTTGGGACCGATCGTCCGAGACGAACTGCCGGTGCTGAAAGAGCGCATCCGGCGGATGTTGGAGGTGTCCTCTGCGTAGCCTGTACTGGAAGGGAATGCTGGCCTTCCTGGCCGTCATCCTGGTGGCGGTCGGGACCGTAGCGGTGCTGGCGGGTCGGGCCACCGAGGCCGAGTTCCGCCGGTACACCTTCGCCCACAGCGGGATGTGGGAGCCGCAGGTGGAGGTGCTGGCCGCCTACTACGCCGAGCACGGCTCCTGGGACGGGGTTGAGGTCCTCTTCCAGACACTCCATAGCGGCCCGGGGAGGGGGCGACACGGTCGGGGCGGGGGGTCTTCCTGGGTGTCCCTCCGTCTCGTCGATGCCGAAGGACGGGTCGTGGTAGACCCCGGCGGGCGGACCGGAGAGGTCGTCTCCTCGGCGGAACTGGAGGGAGGCATTCCTATCGAGGTAGATGGGGAGGTCGTCGGCTATCTCCTGCCCACGGCCGATATATGGGAGGATATGCCTCTGGAGCCCCGCCAGGTCGAGTTCCTCTCCCGCGTCCGTTCTACCCTCTGGATCGCCGCGCTGGCGGCGATGGGGGTCGCGCTGCTCGTCGGCGGGCTGCTTTTCCGGTCGATCATCGGCCCCCTCCGCCGTCTCACCGCCGCCAGCCAGGCCATCGCTGCGGGCGACCTCTCCGCACGCGCGCCGGTGCGGGGCCGAGACGAGGTGGCCCAACTGGCCGAATCGTTCAACCGGATGGCCGAGAGCCTGGCGCGGGCGGAGGAGGCCCGTCGGCACCAGACCGCCGACATCGCCCACGAACTGCGCACGCCGCTCACGGTGATCCAGGGAACGTTGGAGGCGATGGTGGACGGGGTCTATCCGGCGAACCGGGAGAACCTGCTGGCAGCGCTGGCGCAGGTGCGGACGCTGGTCCGGCTGGTGGAGGACCTGCGGATCCTGGCCCTGGCCGACGCGGGACAACTCCGGCTCCACAGGATCCCCCTGGACCTGCGCCCGCTCCTTCAGGAGGTGGTGGAGGCCCATCGGCCCCAGGCTCAGGAGCGCGGGATCGCGCTCGATTTGGAAGCACCGCCCGCCCTCCCCTTGGTCCTGGCCGACCGGGACCGACTGGCCCAGGTGATGGGGAACCTGCTAGGTAACGCGCTGCGGTACGTGCCGGAGGGGGGGCACGTGAGCGTGCGGGTGGAGGACCGGGGGCGGGAGGTGGCGGTGGCGGTCGTGGATGACGGGCCGGGGGTGCCGGAAGAGGACCTGAGCAGGCTGTTCGACCGGTTCTGGCGGGGGGACCCGGCCCGGACGCGGGCGACGGGCGGCAGTGGCCTGGGGTTAGCCATCGCCCGACACATCGTCGAGGCCCACGGCGGCCGCATCTGGGCTGAACCGACCCCCGGCGGTGGGCTGACCGTCGTCTTCACTCTGCCCACGGCAGAGATCGCGGGGCCGTAGCATTGACGGCCTCCCCAGGGTCGATCGGGCCGCCTCGCGTATCTCCCTGTTGAAGAACGCGCTGCATTGGGTTGACAAACCAGACAACACGTATATAATCCAGCAACGTACACAATCGAGAGACGGTCACCTTCGGGGCAGGGTGGAATTCCCGACCGGCGGTAGGGCGGGCAGACGCCCGCCGAGCCCGCGAACCGCGCAAGCGGCCGATCCGGTGAAGGCGGCCCAGGCCGCCCAGTCCGGAGCCGACGGTGAAAGTCCGGATGGGAGAAGGTGAGCGTCGCCGTGGCACCTTATGTGCTGCTTCGACGCGCCCCGAAGGCCCTGGTCTTCGGGGCCTTTGTTATCCCATCGCCCATGCCCCGTGGTGATCCCACGGGGCCTTTCCTTGCCCCGTGGACGACGGGAGGCTCTTATGGGACGACGACATCTCACCCAATTCGGGCTGGCCTTAGTGGCGCTCGGCATGTTCCTGGCCCTCTGGCAGGGCATGGTCTGGATCAGCGACTACCCACCCTTCATCCTCCCCTCCCCCGGAGCCGTGGCCCGTCGGCTGTTCGATCTCCTGTCCGACGGCTCCCTCTGGCGCCATGCCAGGGCGACGCTGCAGGAGGTGGTCGGCGGGCTGGCGCTGGGGACGACGACGGCGGTGCTCCTGGGCTACGGCCTGGCCCACTCCCCCCTGGCCGAACGGCTGCTGGCCCCGTACATCGTCGCCTCCCAGGCGGTCCCGGTGGTCGCCATCGCCCCGCTCCTCGTCATCTGGTTCGGCACCGGACTTCTTTCCAAAGTGCTCGTCTGCGCCCTCATCGTCTTCTTCCCCATCCTGATCAACGTGGTCGTCGGCGTGCGGTCGGTGGGGCAGGATCTGCGGGATCTGATGCGGATGATGGAGGCCAGCCGCTGGCAGACGATCCGATTGCTGGAGGTCCCCGCCGCGCTGCCGGTGCTCCTGGGGGGGCTCAAGGTGGGGGCCACCCTCTCCGTCATCGGCGCGGTCGTGGGCGAGTTCGTCGCCTCCGACCGTGGGCTGGGCTACCTCCTCAAGCAGGGCCAGCAACTGTACGACACCGCCCTCGTCTTCGTCGGTATCGGCGCGCTGGTGGTGATGGCGCAGGGGCTCTACGGGGGTGTGGCCCTTGTGGAATGGATAGTGGTGAAGCGTGAGACGTGAGACGTGTTCCGTGTTGCGTATTACGTAAAAGACGTGGTCCGATCCAATCAATCCTAAGGAGGTTCTGAAATGACGAAACCTGTATTCCCTCGCTTCCCTGCTTCCCTGCTTCCTGCTCTTCGCCTCTTGCTTCTTGTCTCCTGCATCCTGCTCCTTGCCTCTTGCACCCTTGCCCCCTCTCCCCCCTCCCCCGAGACCGTCCGCCTGCCGATGGGGTACGTCGCCAACGTCCAGTTCGCCCCCTGGTACGTGGCGGTGGAACGGGGATACTTCGCCGCCGAGGGGTTCGAGGTGGAGTTCGACTACAGTTGGGAGACGGACGGGGTGCGGCTGGTGGGAGCCGGGGAGATCCCCTTCGCCGTCGCCAGCGGCGACCAGGTGCTGCTGGCCCGCGCCCAGGGGCTACCCGTCGTAACTGTCGTCAACTGGTACCGACGGTTCCCGATCGGGGTCGCGGCCCTGGCCGAAAGCGGCATCCGCGAACCTGCCGACCTGGTCGGGCGCAGAGTAGGCATCCCGGAGACCTTCGGCGCCAGTTACATCGGCTGGCGAGCACTGGCCGCGGCAGCGGGCCTTCCCGAGGAGGAGATCCAACTGGAGGTGATCGGCTACACCCAGGTCGCCAACCTGGTCGAGGGACGGGTGGACGCGGCCGTGGTCTACGCCAACAACGAACCGATCCAACTGGAGCAGGCCGGCTACGCGGTGGTGCTGCTCCCGGTGGCCGACTATGCTCCTCTGGTCTCCAACGGGCTGATCACCAACGAGACGATGCTCGAGGAACACCCGGAGCGGGTCCGCGCCTTCGTCCGCGCCTTCCTCCGTGGCCTCGCCGACACGCTGGCCGATCCCGAGGCCGCCTTCGAGATCTGCCGGAAGTACGTGGAAGGGCTGGACGAGAACGAAGCGGTCCAGCGGGCGGTGCTGGAAGCCACACTGGACTACTGGCGCGGAGAGCCGTTGGGGGGGTTCGACCCCGACGCGTGGGAGCGGACGGCCCAGGTCATGAAGGAAGCGGAACTACTCACCAATCCGGTAGATGTGGAGGGAGCCTTCACCAATGAATATCTCCCGTGACGGCACGGTGAGTAAATCGCCACAGAGACTCGGAGAGCGCAGAGTCTTCGCGGATTCGAGATTCGAGATTCAAGATTCGAAATCCGCAACCCGCAATCTACGATCTCCAACCTCTCCGCGCCCTCAGCGCCTCTGCGGTGGAACCAACCGACCGCCTCTGCTGGAGGTCGAGGGGCTGCAGATGGCCTACCCCCGGCCTGACGGGCGGCTGGAGGTGCTGGATGAGCTGACCTTCGAGGTAGCGGAGGGGGAGTTCGTGTGCGTGGTCGGGCCATCCGGCTGCGGCAAGACGACGCTGCTACGGCTCCTGGCCGGGCTGGAGCGGCCGACGGCGGGGCGGGTCCGCCT
>DUEL01000085.1 GCA_011192125.1 Thermoflexia bacterium
GCGTTCCAGTGCGGCTTCTGCACGCCGGGGATGCTGATCACGGCCAAGGGCTTGCTCAAGGAGGTCCCGAAGCCCACCGAGCAGGACGTGCGCGACTACCTGAAGGGGAACCTCTGCCGCTGCACGGGCTACGCCAGCATCGTCCGCGCCGTCCTTGACTGCGCGGCAAAGTGAATCCTGCGACCTGTGACCTGCGTCATGCGTCATACGTCAAACGTGATGCGTCATGCGTCATTTGAGGAGGTGTTGCGGTGTTGCCAGAATTTGAGTTGCTGATGCCCCGGACCCTCTCCGAGGCGCTGGAGATGTTGACCCAGGCGAGAGAGGGGGTGGCGCCCATCGCTGGCGGCACGAACCTGGTCGTGGATATGCGCGGCGGACGCCACCGCCCCTCTGTCCTGGTGAACGTCGCTGGCCTGGAGGAACTGCGGGGGATCCGTCGGGAGAACGGTCACGTGGTCATCGGCGCGACGACGACCGTGGCCGAACTGCTGGAGGAGCCCCTCATCGCCGAGGCTGCGCCGGTGTTGTGGAGCGCGGCGCGGGTCTTCGCCAACCCCCTGGTGCGCAACCGGGCGACGGTCGGCGGCAACCTAGCCGATGCCTCCCCGGCGGCGGACACGGCACCGCCTTTGTTGGTGCTCGACGCCGAGGTCCAACTGACCAGCAAGGAGGGCTCCCGCTGGGTCCCGCTGGACGAGTTCTTCCTCGGCGTCCGGCAGACCCTCCGCCAGCCCGACGAACTCCTGACGGCGATCCGGTTCCCCGTCCCGCCGTCCGGCGCGGTTGGCGGCTTCTATAAACTGGGCCTGCGGAAGGCGGACGCCATCTCCGTGGCCAGCGTCGCCGTGGTGGTGGAGGTGGGGGAGGACGGCACCTGCCGCAAGGCACGCATCGCGATGGGGGCCGTGGCTCCGCGGCCGATCCGGGCCTACGAGGCGGAGAAACTGCTGGAGGGCCGCGTGCTCACCCCCGAACTCGTCGCCGAGGCGGCCCATCTCTGCGCCGAGGCAACGTCCCCCATCGACGACATCCGCGCCTCGGCAGCCTACCGGAAACACGTCGTCGAGGTCCTCGCCCGCCGCTTGCTGAGCGAGGAGAGGAGATAAGAACCACGGAGACACAGAGAGCGCGGAGTTTTCCCTCCGAAACTTTTGCCCCTCTGTGTCCTCTGCGCCTCTGTGGTCAATTTGAGGAGGAGACCTATGGAAACCAAGGTGGTCACGCTCCATATCAACGGCCGCACGCACCAGATCGCTCTTCCCCCCAACCGGACACTCCTCCAGACCCTGCGGGATCTGGGGTACACGGACGTCAAGAACGGCTGTGAGAAGGGGGACTGCGGGGCGTGCGCGGTGTTGCTGAACGGGAAGCCGGTCAACAGTTGTCTGGTCCTGGCCTGGCAGGCCGACGGGGCGGAGATCGTCACGAACGGTGGTCTGGGCGACCAGGCCCATCCGCACGTCATCCAGGAGGCCTTCGCCGACGCGGGCGCGATCCAGTGCGGCTACTGCACGCCGGGGATGATCGTCTCTACCAAAGCACTCCTGGATCGGAACCCCCATCCGACCGACGAAGAGATCCGGGAGGCGATCTCCGGCAACCTCTGCCGGTGCACCGGCTACGTGAAGATCGTCGAGGCGATCAAACTGGCAGCGGAACGGATGGCTGCTGCAAAGGAAGGGAGGTGAGCAATGGGGCTGTATAAGTCGAAGTACACGGCGAAGCCGCTTCCTCCCGTGGACCTGCCTGAGTTGCGGGTCGTGGGCAAGCCCCTGCGCCGGGTGGACGCGCTGGCAAAGGCGGTCGGCAAGACGGTCTACGCGGGCGACTTCTCGATGCCGGGGATGCTCTACGCCAAGGTCTTCCGCAGCACCGTCCCCTCGGCGCGGATCAAGCGGCTGGACGTGAGCAAGGCGCGGGCGCTCCCCGGGGTGGCTTGCGTGCTGACGGCGGAGGACCTGCCAGACGGCAAACTGGTCACCGACATCCCCGGACAGACCGGTCAGAAGGTCCGCAAGGGATCGCTGACCTCGGTGCTGGCCCGCGACCGGGTCCGGTTCGTCGGCGAGCCGATCGCCCTGGTGGCGGCGGAGACGCTGGAGATCGCCGAGAAGGCGCTGGAGATGATCGAGATCGAGTACGAAGAACTGCCCGGCGTCTTCGACCCCCTGGAGGCGATGAAGCCGGGCGCGCCGATCGTCTACGAGCCGGACAACATCGTCGCCCGCTGGAAGATCCGCAAGGGGGACGTGCACGCCGGGATGGCGGAGGCCGACCTGATCATCGAGAACACCTACCGCGTCCCCTTCGTCGAGCACGCCTACCTGGAGCCGGAGGCGGGGGTGGCCTGGGTGGACGAGCGGGGCGTCATCAACATCCGGGTCTCCACCCAGGTCGTCGAGCACTTCCGCAGCATCGCCAAGGCGGTGGGCGTGCCCCAGAACAAGATCCGCACCATCGGCACGATGGTCGGCGGCGGCTTCGGCGGCAAAGAGGATATCACCGTCGAGATCTTCCTGGCCCTCCTGGCGAAGCACACTCAGCGGCCGGTGAAACTGGTCTACACCCGCGAAGAGTCGATGATGTCCCAGTCCAAACGACACCCCTTCATCATCACCCACCGCACCGGCGTCAAACGGAACGGCCGCATCGTCGCCGCCGAGATCGACTTGGTGGCCGACTCGGGGGCCTACCCCTACCTCAGCCCCTATGTCCTCCTCTACGCCGTGGTGATGGCGACCGGCCCCTACCGCATCCCCAACGTCCGCGTGGACGGGGTGGCGGTGGCGACCAACAACCCGTTCACCAGCGCGTTCCGGGGGTTCGGGGGACCACAGGCCGCCTTCGCCTACGAGCAACAGATGGACGCCATCGCCGAGGCGTTGGGGATGGACCCGATGGAGGTGCGGCGGATCAACTACCTCCGCACGGGAGATACCAACGCGACCGGTCAGGTCATCGAGAGCGCGGCCTGGCTGGAGGAGACCGCCACCCGCGCGCTGGAGGCCCTGGGCGAGAAGGAGCCCGACCGGGGTTCGGTCAAGATCGGTCGGGGCGTCGCCTCCTACTTCCAGAGTTACGGCCGCATCACCTGGCTCCACGACACCTCCCGCGCCTGGGTCGGCGTGGAGTTGGACGGCACGGTGGTGGTCCGCTCCGGCGTGCCGGACCTGGGGGCGGGGCAGGTCAACAGCCTGGCGCAGATCACCGCCGAGGTGCTGGGCGTGCCGCTGGACCAGGTGACGGTCTACAGCACCGACTCGGCGCTGACCCCCCTGGCGGGCACCTCCACCGCCACGCGGCAGCTGTACATGTCCGGCAACGCCGTCTACCAGGCCGCCAGCGCGGTCCGTAAGGTCCTCTTGGACCGGGCCTCCAAGCATTTCGAGGAAGACCCCAAGGACCTGGATATGGCGGAGGGGCGGATCTTCGTCAAGCACAACCCGGAGCAATCGATCTCGCTGGCGGAGATGGCGCAGATCTGCGCGGCGGAGGGATTGCCCCTCTCCAACCTGGCCCTCTTCCGCGCCCCCTTCACCGATCCGTTGGACCCGGAGAACCTGCAAGGGCGGGTGTTTCCAGATTTCACCTTCGGCGCGCAGGCGGTGGAGGTGGCGGTGGACACCGAGACCGGCGAGATCACGCTGCTCAAGTCCGTCGCCTGCCACGACATCGGCCGGGCCATCAACCGGGCTGCCGTGGAGGGGCAGATCGAGGGCGGCAGTTCCCAGGGGTTAGGGTACGCGCTGCTGGAGGAGTACGTGATGGAGGAGGGCATTCCCAAAACCGTGACCCTCTCCGAGTACCTGATCCCCACCTCGATGGACTTCCCGCCGACGAAGGCCATCGTCCTGGAGTCGGGCTCCGGGAAGGGGCCGTTCGGGGCCAAGGGGATCGGCGAGCCCTCGCTGACCCCGGCCGCGGCCGCCGTCGCCAACGCCGTCGCCGACGCCATCGGCGTCCGCATCCACGAACTGCCGATCACGCCGGAGAAGGTCCTGGAGGCGCTGAAACGGATCAAGTGATATAACCACAGAGGCACGGAGGGCACAGAGATCTTCTCTAAAAACTCCATTATCCTCTGTGTCCTCTGTGTCTCTGTGGTGAAGGATGGAGAGAGGACAATGGGGAGTGTGTCCTTCGATTTGCTGCTGACCGGCGGTACGGTCGTCACCGGGGAAGGCATCCAACGGGCCGATGTGGGGGTGCGGGGGGAGAAGATCGCCGCCGTCGGGCCGGACCTGCCGCGGGAGGGGGCGCGGGAGGTGATCGACGTCACCGGCAAGTACGTCCTCCCCGGCGTCATCGACGTCCACGTCCACCCGGTCTACCTGGACACGGTGGAGGATTGCTCCCGCGTGGCGGCCTACGGCGGGACGACGACCCTCCTCCACTTCGCCTACGCCCGCACGGGGGAGAGCCTGCTGGAGCAGGTGGAGTCGATGCTGGAGGACGGGCTGGCCCACTCCTGTCTCGACTTCGGCCTCCACGGTGGCCTGTTCGAGGCCCCCAAGCAGGTCCCGGAGATCCC
>DUEL01000086.1 GCA_011192125.1 Thermoflexia bacterium
CTTGCGCGCGATACCTGTTGGTCATATTGAACGCTATGATCCGCGATCATCAACCCTGGAACCCCTCCCTTTGCGCTGCTTGATCCCCAAAGGGGCTTGACTTACAACACAGCTGCTCTGCGGTGAATGATCGAACACTTTGTCATAAGGAGGTAGTATCTGGTTGAGAACGGCATCGTCTACCTCATCGGCGCGGGGCCGGGCGATCCCGGCCTGATCACCGTCCGTGGACGGGAGCGGTTAGCCCAGGCCGACGTCGTCGTCTACGACCGGCTGGTCGATCCCTCCCTGCTGGAGGCGGCCCGCCCCGACGCGGAGCGGATCTACGTCGGCAAGGCGGCCGACCGGCACACGCTCCCCCAGGAGGAGATCAACCGGCTGCTGGTGGAGAAGGCCCGGGCCGGGCTGCGGGTGGCCCGGCTGAAGGGGGGCGACCCCTTCGTGTTCGGCCGCGGGGGTGAGGAGGCCCAAGCGCTGGCCGCCGCGGGCATCCCCTTCGAGGTGGTGCCGGGGGTCACCAGCGCCGTCGCCGGGCCCGCCTACGCGGGCATCCCCCTCACCCACCGGGACCTGGCCGCCTCCTTCGCCGTCGTCACCGGCCACCGTCGGAGGGAGGCGGAGGCCACCGCCGAGGACGGGCTGGGGATGGACTGGGCCGCCCTGGCGAAGATAGATACCCTGGTCTTCCTGATGGGCGTGACCAACCTGCCCGTCATCGTGGAGGGGCTGGTGAGGGCCGGCCGCGACCCGCGAACGCCGGTCGGTGTCGTCCGCTGGGGGACGACCCCCAGGCAGGAGGTGATCACCGGGACCCTGGGAGACATCGTCGCCCGTGCCAAGGAGGCGGGGCTGCGGCCCCCGGCGGTGGTCGTCGTCGGCGAGGTGGTGGCTCTGCGGGATCAACTGCGCTGGTTCGACAACCGCCCCCTCTTCGGCCTGCGGGTCCTCGTCACCCGCTCCCGTGCCCAGGCCAGCCAACTCTCGGCCCGACTGCGGGCGCTGGGGGCGGAGCCGGTAGAGTTTCCCTCGATCGAGGTCCTCCCTCCAGAGGACTGGTCGCCGTTGGACGAGGCCATCGCCCATCTGGATCGATACGACTGGGTGATCTTCACCAGCGTCAACGGCGTGCGGTTCTTCTGGGAGCGGCTGGAGCGGGCGGGGAAGGACGGACGGGCCTTCGCGGGGGCCCGGCTGGGGGCCATCGGCCCTGCGACCGGAGACGCCCTCCGGCAGCGGGGGCTCCGGGCCGACCTGGTCCCCTCCCGGTACGTGGCCGAGGCGGTCCTGGCCGAGATCGGCCCGGTGGAGGGCCAGCGCGTCCTCCTCCCCCGCGCCGACCTGGCCCGTCCGGCGCTGGCCGAAGGGCTGCGCAGAGCCGGGGCAACCGTGGATGAGGTGGTCGCCTACCGAACGGTGAGGCCGTCCGAGGGCGACGCCGAGGGGGTCCGTCGGGCGCTGGCGGAGGGGGAGATCGACGTCCTCACCTTCACCAGTTCCTCGACGGTCCGTAACCTCTTGACCGCGCTGGACCCCGTCCCGCCCCTGCCCGACGGCACCATCGTGGCCTGCATCGGCCCGATCACCGCCCAGACGGCGCGGGAGGCAGGTCTGCCGGTACACGTCGTCGCTCCCGAGCACACCATCGAGGGGTTGGTTCGCGCGCTGGTCGAATATGTGGAGGGAAGATGATCAACGTCACCCGGCTGCTTTGTGGACAGGAGAGTCTCTCAGATCACCTGCGCTATCGGTGGCGGAAGGCCCAGCCCTCCGCCACGCCGATGGAGGTCGCCCTGAGCCGCAAGCCCATCGTGGTCTGGAACTCGACAAAGGCGTGCAACCTGCGCTGCATCCACTGCTACTACACCGCCCACCCCGGCCCCGATCCGGACGAACTGACCACCGCCGAGGCGAAAGCGTTCATCGACGACCTGGCCGACTTCGGCGTGCCGGTCCTCCTCTTCTCCGGGGGGGAGCCGCTGCTGCGGGACGACCTGTTCGAACTGGGGGCCTACGCCGTCGAGCGGGGTATTCGCACCGTGATCTCCACCAACGGCACCCTGATCGACCGCACGGTAGCGCGACGGATCAAAGAGGCGGGGTTCTCCTACGTGGGCATCTCGCTGGACGGCATCGGGGAGACCAACGACCGGTTCCGAGGAGCGCGGGGGGCCTTCGATGCCGCGCTGGCGGGCTTTCACCACTGCCAGGAGGCGGGGGTGCGGACCGGCCTCCGGCTCACCCTCAACAAGCACAACGTGGAGGACCTCTCGGAGATCCTGGACCTGCTCCGCCAGGAGCGCATCCCCCGGGCCTGCTTCTACCACCTGGTCTACGCCGGGCGGGGGCGGCGGATGCAGGAGGACGACCTCACCCCAGAGGAGACCCGTGCGGCGGTCGATCTGATCTTCGACCGGGCGGTGGCCTTCCGCCGCGACGGGGTGGAGATCGAGATCCTCACAGTGGACAACCACGCCGACGGACCCTACCTCCTGCGCCGGGTCCAGCGGGAGCAGCCCCACCGGTACGAGGAGGTGCTGGCCCTCCTGCGCGCCAACGGTGGGAACGGTTCCGGCATCGGCATCGCTGCGGTGGACCACCTGGGCAACGTCCACGCCGACCAGTTCTGGCAGCACTACTCCTTCGGCAACGTGCGCCAGCGGCCCTTCGGCGAGATCTGGACCGACACCTCCGACCCGTTGATGGCGGGCTTGAAGGATCGTAAGCCCCTGCTCAAGGGTCGTTGCGCCCGGTGTCGGTACCTGGACCTGTGCAACGGCAACTTCCGGGTGCGGGCCGAGGCGGTCTATGGGGACGTCTGGGCGCCGGACCCGGCCTGCTATCTCACCGACGAGGAGATCGGACGATGAGCCATTTCCCTGCGTACCGACCGCGACGGTTGCGGATGAGCGAAAACCTCCGCCGGATGGTGCGGGAGACCACCCTCTCCCCCGCCGACTTCATCTATCCCCTCTTCGTCGTCCACGGGCGAAAGGTGAAGCGGGAGATCCCCTCGATGCCCGGCAACTACCACTGGTCGGTGGACATGCTCCCCCGGGAGGCGGAGGAGATCGCCCACCTCTCCATCCCGGCGGTGATCCTCTTCGGCCTTCCGGCGAGCAAGGACCCCGTGGGGCTGGAGAACTTCGCCGACGACGGGATCGTCCAGCAGGCGGTGCGGGCCATCAAAGACGCCGTGCCCGAGTTGACGGTCATCACCGACGTCTGTCTGTGCGAGTATACCGACCACGGCCACTGCGGGCTGATCAAAGGAGAACGGGGCGGCTCGCCCCGGGTCCTCCCCTCCAGCCAGGGGTTGCCCGAGGGCACCATCCTGAACGACGAGACGCTGGAGGTGCTGGGGAAGGTCGCCATCTCCCACGCCCGCGCCGGCGCCGACCTGGTGGCCCCCTCCGGGATGATGGACGGGATGGTGGCGGCGATCCGGCAGGCGCTGGACGAGGCGGGGTTCGCCCACGTGGGCATCCTCTCCTACGCCGCCAAGTACGCCTCCGCCTTCTACGGCCCCTTCCGGGACGCGGCCCAGTCCCCTCCCCGCTTCGGCGACCGCCGCAGCCACCAGATGGACCCGGCCAACGCGCGTGAGGCGCTGCGGGAGGTGGCATTGGACATCGAGGAGGGGGCGGACATCGTGATGGTGAAGCCAGCGCTGCCCTATCTGGACGTCATCCGGATGGTGCGGGAGGCTTTCGCCTATCCTGTGGCGGCCTACAACGTCAGCGGCGAGTACGCGATGGTGAAGGCGGCGGCCCGGATGGGGTGGATGGACGAGCGGAGCGTGGCCCTGGAGAGCCTGACCGCCATCAAGCGGGCCGGCGCCGACATGATCCTCACTTACTGGGCCAAGGACGCCGCCCGCTGGCTCCGCGCGGAGGGATAGTTCGATGAGACGATCGGTTCTGGAAAGCCC
>DUEL01000087.1 GCA_011192125.1 Thermoflexia bacterium
AAACCTTGGGTGAGGTCAAGGATCGCCTGCAACGCCAACTGATCACCGGCGGCTTGCCTGCCCCCGCTCCGTTGCGAGGCAAGGTGGCTGCCGCTCAGCTGCTAACTGCGTAAGTCCTGTCATTGAAGGCAATCTCTTCCAGGGTAACGCGAGCAAGAATGGAGCAGCCATCTACCTGAGCGCGGCGGGAGCGACGGTCCGGGGCAACCTTATTCAGCACAATCAGGGGAGCACAGGTGGTGGGATCGGGATCAATTCTGGAGTGTCCCCCGTGGTCATCTCCGGCAACCGGATATGGAGGAACACCGCGCAGTCCGGAGGTGGCGTCAGCATCCAATACAACGCTTCTACAAGGATGGACAACAACATCATCGCCCACAATGAGGTGACCGAGAAGGGCGCTGGTATCTACCTTCAAGGCGCTTTCTCCCGGCTCCGGCATAACACCCTGGCCCAGAACACGGGCGGAGACGGATCGGGCATTCACGTTGGAACAAGCGCGGAGGTGGTGATGACCAACACCATCGTGGTCAGCCACGCGGTGGGGATCACGGTGACGACGGGCTCCACCGCCACGCTGCACGCGACTCTGTGGGGGGATGGGATATGGGCAAACGGGGTGAACTGGGCTGGTGACGGAACCAACCTGACCCACACGGGCGACGTGTGGGGGGATCCCGCGTTCGCGGACCCGGAGAACGACGACTACCACATCGGCTCTGCCTCGGCGGCGAGGGACGCCGGTGTGGACGCGGGCCTGACCGAGGACATTGATGGGGACCCACGTCCCGGCGGCGCAGGTTACGACATCGGCGCCGACGAGTTCCGGAGCAAGATCTACCTCCCACTGGTGATGAGGAATTTCCCGTAGGAGCCGGAAGGACCCGACCGTAGAGGTGCGGGGGACACGGAGAAAACCCCAAGAGACCCGCGCCTCTGCGGCGAAGCAGGAGCGAAGATGCGCAGACCGCTTGCCCTTTCCAACTGGAAGATGGCGATGACCCTGGCTCAGGCGTGGGCTTTCATACGGGACTTCCTCCCCCGCGTGGCCGACCTGGTGGATCAGGTGGAGATCGTCATCTGCCCGCCGTACACGGCGATCCACGCCGTGGCGGAGGCCCTGCGGGGGACGGGGATCGATGTGGGCGGGCAGGACCTGTGGCCCGGCCCCGGCGAGGCCCACACTGGCGCGGTCTCTGGCCCCCTTCTGGCCGACGCCGGGGCTACCTGGGTGATGGTGGGCCACTGGGAGATCCGCCGTCGGTTGGGAGAGGACGACGCAGCGGTCCACTGGAAGGTACGGGCCGCCTTCGACGCCGGCCTGCGCCCCATCCTGCTGGTGGGGGAGCCCCACGGGGAACCGTTCGACCCTGACCGGCTCGCCACCCTGCTGGCGAGGTGCGCCAGCGAGGAAGTCGCGCAGATGGCCTTCGTCTACGAGCCGGAGGGGGCCATCGGGCGGGCGGAACCGGTACCGCCCGAGCACGCCGCCGCCGGGTGTCGGGCCATCCGCCGGTGGATCGCCGAGCGATTCGGGAAACCGGTGGCGGAGGCGATCCGTATCATCTACGGCGGCTCCGTCACCCCGGAACATGCCGCCGCGCTGTTGGCCGATCCGGACGTGGACGGGCTGGGGGCCAGCCGCCGGGGGCGCGACCCCGCCGCCTTCGCCGAGATCGTGCGGCAGATCGCCGAATCCCGCGGCAGATAGGGCTGGGTGGGGTTTTTTCCCCTCGAGATCCTTGTTATAATGAGTCAACCGCGCAGGTAGCAGTGCAGACGTGGGGGGTCTGCCCCGCTACAGTGGTCCATCTTGGAGGGGAGGTGCACAGATGACCGAGCGAAAACAAAAACGGGTAGGCAGGCGAGTCCACCTCGTCGCTGTGGCTCTTGTCCTGCTGCTCCTCTTTCCCGTAGCGCGGCTGGCCTGGGCCGACGCCGCGCCTCCCTGGTACGCCCAGGGCGGCGCGGTCAATCCCGACGACACCCCTACCCACGTCCAGATGGTCCGCGAAGAGGTGCTCCTGGTAATCGAAGGGAAAGAGGACAATCCGGACGCCTGGTACACCGCCGACCTGATGATCGGTCACGTTGAAGCTACCTTTGTAATGCGGAACCAGGGGACGGAGGAGGAGGCCTTCGACGTCTGGTTCCCCCTGGGCGCACCATCTTTCTTTGGCGAACCCAACACAGTGCAGAATTTCACCGCTTGGGTGAACGATACGCCAGTCGAAATAAAGCAAGAACTGGCAAAGGGTCAGTGGGACGAGATGGTCCCCTGGGCCACCTGGCCGGTCACCTTCCCGCCGGGCCAGGATGTGGTCCTACGCGTCGCTTACGACGTGCGCCCCATCGGTTACGTCCCCTATGGCACCTTTTACTACATCCTGGAGACCGGAGCGGGCTGGTGGGGCCCCATCGGAGAGGGGACCATCACCTTCCGGTTCCCTTATGAGGTGACCGAGTACAATGCCATTATCGTTCCCCATCCCGAGGACTTCTTCGAGCCGCCCAACCCGCCTGGCTTCACCATCTCCGGCACCGATGTGGTCTGGCATTTCATGGACCTGGAGCCGACGGAGGAGGACAACGTCCACCTGACCCTGCTGGCCCCACCCCGATGGGAGGCCATCGTCGCCGCGAGGCGGGAGGCGGAGGCTAACCCGGATTCGGTAGAGGCCCTTCTCGGCCTGATCCACGCCCTCCGCGCCGGCCTGTACTACCGGTACGGCGTCCTTCCCGTCGGCAGAACCACCGAATGGATCGAAGAGGTCTCCTCCCTATACAAAAGGGTGCTGGAACTGGAGCCGGACCAGTTGGAGGTTATGATCGAATACCTGGACTGGATGACCTACACGCCGGAGTTTTGGGAGGAGATCCTGCCGGAGGATTTCCGCCCGGTGGCGGAGCGAGCACTGGAACTCTCTCCTGGCGACCCGCGGGTGCTGGAGATCATCGGGGGCAGTCTGTGGCTGTTCCCGTCCCTCGCCGACTTGCTGCCCACCGAGACACCCACTCCATCTCCCACACCCACGAAGACGCCCTCTCCCACCCCCTCGCCGACCCCTACGCCCCGGCCCACACCTACCCCAGCCCCCTCGCCGACCTTGATGCCCGCAGCCACGCCGACCCCGCCAGAGCCCCAGGGCGGCTCCTCCGCCTGCCCGGGCGCGCCGGCTGCCGTGCTGGTTCCCCTGGGCCTCGCTTGGCTGGTAAGCCGGCGGTATACTCGTATGGAGGTGTGAACTCCTTATGGAACAGCGAACCTACCGTGGCGAGATCCAACCGGATGCACTGGCTGACGCTCTTGTCGCTCAGTTCAACCGGGGCGACCTGATGGCACAGAAGATCGGGCACGGCGACCACGTACTGGTCCAGATCGCCTCCCGCGACTGGGAGTGGGGCGGCCCTCAGACAGCGCTGACCGTCGGCATCGCCCGCACCGAGGGAAGGGTTCAGGTCTCTCTGGGGCAGCAGCGATGGCTGGGGGCTGTGGCCGACCTGGCCCAGACCGGCCTGATGGCCCTCGTCAACCCCATCTCCCTCATCACCCGCATCGACGACATCGCCCGCTCCATCTCCGGCCTGACCCTACCCCAGCAGGTCTGGGAGGCGGTGGAGCACTACTGCGAGAGTGTGGGAGCCAGCCTCGGCCTGCGGGCGGAGGAGACGGTGGTCACCTGCCCATACTGTGGCGTGGGCAACCCCA
>DUEL01000088.1 GCA_011192125.1 Thermoflexia bacterium
GCGACGAAGGCTCCGTTGAGGGTGCAGCCGGTTTGTGCGGTGACGTCGGAGGCGGGGGTAGGAGAGGGTGGTTGGGGGGTGGCCTCGCCCACGGGTTCCCCAGCCGGAGCGGTAGGGGTCACCGGCGATACGTTGCAGGCCAGAATGAGGAGCATAAGGATCGTGAGTGCGCCTAGGATCGTGTTCCCTTTAGGATGTCTCATCACGTACCTCCTGGAAGATATGGACGAACGTCTGTTTCCATCTCCGTAACGAGTCCAGACGTGGTGTTGTTACATCCTCTTTGGCCTCAATCGATGTCCACGCCGAACGTGGCCCACGACGACCAGGGGCCTAGGTTGCCTGCTCCGTCCTCCGCCCGCACCGACCAACGGTAGTAGTACCCGCAGGAGACGGGGACAGTCAGTTGGGTTTGGCCCAATGGACCCCACTCTCCGATCGGACGGGGCGTGCCTGAGGTCTCCTCCAGGCGGACGTAATATCCGGTGATGCCGGATGGGGCGCTCACCGACCCCCAGGAGAGGGTGGTTTCGGCGCGGCAGGAGAGGACGACGCCACCCGTGGGATCCAGGGGGCGGGGGGCTGGCGGTCCCTGTGTGTCGGGGGTTGGCGTGACGCAGGAGCCGGTGACCTGGATGGTGAGGGTGCGGGCCTCATGGGAGCCATCTCGCAGCAGGACGTCCAGTGTGTGCGTCTCCGGTGTGCATGGGCAGGTCTGGTGGGAACCCACGCCTGCCACCCCCTGACCGTCGAAGTAGACCCCGGCGACGTTTGCCGTTTCCCAGTGGATGGTGGTGCAAGAGCCGGCCGGGATCGTGGTCGCGTCGGCCCAGAAGGCGATGGACGGGACAGGGGTTGGCGTAGGCGTGGGGATCGGTGTGGACGTGGGAGAGGGCGTGGGGGTCGCGGTGGGAGTGGGCGTAGGAGGAGGCGGAGCGGTGGGAGTCGGTGTTGGCTGAGGGGTAGGGGAGGGGAGGACGGCGGGGGCCTGAACAGCGGTTGGGGATGGGGGCGGCGGAGATGGTGTGGGAGAGGGTCCATAGGTGAAAAGGGCCAGAGCGATCAGCGCGGTCGCTCCGAGAAGCAACGCCCCACCGATCCCACCGGCCAATGCGAGCCAGAAGAACCTCCCCGGTCCACTCCCTCCTCCTCGACCTGAGGAAGGGGACGGGGGCGGTGGTGGTGGGGAGGCCGGTTGGGGAGGCGGCATCTGTTCCAGGCGGTGCAGAAAGCGTGAGTGCAAGGATGGTGGGGGGAAGACGGGGGTGAGGAGGGCCAGCAGATTGGAGACAGCCAGCAGTTCCTTCCGCGTCCGCTGGCAGACGGGGCAGGACTCGATGTGTTTCTTGACCCGGCGGCGGGCGGATCGGTCCAACTCCCCGTCGATCTCTGCCGACAGGAGTTCGTTTAACTCTTGGCATACCCGCCGACCCTCTTCCATCATTACTTGAAGTCCGTAGAGATCCCGAAAAGCCAGCCGTGCACGGTGGAGGGTGACCCTCACATTGTCCAGAGAGATGCCCAGGATGGAGGCGATCTCCCGGTAGGAGAGCCCTTCCATCTCTCGTAGAAGGAGGATCTGGCGGTAGTTCTCAGGCAGCCGGTGTAACGTTTGCCAGACGGCCTGTCGAACCTCCTCGCGGCGGACTTCCTGTTCCGGATCGATCCCTGCGCGCTCGTCGGCCGGTTCGGGAGCCGTGGCCTCGCCAGCGTCCCAGTCTGGGAGGGAGACCTCGTCTCTATAGCGACGGAGTCCGTCGATGGCCAGGTTGCCAGCGATCCGATAGATCCACGATTTGAAATCGTAGGGGGGTCCCAAGCGGTTCAGGTGCTGATGGGCGCGGATGAACGCTTCCTGAGTTAAGTCCTCTGCCCAGGCTCGGTTCCCCACCATCCGGTAGAGATAGCCGTAGATCCGCCCCTCATACCGGGTGAACAGTTCACCGAAGGCGGTCTTGTCCCCCCGTTGGGCCTGGCGTACAAGTTGTACGTCGCTTGCGCTGCTTGCCCAGTGCTCGATTCTCATAACGGCTCTGCTGCCCAGAAGGTTACATGCTCCACGTGGTCGGAGCGATGAAGGCGGCGGGGATGATCTTTACCGACCCAGGTAGCGCAGGCTGCGCTCCAGGTCCTCCAGATGGTTCATCTCTAGACAGACAACGGGGTGACGGGGCAGGGTTTCTAGGAGAGGAAGGACGGTTTGATAGTCGATAACTCCCTCCGGTGCGTCCAGAGGGAGGTGTTCGTCGTAATACCCTCGGTGATTGTTGATGTGGCAGTGGACAACCCATTGTTGCAGTTGGTCGATCCACCCTGAGAGGGGGGTGGAGTCGGTGTAGAGGTGGACGTGGCCTACGTCCAGACAGGCACCGAGCCAGGGCGAGTTGATCTGTCTCAGGAGGTTGGCGATGATCTCGGGCCTCGGCTCCCACATATTCTCGAGAGCGATGAGGAGGTTGAACCGCTCGGCCTCTTGGAGAAGGTTGGCCCAGAATTCGACCTGGCTGCACGTCCAGTCGTGGAGGTACTCAGGGCGGCGGATGAAGGGGAGATAGTTGGCGTGGAAAACGACGGTTCTGGCCTCTAGTTCGGCTGCGATCTGTAGGCTGAGGAGGTATCGGGCGCGGACGAGGGCCTGTACCCGGTTGTCGGGGCTGGCGCTGCTCATGTCGTAGAAAGCGCCATGGAGAGCCCGCTCGCCAGCGAACTCTCGAAGGAGGCGTTTGTACCGCTTGACTAGGGTCTTCCACTCCCCGTCTAGGAGGTTGGGATGATAACCGAAGACCTGAATCTCCAGGCCAACTTGGTATTTCGAGGCGAGGGCAATGTAAGGAGCAATGTCCACCTGTTTCGTCGCAATCGCCAGTCGAAGCATCGGGTACCCCTAGGATGATTGTACATCAAATCAGGTCCCCCTGCAAGGGACTTCGGCGAATTGGTATATGTAACAAGCTGGTAGGTGGAGAGACCGCGGGCGGGTGAGACAACCTGACCTTTGGACAGGAGCTCGGACAGGAGCTCGGACATCAGGTGAGAGGCTCCTTCTCGGCGGGCCTGGCACCGGCCTGAAGTGCCGGTGC
>DUEL01000089.1 GCA_011192125.1 Thermoflexia bacterium
CACCCGCGCCCAGAAGCCCGGTCAGCGGCTGACCCATCCCGACCATCTTCCCCCTCACAAACTCCCCGGCCTCTCCCTCACCCGGACGTCCTGCCGGCTGCAGGCCGACCGGGTCGGCCCCGCCACCCGGCAGGTGGTCGACCTCCTGCTGGACCATCGGCCGGAGGACCGGCTGCGGACCGCCGGCCGGCTCCTGGGCCTGGCCGACCGGTTCTCACCCCACCGGCTGGAGGCCGCCTGCGCCCGCGCCCTCCGCTTCGACGACCCCACGTACTCGACCATCAAGCGCATCCTGGCGCAGGGGCTGGACAGGGAAGAGATGCCCTCCACGGAGCCTCCCCCTCCCGCCTCCGCCTTCGTCCGTTCCCCCGAAGAACTGGTCGGCCACCTGGTCGAGGGAGGTGGGTCGTGGAGATGAGCCATCAGCTGATCCCCTTCCTCAAGCGACTCCGCCTCTCCGGCATTCTGGAGACGCTGGAGGTGCGCAACCAACAGGCGGTCGAGGGGCGGTGGACCTACGTGGAGTTCCTGGCCCGGCTGCTGGAGGACGAGGTGGAGCGGCGGGCGCAGAAGCAGTTGGCCTTGCGCATCCGCCGCGCGGCCATCGACACCACCAAGACGCTGGAGGGGTTCGACTTCGGCTTCAACCCCACCCTCAACCGGCAGGCGGTGCTGGAGATGGCCACCTGTGCCTACATCCGCCGCAGGCGAAACGTCCTCCTCTGCGGCCCGACGGGGGTGGGGAAGACCCACCTGGCCCAGGCCCTGGCCCACGAGGCCTGTCGGCGAGGCTACACCGTTCTCTTCGTCAACACCTATCGGATGCTCCAGCACCTCAACGGCGGGCGGGCGGATGGGACGTTGGAGAAGCGGCTGCAGACCTACCTCCGACCCGACCTGTTGATCCTGGACGACTTCGGCCTCAAGCCGCTGCGGCCGCCGGGGCCGGAGGACTTCTACGACGTCATCGACGGACGGTACGAGAGGGGGAGCATCCTGCTCACCTCCAACCGGCCGCCGGAGGAGTGGCCGGAGCTGTTCGGCGACCCGCTGCTGGCCTCGGCCGGGCTGGACCGGCTGACCCACGACGCCCACATCGTCGTCATCACCGGTGCCAGCTACCGCGCCCAGGGCCCCCGACCGGAGGGAGAGGAGGTGGGTATCGAACCTTCTGACCCTGTCTAACCGACCTATCGTCACCGGATTTTCACCCAGGAGTTGCCCGTGCGCCGTTCCCAAAAGTGGACCATCTTGGCCGAAAACACCTGGCCCCATGACGGGCGAAAATTGACAGGTGGCGGGGCCGACCCGGTCGGCCTGCAGCCGGCAGGACGTCCGGGTGAGGGAGAGGCCGGGGAGTTTGTGAGGGGGAAGATGGTCGGGATGGGTCAGCCGCTGACCGGGCTTCTGGGCGCGGGTGTGGGTGGCGACCCGGTGGTAGTCGAGGGTGAAGACCTGGACCTGGTGGGTGCCCCCCCGCACCCAGACGGTCTGGCCCACCAGCCGGAAGGGGACGGAGTAGTAGGAGCCCTGGAAGACCAGGTAGCAGTCCCGATGGACCTTGACCCGCTTCCAGACCGCCAGGTCGTAGGGGATGTTCGGCAGCGGCTTCAGCGCCCCCTTCTCCACCTCCTCGAACCGGTCCAGGGGCCGCTCTTTGGTCGTGCCGTGGACCCGTTGGCCGGCGGTGGTGGTGCACCAGGTCAGCACGTCTTCGTTGGCCTGGGTGATGGTCGTCGGCTCCCGGCCGCCGAGGAAGTTCCGTTTGACGTAGTGGACGCCCCCCTGTTCGACCTTGCCCTTGTGCTGGGGGGTGCGGGGGCGGCAGGGGGCGATGAGGAAGTCATAGTGGTCGGCGCACTCCCGGTAGGACTGCTGAGCCTGGGGCTCGTGCCAGCAGGCGCGGGCGATCCCCGCCTTCAGGTTGTCGATCACCACCCGCTCCGGCACGCCGCCGAAGAAAGCGAACCCGTTGCGGTGGCAGGCCAGCCAGGTCTCTATCGTCTGGTCGAAGACGAACTCGACGTACTGGTGGCGGCTCCAGGAGAGGGTCATGACGAAGGCCCAGGTCTTGCGCCGTTGGCCGGTCTGGGGGTCGATCATCAAGCCGGCGTAGCCGAAGTCGACCTGAGCCTCCTCGCCGGGACGGGTCTCCACCCGAACCGTCACCTTCGGCTGGAGGGGCTCCAGGGCGCGGACGAAGCGGTAGACGGCACTGTAACTGCCGGTGTACCCCCGCTCCCTCAGCCGCTGGTGGATGGCGGCGATCTCCACCTTCTGCTGGCGCAACTTCACCACCAGGTCCCGGTACGGCTCCACGGTGGAGGTGTTCTGGGGCGGTGGGGAGGGAACCATCGTCTCCTCCAGCAACCGTTGCAGGTCGGACAGGGAGGGGAGGTCCCCCTCCAGCAGCCCCTGCTCCTGCGCCCAGGCGTGGTACCGACCGACGGTCTTCCGGTCCACGTTCATCGCTTTGGCGATGGCCCGATGGCTCTGGCCCTTGCGCAGGCGGCGCATCATCTCTCGGATGTCCATTGTCTCTTTCCTCTTTCCGGGCATCTTTTCTCCTCTTCCTGCAGAGTTGGAAGAGGAAGTATGCCCGATGGAAGGGAATTGCGCCAGCGCGCCGGTGGCCCCGTTTGGCCGAAACGGGGTGGACCATCTTGGGTGAAAAGGGTTGGCCCAGTTTGGGCGAAAACCGGTGGCCCAGTTTGGGTGAAAACCCGTGGACCAGTATAGGCCGAAAGATGACA
>DUEL01000009.1 GCA_011192125.1 Thermoflexia bacterium
CGTGGTTTTCATCCTCGACCGTCAGTGCGGACAGGAGGAGGCGGACCCCCTCCTCGGCCACCTTGCCCCAGTCGGCCCCCTGGGGGTCCATCAGCCCCTGCATCATCAGGCCGACGGCGAGGGAGACGAGGACGCCTGCAACGGCCTCAGGATCCACAGGCCGGAGGGTACCCTCAGCGATCCCGGATTCGATCAGGCCGGTGAAGAAGGCCCGGTAGCGTCGATAGGGGGCGATGGTTCTCCGCCAGACGGCGGGCTCGCGGGCGGCCCGGCTCCAGAACTCGAGGAACATCGGCAGCCGGCCGTGCCCTTCCTGGAGGATGTGCCGGGCCATCCCGGACATCATCGAGAGCGTCTCCGGGACGCTTTCCGCCTTGGCGCGAAGCGCGGCCAGTTGTTCATCCAAGGTCTCCAACCATCGCTCCAGCAGTTCCAAGAAGAGCGCCTGTTTGCTGGGGAAGTGGTGGTAGAAGGCTCCCTTGGTCACCCCAGCCCGCTGGCAGATCTCGGCCACCCCGGTGGCGTCGTACCCGTTACGGGCGAAGCATGCCTCGGCTGCTTCTAAGATGCGTTCCCGCGTCTGTTCTCCTCGGGTCATTCTCGTCTCCCTGTTGCGGCCTTGAGGGCCTTCATTCATACCGACCGGTCGGTATGAATGATTCTACCACCTTTCACCCGTTTTGTCAACTCGTGTTTCGGGGCGGTTTTGCAAAGGGGGGAACTCGTGGTATACTTCTCACGCTGGCGACAGGTGTGCGCCGATCGAAGACGAACATCCACAAAGTTGCTTAGACGTTTCCTGTCCCACTCCTTTCACCGCTTTTCGCCCCCACAGGGAGGATTGTCTTCGTGTAGCGACAGGCTAGCGGGAGGGAGGTGCCTATGGACCGAACCGACATATAGTGCCGTTTCGATCCAGGAGTCTAGCGTCATCAAGGAAAGGAGGAACAGGAAGATGATCGGCAGCAAGCGATTGGCGCGTGTCGCAGCGATGGCGATGGTGCTGTTGGTGGCAATCACCGCCTGCGCGCCGGCAGCGCCGGAGACGGTCGAGGTCACCGTCCCTGTAGAGGTGCCGGTCACCGTCCCGGTCCCCGTGACGGCCACCCCCATCGCGGGTCCTGTCCGCGGAGGTACGTTGGTGGTGGGGCTGGCGACAGACAGCATTGTGACCCTCGACCCGGCCGCCTACAGCGACCGGCCCACCGAAACGGTCATCCGCAACATTTTTGACGGCTTGGTCACCCGCACGACCGACAACGAGGTCGTCCTCGAGCTTGCCGAGTCCTATCAGTGGATCGACGACACCACCGTCGAATTCGTCCTCAAGCAGGGGGTCACTTTCCACAACGGCGAGCCCCTGACGGCCGATGATGTGGTCTACACCTTCGAGCGCATTCTGGCGGACGACGGCATCTGCGGCGAGGCCTCCCCCCGCAGGGGGTTCCTCGGTCCGATGACCCGGGTGGAGAAGGTGGACGATTACACCGTCCGCTTCTACTTCGAGAGCGCTTGGGCCCCCTTTATGCAGATGCTGGTCCACAACCAGATCGTGCCGAAGGATTATTTGGAGGAGGTAGGTTGCGAGGCCTTTGCCAAGGCCCCTGTGGGCGCGGGCCCCTTCAAGTTCGTCGAGGGCTCGTTGGATGACCAGATCGTCTTGGAGCGGTTCGAGGACTATTACGGCGGGGCGGACGACCTGCCGCCGGTCGGCCCGGCTCCGCTGGAGCGGGTGATCTTCAAGATGATCCCGGAGACCTCGACCCGGGTGGCYGCCCTGYTGGCCGGGGAGGTGGACATTATYCAGGGGGTCCCCTCCTTCATGGTGCCCCGGCTTCTGGGTGATCCCAACATCGTGGTCAAGACCTGYGCCGGRACGCGGCCCAAGTTCGTGGATCTGAACGTCACGATGCCTCCCTTCGACGACGTGCGGGTTCGYCGYGCYYTCAACTACGCGGTMGACGCCGARYTGCTSCTGGCCCAGGTGGCTGGTGGCTACGGCGTGGTCCTGCCCGGTCCCCTCTCCCCCTTCAACAACTACGCCGATCCGAACCTGGAGCCCTACGGCTACGATCCGGACAAGGCCTACGAACTGCTGGCCGAGGCCGGTTGGACGGACAGCGACGAGGACGGGATCCTGGATAAGGACGGGGAACCCTTCTCCTTCGTCTTAGATGCCTATGGTGAGTACGTCCCCATCGCCGAGGCGGTGGCCGGACAGCTCCGTTCCTTCGGCATCGACGTCAGCGTCCGCACCTGGGAGTACGGCGTGGTGAAGCCTCTCCTGCTGAACTGCGAGCGGCAGGCCTTCCTGCGGGACTGGGGCGACTCGGCCTTCGATCCGGTGGGCTACATCGAGGCCAAGTGGCACACCCGCATCGAGGGCACGCCCTGGGGGCGGGGGAACTTCGCCTGCTACTCCAACCCCCGGGTGGACGAACTGATCGAGGCCGGCGCGGTCGAGGTCGATCCGGAGGTCCGCCGCGAGATCTATTACGAAGCCCAGCGGCTCATCTATGAGGACGCTCCCGCCATCTTCCTCTATGTCCCCCAGGAGATCGAAGCCTCCCGCGCCCGGGTGCAGAACTGGGAGCCCAGTCCGGATAGCCGCGTCAACCTCCACGACGTCTGGCTGCTGGAAGAGTAGCGATCGGAGGACGGGCCGTCGCGCCTGGCGGCCCGCCCTCCCCGCTTGAACGAGACGCCACAGTGGGCGGGCCCTGAAAGTACGATGAGGAGTAAACCGCAAGGGGCGCAGAGGACGCACGGTTTTTCCTGGTGAACTCACCACCTTTGGGTTCTCTGCGACCCCTGCGGTTTTATCTGTGGTAGAGGCGGAAGATAGATGAGGGCGGCCAAAGTCCTGGAACGGGTCCTGATCACCATCCCCATCATGCTCGGCGTGGCAGTTATGGTCTTCATTTTTATGCGCCTGACCCCCGGCGATCCGGTGGACATTATGATGGGGGAGATGGTGGGTATCTCCGACGCCGAGATGGAGGCGATGCGGCGGGAGTTCAACCTGGATAAGCCCATCCATGTTCAACTCTGGCTCTTCCTGACGGATGTCCTTCGAGGGGATCTGGGCACCTCTTTCGTCAAGCGGGTGCCCGTCGCCGAGTTGATCTTGGCGCACCTACCGGCCACCATCGAGTTGGCGGTGGGCGCGCTCTTCTTTGGGCTGGCCATCTCGATCCCGATCGGCATCCTCTCCGCCGTCAAACAGTACTCCATCCTGGACCGAGCCAGCATGGCCGGTGCCTTCCTTGGCGTCTCTATGCCCTCCTTCTGGCTGGGCTTGATCCTGATCCTGTTTTTCTCCGTGAAACTGGGGGTGCTGCCGGTCCAGGGGCGCATCGACCACGATGTGGGCCTGCAGGAGGTCACCGGCTTCTACGTGCTGGATTCGATCCTCACCGGCAACCGGGCCGCCCTGGTCAGCGCTTTGCGTCACCTGGTCCTTCCCTCGGTCACGCTCGGGGCGACGCTGGCGGCCATCGTCGCCCGAGTGCTGCGTTCCAGTCTGGTGGAGATCCTGCGCGCCGACTACATCACTTTGGCCCGTGCCAAAGGCCAGGTGGAGTTCCTCGTGATCATGAAGCACGGCGTGCGCAACGCCCTCATTCCCACCGTCACGGTGGTCGGCCTCCAGGTGGGGGCTCTCCTGGGTGGAAACATGGTCGTGGAGACGGTCTTCGGTTGGCCAGGGCTGGGCCGCCTCGTCGTCTCCGCCATCTTCAATCGGGATTTCCCCCTGGTCCAAGGGGCGGTGATGACCTACGCCTTCACCTACGTGATCGCCAACCTGCTCGTGGACGTTCTCTACACTTACCTCAACCCGAAGATCACCCTGTAGCGACGAACGGAGCGAGGTGCAGTGATCGCCCACATCTGGTATCCCCTCAGCATTCGGATCCGGCTCCTGGGACGGGGGCTGGCTGAGTTTCTGCGGGAACTGAGGGGGCATCCTTCCGCCCTGATAGGTGGCTTCATTGTCCTTCTCTATCTGGCGGCCGCCCTCTTTGCCCCCTATCTGGCTCCCCACGATCCAGAGGTCGGTGATCCTCGTGCGAGCCTCACCCCGCCCGCTTGGTCCGCCGGCGGGAACCCGGCCTATCCCCTGGGGACCGACTTTCAGGGGCGGGACATCCTCTCCCGTATCATCTTCGGCTCCCGTGTCTCCCTGGGGGTGGGGGTGGTGACGGTGGCGATCTCCGCCTTCGTCGGGACGGCGCTGGGGTGTGTGGCGGGCTATTACCGCGGTTGGATCGACGGTGTCCTCTCCCGACTGGCCGATCTCCTCCTGGCTTGGCCTTTCCTGATCTTCGCCATCGGCGTGATGGCCTTCTTGGGGCCGGGTCTCTCCAATCTGATCGCTGCCCTCACCTTCAAGAGTTGGGTGGAGTTCTTCCGGCTCTCCCGCGGGGAGATGCTGGCGGAGAAGACCAAGGAGTACGTCGATGCCGCCCGGGTGGTCGGGCAGCCCGACCTGATCATCATTGTCTCCGAGATCCTTCCCAACATCGTCCACTCCATCCTGGTGCTGGCAACCCTTCGGATGGGCTATATGATCATTATGGAGGCCTCCCTCAGTTTTCTGGGGTTGGGGGTCCCGCCCCATATCCCCGCCTGGGGCTCGATGGTGAACCAGGGGCGGGATTTTCTCTTCGTGGCCCCCTGGATCTCTACCCTGCCCGGCCTGGCGATCCTGGTGCTGGTGCTCTCCATTAATCTCTTCGGCGAGGGATTGCGGGATATCCTCGACCCGAGGCTGAAGATCGAGTGAGGTGAAGAAACCACAGAGACGCGGAGGATCCGGAGAACCTTTTGCCTGAAAGACTCTCTTAACCTCTGTGCTCTCTGTGTCTCTGTGGTGAGTGTGGGCGATATGTCTCAACCATTGTTGGAACTTCGAAACCTGACCACTGTCTTCCCCACCCGGCGCGGTCTGGTACGGGCGGTGGACGGTCTGGACCTGACGGTGCGGGAGGGGGAGAAACTGGGGATCGTGGGCGAATCCGGCTCAGGTAAGAGCGTAACCCTCCTCTCCATCCTCCGGCTGGTTCCTCCCCCCGGCCGGATCGTGGCAGGGGATGTACTCTTCCGCGGGGAGAGCCTGCTGGCCAAGTCCTCCTCTGAGATGAGGAGGGTCCGCGGGCGGAAGATCGCTATGATTTTTCAAGATCCGATGACCACTCTCAACCCCGTCTTTCGAGTGGGGGAGCAGATCCGGGAGTCGTTGCGCATCCACGGCCTGGTGGATGGGAGGGGGCGGGCGCGGAGGCGGGCTGAGATAGAGCGGGTGATCCAGGTGCTGAACGATGTGGGGATCCCCTACCCGGAGGAAAGCCTGCGCCGCTATCCCCACGAGTTCTCCGGCGGGATGCAGCAGCGGGCGATCATCGCCATCGCCCTCTCCTGCGAGCCCCAACTGCTCTTAGCCGACGAGCCGACGACCGCCCTCGACGTCACCATCCAGGCCCAGATTCTGGACCTCCTGGAGAGGATCAACCGGGAGCGAGGGATGGGCATCATCCTGGTGACCCACAACCTGGGGGTGGTGGCGGAGTTCTGCGATACGATCGCCATTATGTACGCCGGTCAGATCATGGAAAAGGGAGCCACCGAGGAAGTGACGACGGAGCCTCTCCACCCTTACACTCGCGGGCTTCTTCGTTGCCTGCCGCGCATCTACGGCAAGCGGGAGAAGATCAGGCCGATCCCTGGGTTGGTGCCGGACCTGGCGACGTTGCCGCCTGGTTGTCCGTTCGCCCCTCGCTGTGATGTCGTCCGACCGGAGTGCAGGGAGGATCGTCGGATCCCCCTCAAGGAGGTCGAACCGGGCCGCTGGGTGCGATGCCTTTTGTATTAGGACCACGGAGACACAGAGGACACGGAGGGGTATGGAAGCTTTGGGAGAAACGGGAAAACTCTGCGCCCTCTGTGCCGCTGTGGTGAAGACTGTAGAGTAGTCCGGGGAGCAAGGCATGGGGCCGCAGACGGAGCGACCGCTGGTCGAGGCGATTGGGGTGAAAAAGTATTTCCCCATCCGGCGCAGCCTCCTGGTCAAGTTGCTGACCCGGCAGCGAGACCAGGTGGTGAAGGCGGTGGACGGGGTGGATCTGCAGATCTGGCCCGGCGAAACCCTGGGTCTGGTGGGGGAGTCCGGCTGCGGCAAGACCACCCTCGGTCGAGTGCTGACCCGTCTTGAGCGGCCCACGGCTGGTCGCGTTCTGTTCCAGGGGCACGAGATCACCGCCGAGGATTTCAGCCGGGAGAGTGTCATCTTCTCCGAGGGATGGATCGTCGATGAGGGAGCGCGAGGCCGCCTCGGCTTCTACCGTTTTACCCAGATCATCTTTCAGAACCCCTACTCCTCCCTCAACCCCCGTAAGACGGTGCGGCAGATCATCGCCACGCCCCTGCGGAACCGGGGGCTGCGGGACGCTCGGGAGATCGAGGAGGAGGTGGCCCGGCTGCTGGAGCGGGTGGGGATTCCCAGGGAACGGATGGATGCGTATCCCCACCAGTTCTCCGGCGGACAGCGGCAGCGCATCGGCATTGCCCGTGCGCTGGCGATGCAGCCCCGGTTTATCGTGTGCGACGAGCCAGTCTCCGCGCTGGACGTGTCCATCCAGGCTCAGGTCATCAATCTGCTGGAGGAATTGCAGGAGGAGTTCGATCTGACTTACCTCTTCATCGCTCACGACCTGAGCGTTGTCCGGTATATCAGCAATCGGGTGGCGATTATGTACCTGGGTAAGATCGTGGAGGTTGGGCCGACCGACGAGGTGTTTACCCATCCGGTCCATCCTTACACTCAGGCGTTGATGGCTGCCGTGCCGGTTATCGACCGATCGATTCGGAAAGAGCGGATCATCCTGAGGGGTGCCGTTCCCAGCCCGATCGACCCGCCCAGCGGGTGTCGCTTCCATACCCGTTGCTTTGCCAAGGTCGGCAAGGTCTGTGAAGAGCAGGAGCCGATCCTCGCCGCGGTGGGCGAGGGCCATCGGGTAGCCTGCCATCGAGTGAGCATGTGATGACCAACGGCTGCGAGGGTTCTCTGACCGAAAAGCCTCCAGAACATAGGGGCTGCGCCGCCCAGGCCGCCACCAGGTGGGGCCCGATGGGCGGGCAGCCCTCCCCGACCTTTCCCCTTCCTGTTGGTTGTGCTCCCCCTCTGCCTGGTTCGAGAGCGCATCGGTTCCTCCATCCGCAAAGGGGAACAAAGGGGTTCCCTTTGCGGTCTTTGTGTTCTCTGCGGTTCGGCGGAAAGCGATCCATAAGTTCTGTAAGGAGGTGTGGCCATGGAAACGCCTAAAGTCGCAGTCCTCGGCGGCGGCAACGGGGCGCACGCCGTCGCCGGGCACCTGGGCCTGAAAGGGCTCCCCGTTCGGCTGTATACGAGGTTCGCGGAAGAGATCGTCGCCCTCCAGCAGCAGGGTGGTGTTGTCCTGGAGGGGGCGGTAGAGGGGTTCGGGCCTGTGGAGGTGGCTACTACGGACCCGGCCCCGGTCGTCGGCTGGGCCGACGTCATTATGGTGGTGGCCCCGGCGTTCGCTCACCGTTTCATGGCCCAGGTCTGCGCGCCCCATTTGCGGGACGGTCAGGTCGTTCTCCTCAACCCTGGGCGGACCGGTGGCGCTTTGGAGTTCGCCAACACGCTGCGGGAGGAAGGGGTGCGGGCCCGCGTGTTGGTCGCCGAGGCTCAGACACTGATCTACGCCTGCCGTCTCGTCGGCCCTGCGCGGGTTCACATTATGGGGACCAAGAGGGAGGTCCCGGTAGCCGCCCTGCCGGCCGTGGACACCCCGCGGGTGGTGGAGGCGGTTCGAAGGTTGTATCCCCAGTTCGTCCCCGCGGCCAACGTCTTGGAGACCAGTCTCGACAACATCGGTGCTGTCTTCCACCCCAGCACGGCGATCCTCAACGCCAACCGGATCGAGGCCAAGGAGGAGTTCGATTTCTACAAGGGAATGACCCCGATGGTGGTTGGTTTCTTAGAGGTGATCGACGGGGAGCGGATGCAGGTGGCGGAGGCCTACGGCGTGGAGGTCGAATCGGCGGCCGACTGGCTGATGCGAGCCTACGAGGGAGTTCATGGGAACACCCTTTACGAGCGCATCCAGAGCAACGGTGCCTACCAGGGTATCAAAGCGCCGAAGACCCTCAATATGCGGTATCTCACCGAGGATGTGCCCTGCAGCCTGGTCCCCATCATCGCTTTGGGGGAGGCAGCCGGGGTGGAGATGCCTGCCAGCCGGGGGATCGTCAACGTCGCATGTGGGTTGCTGAAGCGGGATTTCTGGAGCGAGGGCCGGACCTTGGCGCGATTGGGGCTTGAGGGAATGTCCGTGGAGGAGATCAGACGGTACGTGGAGGTAGGGCACCGGTAGGTCCGCGACCCAACACCGACCTTCGAAGGAGAGCCCGGACATAGGCGGAAGGCCCTGCGGCTGCATTGGTGACCTGGAGCCGTTGGCGGCGTGAGAGGCGAACTTTCCCCTTCAATGCCGGTTGAGAAAGCCGCCGGATCGCCTATCCGCTCGAACTCCTGGTACCTCCGCAGATAGTCGCGCACCGTCTTGCGATCGTGGTGAAACCGCCTCGCCGCCTGCGAGGTGTTGCCGTGAATCTGAGCATATCCCCCCACTTGCAGCCGATGCTGAACTACCGGGTCCTTCCACAGACCCCCCCGCCGTCCCATTTCTGACATCTCCTCCCCTTGTTGTCAGAAATGAGTTTATCCTGGATGGGGAGATTTGGCTTTGACGGAACAAGCCCCCAGAGTGGATTGACAAACGTGTGCCCCCGTGATATAATATGGTTGCACATTTGCGCGATTTATGCACAAATGTGCAATCCAATGGGTTCCTGTAGGCATTAGGAGCCGGGAACCGCTTGGTGGACCTCTGTCCTCTGCCTGGAGGCGTGGAGTGGGGGATCGCGGAGCAACCCGTGCCGTGGTCGTTGGTAGCGGTCCGAGTGGACACAGGGCAGCTGTCCCCACCGTCCAAAGGGGCTTCCAGGTAACCTCTATGGAGAAAGAACCTCCTGGCAACGTCTGCCCCGACTGGTGGTGTGTCTCCCCTCAATCTTCCCTCCACAGTGCTGAGGTCTTCTCCATATTGGGGTCCGCCCGATCGAGGAGCCAGGGTACCGGCTTTCAAGGATCGGAAAGGGGGTGATGGGTTATCGGGGCGGAGAGAAGTTGACAAAGACGCCGTTCGGCAGTATCGTTTCGGTCGCAGTCGAGTGTAGTGAAGGAGGACACTATGGACTGGCTTTTCGTCATAATCGACTGGATCAAGGGGCTTGGCCCGACGGTGATGCTGCCCATCGTGATCTTCATCATAGGGTTGATCCTGGGAGCCAAGCCAGGGCGGGCCTTCCGCTCCGCGGTGACCATCGGTATTGCCTTCGTGGGCATCAACCTGGTCATCGGCCTGCTGTGGACGAACCTGGGTGATGCCGCGCAAGCGATGGTGGACCGCATCGGAGTCTCGCTGGACGTGGTGGACGTTGGGTGGCCGGCGGCCGCTGCTATCGCCTTCGGCGGGACGGTCGGCACGTGGATCATCCCCCTCTCCATCCTGGTCAACATCATCATGCTGGTAGCCCGGGGGACGAAGACCCTCAACGTGGACATCTGGAACTTCTGGCACTTTGCCTTCACCGGCGCGTTGGTCTTCGCCGTCTCCCAGAATCTGGCGCTGGCTCTGGCGACCGCTGCGCTGAACGCCGCGATCGCGCTCTTCCTGGCCGACTGGACCGCTCCCGGCGTGCAGGACTTCTACAGCGTGCCGGCGGTCTCCATCCCTCACGGCTTCTCCGCGGCCTATGTTCCCATCGCCATTCCCCTGAACAAACTCATCGATGCCATCCCCGGCCTGAACAAGCTGGATGCGGACCCGGAGGCGATCCAGCGCCGCTTTGGCATCCTGGGCGAGCCCATCGTTCTGGGCGTGGTCATCGGCTTCGTCCTGGGGTGCCTGGCCTGGTTGGGCGACGCAGCGGTGGGAAACTTCGGCGTCCAGTTGCAGAAGATCCTGGGGCTGGCGATCAACCTGGGCGCGGTGATGCTGCTGATGCCTCGGATGGTCGCCATCCTGATGGAAGGGTTGATCCCCATTTCCGAGGCGGCCCGCGAGTTCATGAAGCGCCGGTTCGCTGGAGGTGAGTTCTACATCGGTCTGGACTCCGCCATCCTGATCGGCCATCCAGCCGCCATCGCCACTGCCCTGTTGCTGGTGCCGGTCACCATCGCTTTGGCCATCGGCCTGAGCACCATCGGCCTCAACCGCATCCTCCCCTTCGCCGATCTGGCGGTGATCCCCTTCATGGTCTGTATGATCGCCCCCATTACCCGGGGTAACATCGTGCGGGGCGTGATCATCGGCACCATCGTCATCGCCGTCGGCCTGATCATCGGCACCTCCATCGCGCCGCTCCATACCGCCGCCGCCATCGACGCCCAGTTCGACATGCCCGAGGGAGCAACCCAGATCGCCAGCATCTGCGACGGCACCAACCCGCTCACGTGGCTCTTGCTCAACTTCAGCCAACTGGGCGGATGGATCGGCTGGATCATCGCTGTGGTGATCTTTGGGGTGATCGTCTTCCTCTACAAGAGGAACCCGGTCGCCTGGGAGATCGCCGCTGGTGCGCCAAAGCCGGAGGAGCAGGCCGCCGAGGGATAACCTTTCCTTACCCAKCRATCGRCTGGGACACGCGGGGCGGGCYTCCTGGTGCCCCGCGTGTCCCGCCCTCAAGGTCGCGCATGATGGACCACGAGGAACTCCTAGCCCATATCGCCAGCCTCTACTACGAAGAGGACCTGACCCAGGCCGAGATCGCACGCCGGATCGGGACGTCCCGCTCGACCGTTTCCCGTATGCTCCGGGAGGCCCGGGATGCGGGTATCGTGGAGATCATCATCCATCATCCTTGGAGGACCGTGCCGGAACTGGAGCGGGAACTGGTCCGACGTTTTCACCTTCACCAGGCCCGGGTGCTGCAGGCGCAGGGGAGGCCCTACTCCGAGGTCCTGAAAGGGCTGGGAGTGCTGGCGGCCCGCCACATCGACAACATCCTCGCCGACGGGATGACCTTCGGCATCTCCTGGGGTACAGCGGTCTTCAGCACCGTACAGGCCCTTCGGCCGAAGCGACGGCTTTCCATCAGGGTGGTTCAGATGATCGGCGCGGTAGGCACGAGCGACCCCTTGATCGACGGGCCGGACCTGGCCCGACTCCTCGCCAGCGTCTATGGGGGGGAGTACCGGTATCTGCATGCCCCCCTGATCGTCGAATCGCCCCAGGTGCGGGAGGCGCTGCTCCAGGAACCGCACATCCGCGAGACCTTGGACATCGCCCGGAAGGCGGATCTGGCGCTGGTGGGCATCGGCTCGCCCCGGCCGGAGGTCTCCAGCCTCCTGCGGGCGGGTTATCTGGACCGGGAGGCGCTGGCCCGGCTGCGGGAGCAGGGGGTGGTGGGGGACATCTGCGCGCGCCACTACGACATCCGCGGACGGATCCTGGACATCCCTTTGAACCGGCGGATCGTCGGCATCGAGCCGGAGGACATCCACACCATCGGCCAGGTGATCGGCGTGGCCGGGGGAGCGGCGAAGGCGGAGGCGATCCTCGGCGCGCTGCGAGGAGGGTGCGTGGACGTGTTGATCACCGACGACACGGCGGCGGAGCGGGTGCTGGCCCTCGACGAGACGGAGGGGTAGGGGATGGGAGTTCTCCACCGGTTCGCAGGCTCGGACGGTCGGTTGGACTGGGAAGGCGTGCCGGAAAAGAAGGTCGCAGGCCCCGACGTGGTGGGCGTGTCGGGGAAGGTCCTTATCGGGCCGCAGGACGGCGCGCCCCACTTCCGTGTCCGCTACTTCCGTATCGAGCCCGGTGGTCACTCGGGGCTGGACCAACATCCCCACGACCATGGGGTTTACATCCTCCACGGCCGCGGCCGGGTGCGGATGGGGGACGAGGAGGTGGAGGTGAGCCCAGGCGACGTGGTCTACATTCCGGGAAACGAGCCGCACCAGTTCCGTGCCATAGGCGATGAGCCGCTGGGGTTCCTCTGCGTGGTTCCGGCGGCGTGAGGGAGAGGAGTATGTTCGACGCACTTCTTCGGATGATGCTGGGAAGTTGGGGAAGTCAGGTCCTGGATTTCATCGTGGGCCATCCCACCCTCGTCACAACCGTCTTCGCCGTCTGGCTGGGCCTGTTCGCCGCGGGTCGCTATCAGTTGCGGCGCATCGAGCGGAAGACGACCGAGTTGGTGGTGGACATGAGCCGGGACCTCATTGCCCAGAAGCCCCACATCACTGCCCGGGGGTTGTACAAGCGGATCTATCCCCGCTGGGCGGAGTCGCTCCGGCGGTGGGCCTGGTTCATCCCGCATCGGCTGGACCTGTGGCCCGTGCCCGTCCGGCCGGAGACGGTGGAGCAGAAATTTCCGTTCTCCGCCCAGTGGATCGCGGAGACGTTGCGCCAGCACGGAGTTCGACTGGAGGAGCATGGACGAGAGAAGTAAGGGGCAGGACGAGTGGGTGCGGGAGGATCTGGTGGTCGTGCCGATGCGCGCCGAGAGCGCGGCCGATGCCATCTCCCAACTAGGGGCGCGGCTGGAGGCGGGTGGGTTCGTGAAGCCCACTTGGGTTCAGGCCGCCCTGGAGCGGGAGAAGGTCTTCGCCACCGGCCTCCCCACTCCGGAGGTCGGCGTCGCCATCCCGCACGCCGACGTGGAACACGTCTCCCGGCAGGCGATCGCCGTGGGCGTGCTGGAGGAGCCGGTGGAGTTCGGGGAGATGGGCAACCCGGATGGGAGCGTGCCGGTGCGGATCGTCTGCGCGCTGGCGGTCGCCCAGTCCGATCTGCTGGTCACGCTGCTGCAGCGGCTGGTGGAGATGTTCCAGACGCCGGGGGTGCTGAGGCGGATCGCTGGGGCGAGAACCCCGGCGGAGGTGGTGGACATCTTCCGCCAGCATCTTCGGTTCGAAGAGGCAGAAAGCCAGGATGCAGGAAATCGGAGTTAAGGAGGCAAAGAAGATGGAGGAAAAGCGCGTTTTGATCGCTTGCGGAACGTCCATCGCAACAGCGACGGTGGTCGCGGAGAAGGTCAAAGAGATCGCCCAGAAGGCGGGGATCCCGGTCAGGGTCGCCCAGTGCAAGGCGGCGGAGGTGCGAGGCCGGACCTCCACGTTCGATCCCCACATCATCGTGGCGACGACCCCCGTCCCCAAGGACCTGGGGATCCCGGTCTTCAACGGCGTTCCGTTCCTCTCGGGCGTCGGGATGGAGGCCCTGGAGGCCCAGATCGTCGAGGCGCTGAAGAAGGCAGAGTAGGGGATGGGGGACAATGACGCTGAGCCCGGAGCGGAAACGGGAACTGCTGTGTCAGATGTACACCATCCGCGCCTTCGAGGAGAAGGCGGAGGAACTGTACGCGATGGGGAAGGTCCACGGCACGATGCACCTCTCCATCGGGATGGAGGCCTCCGCCGTCGGCTCCATCGCCGCTCTGCGACCCGACGATCTGATTCTCAGCACCCATCGGGGGCACGGCCACTGCATCGCCAAGGGGGCCGACCTGAACAAGATGATGGCGGAGTTCATGGGCAAGGAGACCGGCTACTGCCGTGGTCGGGGCGGCTCGATGCACATCGCCGACGTCGAGAGCGGCAACCTGGGGGCCAACGGGGTCGTGGCCGGAGGCATCCCCATCGCCGTGGGAGTCGGGCTGGGCCTCAAGATGCAGAGGCGGGACCAGATCATCCTCTGCTTCTTCGGCGACGGTGCAGCCAACACCGGGGCGTTCCACGAATCGCTCAACATGGCCGCCATCTGGTCGTTGCCGGTGGTCTACGTGTGCGAGAACAACCAGTACGCGATGTCCCTCTCGGTTCGTAAGGCCTTCGCCATCGAACGGATCTCCGACCGCGCCGCTGCTTACGGCATCCCCGGGGTGACGGTGGACGGGAACGACGTGATGGCGGTCTACGAGGCGGTGAAGAAGGCGGTGGACCGGGCGCGGGCGGGCGGAGGCCCTACCCTGGTCGAAAACGTCACCTACCGCTGGCGCGGCCACTCCAAGAGCGACGTCAACCGGTACCGCACCCGCGAGGAGATCGAAGCGTGGAAGAAGAAGTGCCCCATCAAGCGCTTCCGGGCACGGCTGATCGAGGAGGGAATCCTGACCGAAGAGGAGGCCGACCGGATCCGGGATGAGGCTTACGCCGCTGTCGATGCGGCGGTGGCCTTCGCCGAGGCCAGCCCGGAGCCCAGCCTCGACACTATCGAGGAAGGGGTGTACGCCTGATGCGAGAACTGAGTTATGCCGAGGCGATCCGCGAGGCGCTGCGGCAGGAGATGCAGCGCGATGAACGGGTCTTCATCATCGGGGAGGACGTCGGGGTCTACGGCGGGGCGTTCGGTGTGACGCTGGGGCTGATCGAAGAGTTCGGCGAGGAGCGGGTCATCGACACGCCCATCAGCGAGTTGACCATCGCCGGCGCGATCACCGGCGCGGCCCTGGTCGGGATGCGGCCGGTGGGGGAGATCATGTTCATGGACTTCATCACCCTCGCCTCCGAACAGTTGGTCAACCAGGCGGCCAAGATCCGCTTTATGTTCGGCGGCAAGGAGAAGGTCCCCTTCGTGCTCCGCACCCCTGCCGGGTCCGGAACCGGCGCGGCCGCCCAGCACTCCCAGAGCCTGGAGAACTGGTTCGTCCACATCCCCGGCCTCAAGGTGGTGATGCCCAGCACCCCCTACGATGCCAAGGGGCTCCTCATCGCCTCCATCCGGGACGACAACCCGGTGATCTTCGTCGAGCACAAACTGCTGTACAAGGTCAAGGGGCCGGTGCCGGAGGAGCCCTACACCATCCCCCTGGGCACCGCCGAGGTGAAGCGGGAGGGGCGCGACCTCACCATTATTGCCACCTCGATCATGGTCCAGCGCGCCCTCCAGGCGGCGGAGCAGCTGGCCGAAGAGGGGATCGAGGTGGAGGTGGTGGACCCCCGCACGTTGAAGCCGTTGGATAAGGAGACGATCATCCGATCGGTGATCAAGACCGGTCGGGTGCTGATCGTCCACGAGGCGTGCAAGACGGGCGGCTTCGGCGGCGAACTGGCGGCCGTCATCGCCGAGAGCGAGGCGTTCGATTATCTGGATGCGCCCATCGTCCGCCTCGCGGGGCGGGACATCCCCATCCCCTACAACCGCACCCTAGAGTATCACGCCGTCCCGCAGGTAGAGAACATCGTCGAGGCGGCTCGCCGGTTGGCGGAGGGGAGGGTGTAGCCGTGGCGACCCCGGTGATCATGCCCAAACTGGAGATGGCCCAGGAGACGGCCACCGTCATCGAGTGGCTGAAGAAAGAGGGAGAGTACGTTGAGAAAGGGGAGCCGCTCCTGGTGGTAGAGACGGACAAGGTGACAGTGGAGATCGAGTCCCCCGCCTCCGGCATCCTCGCCGGGGTGCGGGTGGGGCCGGGGGATGTGGTGCCCGTCACCCAGATCATTGCCTACATTCTCCAGCCGGGGGAGGAACTGCCAGAGGGGGCCCGCGTGGAGCCTGCGCCTCCGCCTCCACCGCCGTCGCTTGCTCCGTCGGCTGCGCCTCCGCCTCCACCGCCGTCGCCTGCTCCGTCGGCTGCGCCTCCGCCACCGCACGCAGGCGCTCCGCCGGCGACCCCCGTGGCGCTCCGGCTGGCGGAGGCGTATGGGGTGGACCTGCGCACCGTGGTCGGCACGGGGCCTGGCGGACAGATCACCCGGGCGGACGTGGAGGCCGCGCTGGCCCGGCGGGAGGAAAGGCCAGCGGCACCTCCGCCCCCGGAGCGGGTGCGGGCCACCCCTGCCGCCCGTCGCATCGCCCGGGAGCGGGGGGTGGACCTGAGGGCGGTGCGGGGGACCGGCCCCCGGGGCCGGGTCCAGGCGGCCGACGTGCTGGCCTTCGCCGCCGCGCCTTCGGCAGCTCCCGCACCTGCTCCGGAGGTGATCCCCCTCGCCGGGATGCGCCGCACCATCGCCGAGCGGATGACCGCCAGTTACCAGACCGCGCCCCACATCACTTTCACCGTGCGGGTGGATATGGAGGCCTTCGAGTCGGCGCGGGCGCGGCTCAACGAGGAGGCTGAGGCCACCGGTGGCCCGCGCGTCTCGGTCACCGCCTTGCTGGTCAAGGCGGTCGCCTGGGCGTTGCGACGGCACCCCTGGCTGAACAGCACCCTCCAAGGGGAGGAGATCCACCTGCTGCCCGAGGTCAACGTGGGGGTGGCGGTAGCGCTGGACGAGGGGTTAATCGTCCCCGTGATCCGCCAGGCCGACCGGAAGGGGATCGCCGAGATCGCTGCCGAGGTGAGCGACCTGGTGGCCCGTGCCCGGGAGGGCCGGCTGACACCCGCCGATGTCGCTGGCGGCACTTTCACCCTGTCCAACCTCGGTCCTTTCGGGATCGAGCAGTTCACCGCCATCATCAACCCGCCACAGGCCGCCATCCTGGCGGTGGGCGCTGCCCGACGGGAGCCGGTGGTGAACGAGGCCGGGGAGATCGTCGTCCGGCCGGTGATGCGGATGACCCTCTCGGCGGACCATCGGATCGTGGACGGGGCCCAGGCGGCCCGGTTCCTGGTCGACCTGAAGGAAGTCCTAGAGACCCCCATCTTGCTTCTGTGGTAGGAGTGCGACGATGCCTGAGATCACCCTGACCGTGCACCACGAGGTGGGCCTGCATGCACGGCCCGCCGCCCTGTTCGTCCAGACCGCCAACCGGTTCAAGAGCGACATCACCGTCATCCACGGCGAGCGCGAGGCCAACGCCAAGAGCATCCTGAGCGTGCTGACCCTGGGGGCCAACCAGGGGGCAGTGATCACCATCCGGGCCGAGGGAGAGGACGCCGACGAGGCCCTGGCGGCCCTGGAATCGCTGGTCGAGAACAACTTTGGGGAGGGAACGTGAAGAGGCTGCGTGGGATCGCTGCTTCTCGGGGGATCGCTATCGGGCCGGTCTTCCAGTACCGGCGGATCGACCTCCACTTCGAACGGCATCGGGTGGAGGATCCGGAGGCCGAATGGGCTCGCTTCCAAGCCGCCCTCGAAGTGGCGAAGGAACAGTTGGCGGAGGTGTACGCACGGGCCAAGGAGGATACCGGGGCCGAGCAGGCGGCCATCTTCCAGGCCCAGGCGCTGATGCTGGAGGATCCCGAGCTGCTGGGGGCGGTGCGGGGGGGCATTGAGGGGGAGGGGGTCAACGCTGAGGCGGCTCTAGTTGATGCTGCGGAGAGGTACGCCCGGCTCTTGGAGTCGCTGGAGGACGAGTATCTGCGGGCCCGTGCGGCGGACGTGCGGGATGTTGCGAGTCGGGTTCTTCGCGTCCTGCTGGGCGTGGCCGATTCGCCCACTGCTGGGTTGACCGTCCCTTCCGTCGTTCTGGCCCGTGATCTCACGCCCTCCGACACGGTTCTGCTGGACAAGTCGCTGGTGCTGGGGTTCTGCACGGCTGAGGGCGGGGCCACCTCCCACACGGCCATTCTGGCGCGGGGGTTGGGGTTGCCGGCGGTGGTGGGGGTAGGGTCCCAGGTTCTGGAGGTTCCGGACGGCACGCTGGTGGTTTTGGACGGTACGGAGGGGGAGTTGCTGGTCGATCCCGACGAGGGGACGGTATCCGCATATCGTGCTCGGCGGGCTGCCTCCATAGCCATTCTCAAGAAGGCGCAGGAACGGGCCCACGCGCCCGCCGTTACCCGGGACGGTCATCGGGTGGAGGTGGTGGCCAACATTGGGAACGTGGAGGGTGCGCAGGCGGCGCTGGAGGCGGGTGCGGAGGGGGTGGGGTTGTTGCGGACCGAGTTTCTGTACCTGGAGCGGGATCATCTGCCGGGGGAGGAGGAGCAGTATCGGGCGTACCGGGCGATAGTGGAGGCTTTTGGCGACCGGCCGGTGATTTTGCGGACGCTGGACATCGGTGGGGATAAGGAGTTGCCCTACCTGGATCTTCCCACGGAGATGAATCCATTCCTGGGTTTGCGGGCGATTCGGCTGTGCCTGGCCCGTCCCGATCTGTTTCGGCCGCAGTTGCGGGCGGCGCTGCGGGCGGGTGCGGTGGGGAACTTGAAGGTGATGTTTCCGATGGTGGCGACGGTGGAGGAGGTGCGGGAGGCGCGGGCGGTTTTGGAGGCGTGCCGCGCCGAACTGCGGGCTGAGGGGTACTCCGTCGCCGAGGAGATGGAGGTGGGGATCATGGTGGAGATCCCCGCCGCGGCGCTGATGGCGGACCATCTGGCGGATGAAGTGGACTTTTTTTCCATCGGCACCAACGATCTGAGTCAGTACACGATGGCGGCGGATCGGACCAACGCTCAGGTGGCGGGGCTGGCCTCGGCGTTTCATCCGGCAGTGTTGCGGCTGGTGGGGGAGGTTATTCGGGCGGCGCACGAGAAGGGGAGGTGGGTGGGGTTGTGCGGGGAACTGGCCGGGGAGCCGTTGGCGATACCGATCCTGCTGGGGCTGGGTCTGGATGAGTTCAGCATGAATCCGCCGGCCATTCCTATCGCCAAGCAGATCATCCGTGCTCTGACGTTGGATGAGGCCCGGGAGGTGGCTCAGGCCGCCTTGGAACTGGACAGCGCGACGGCGGTGCAGGAATTGGTGCGAGAGCGGGTACCGGTAGCCGACGTGGGCTGACTCTTCACTACCGCTTTGGGTCCCCTGCTTCCTGCCTGGGCTTCGGACGTGAGTTCGGGTATCGTTTGGTTCCCTTTCGCCCAGCGACTGGAAGTCGCGGGCTACAAGGGGCAAAGCCCGGCGGAGGCCGGGCTTCCCCCCGCCCGTGGAGAGGAAAGAAAGCCGCCGAAGGGCAGTCTTGCCATCCGTAGCCGCGGCTTTCAGCCGCCGGGGAAGAAACGTCCGAACTCACGTCCAAACCTTACCTTCCGGCATCTTGCCTCCTCCCCTGGATGTGCTACAATCCCTTTGACGCAACCACCGTGTTCACCGGAACGTTTTAAAAGGAGGGGGTATGGACCTGTTTCAGCGACTTGCCATCGCTCGCGGGGACGAGCCGGCCGACCTGGTGCTCAAGGGCGGACGGGTGATCAACGTCTTCACCGGCGAGATCATCGAGGCGGAGGTAGCGCTGGCCGGGGGGTGGATCGTCGGCGTGGGAGGGGGGTACATCGGCCGCCAGGAGATCGACCTGAAGGGGCGGTACGTCTGCCCCGGCCTGATCGACGCCCACGTCCACATCGAATCCTCGATGGTCACCCCCTTCCAGTTCGCCCGCGCCGTCGTCCCGCGGGGCACGACCACCGTGGTGTGCGACCCGCACGAGATCGCCAACGTCGTCGGCGCGGAGGGGATCCGGTATATGCTCGCCGCCTCTGAGGGCCTCCCGCTGACGGTGTACGTCAACCTCCCCTCCTGTGTCCCCGCCACGCCGATGGGCACCGCAGGGGCGGATTTGGGGGCGGACGACCTGCTGGCCCTGACCGACCATCCCCGCGTCCTCGGCCTGGCGGAGATGATGAATGTGCCGGGGCTGGTCCTCGGCGTGCCGGACGTGGTGGCGAAGGTGGAAGCCTTCCAGGGCCGGGTCATCGACGGCCACGCGCCGGGCTTCGGTGGCAAGTGGCTCCAGGCCTACGTCGGCGCGGGGGTTGGCTCCGACCACGAGTGCACCACCGTCCCCGAGATGCTGGAGAAACTCCGGCTGGGGATGTTCGTCTTCATCCGGGAGTCGACCGGGGCGAAGAACCTGCGCGACCTGCTTCCCGGCGTCACTCCCTACAACAGCCGCCGATGCGCCTTCTGCACGGACGATCGCCACCCGGCCGATCTGCTGGACGAGGGGCATATGGACCACCTGATCCGGCTGGCGGTGGCGGAGGGGCTGGACCCGCTGACGGCGATCCGGATGGCGACCTTCAACGCGGCCGAGTACTTCCGGCTGTGGGACCGAGGGGCGGTCGCGCCGGGGAGGCGGGCCGACCTGGTGGTCTTCTCCGACCTGAAAGACTTCCGGGCGGAGATGGTCTTCGCCGCCGGGCGGCTGGTGGCCCAGGCCGGGGAGCCGGTGGGGGAGTGGGCGGAGCCACAGGCGGACGATTCCGCCGTCCGTGGGACGGTCCACGTGGACTGGACCCGCCTGCACTTCGACGTGCCTGCTCCCGACCCCGCCGCCGGTTCGGTGCGGGCGCGGGTCATCGGCGTCGTCCCCGACCAGATCATCACCGAGCACCTGATCGAGGACCTGCCGATGCGGGAGGGGCACGTGGTGGCCGATCCGGGGCGGGATCTCCTGAAGATGGCCGTGATCGAGCGGCATCGCGGGACCGGCAACGTGGGCCTGGGGTTCGTCCACGGGCTGGGCCTGAAGCGGGGTGCGCTGGCGGGCAGCGTCGGTCACGACGCTCACAACCTGATCGTCGCCGGATGTGACGACCGGTCGATGATGACCGCTGCGCGCGCGGTGGCGGAGATGGGAGGTGGACTGGTCGCTGTCGAGGGGGCGGAAGTGTTGGCCTCGGTGCCCTTGCCCGTCGCCGGTCTGATGTCCGACCAGCCCGTCGAGACGGTCCGTCACCAGATGGACCGCCTGATCGGGGCGGCGCGATCGCTGGGGTCCTCCCTGCACGATCCTTTTATGACGTTGGGCTTCCTGGCCCTGGAGGTCATCCCCGCCCTCCGGCTGACCGACCAGGGGTTGGTGGACGTAGAGAAGTTCGACTTTGTCCCGTTGTTTGTAGGGTAAGATCGGTTTTTTACCACAGAGACACAAAGGGCACAGAGGTTCTCTATTTTGAGAGCGGCCTCTGTGCTCTCTGTGTCTCTATGGTTAAACTATCCGCGGCGGGGGATGAACTGGCCTCGGCCCTTGCGCCCGAGGAACCGCCCCTCCCGGTAGATGACCTGTCCACGAGAGATGGTAGCCTTGACCTCCCCCTGGACGCGCATTCCTTCGTAGGGGGTGTAGCCTGCCAAATGGTGGAGGTCCTCCGCGCGGAGGGTTTTCTCCGGTCGTGGGTCGTACACCACGATGTCCGCATCGGCTCCGGGGAGGAGGTGCCCTTTCCGGGGCCAGAGCCCCCAGACGTGGGCCGGGTTGGCGGAGAGGAGCCCGGCCAGTTGGGGCAAGGTGAGCCGCCCCTCGGCGACCCCGTAAGTGTACATCAAGGGCAGCAACGTCTCCAGCCCCGGCAATCCCCCTGGCGTGCGGGTGAAATCGTCCTGGGCGACCTTTTGGTCTTTCGTGTAGTCGCAATGGTCGGTGGCGATGAGGTCCACCACGCCTGCCTCCACCAGGGTCCACAAACCCGCTGGCTCCTCCGGGTCCCGCAGCGGTGGCTGGAGGATGTACCGCCACGGCTCGGGTCCCTCGTAGACCGTGTTGTCCAGCAGGAGGTACTGGGGACAGGTCTCGCAAGTGACCTCCTGGCCGTCGTCTCGCGCCTCGGCGACGAGGGCGACGGAGCGGGCGGTGGAGCAGTGGCAGATGTGGACGGGGCAACCGGCGGCCTCGGCGAGGAAGAGGATGCGCTGGATCGCTTCCTGTTCCGCCAGAGCGGGGCGGGATTGGCCGTGGAACCGCCAGCCGGTCTGGCCTGCGCCTACCAGCGCCTGAGTCTGGGCGGTGACCAGGTCGTCGTTCTCGCAGTGGATGAGGGGGAGGATCCCCAGGTCGGCAGCGGCGGACAGCAGGCGGAGGATCGTCGCGTCGTCGGCGTAGTAGTTGGGCCGGTAGGTGGTGTACAGTTTGACGCTCGGCGTGCCCAGTTCCACCAGGTCGGCCAACTCCCCTTCTCGGCCGGGGGGAAGGTCGGTGACCATCACGTGGAGGGCGTAGTCGATGACGGCGTCTTCGGCCTCCTTGAGCCGGTTCTCCACCGCCTCACGGAGGGTCTGACCGGGAAACTGGGTGGCGAAGTCCACTACTGTGGTCACTCCCCCGCAAGCCGCGGCCCGCGTGCCGATGAACCAATCGTCGGGGGTCTGGTAGATACCGGTGTCGAGGGCGATGTGCGCGTGGGCGTCGATGACGCCGGGGAGCACCAGGCAGCCCTCGGCGTCGATGGTCTGGGTGTCGTGGGCTGGAGGCAGGTTGCGGCCGATGGCCTTGATCCGCTCTCCCTGCACGAGCAGGTCCGCCTTCAGCGTTCCCTCCGGCAGGACCAGTGTCCCGCCCCGGATCAACAGCGTCGCGGTCGACGTTCGTCTCATTGTATGACCTCCCCTCGGGTTTCACCACGGAGGTCCAGGGGGCTCGGGCGGGTTTGCGTTGAGAACCTCCGGGCATAGCTCTTTATACACCAGAGGGGCCGTTTTGTGAAACGTGCCAGATCGGCAGGGCGTCTGTAACAGTTTGAGAAATCGACTAACCATTCCCTCTACTCGTCTGCAGAGGGGATGTTGTTTAGAGTGAGACTTGCGCCAAGTGATAGTCCATCTCATCTCTTCCTTACTGGTGTTTCTGTGTTGGAGTGAGACTGTCGGGTCTATCAGCTGCTGTGGGGAGTGACGTTGATTTGTTGATTTTAGGTAAGGTTCCCGTTCTCTTTTTCCTTCAACACTCGCACAAGGGCCTGCTGGAGTGTTTCGGGTTTGGGTGGTTTGCTTAGTATGGCGTCTTCGCAGGTTGCTGTGTCTTGTACCCCCTCGGTTCCCACGAGCATCCCCCACCCGCTGAGCACGATCACCGGCGTCCCCGGGGATTCTTGTTTCACCCTTCTCACGACTTCCCGACCGCTAATATGCGGCATTCCCAGATCGGTGATCACCACGTCGAACGGTTCGTTACGCTCATGGGCTGCACGGAAGGCTCTTAAGCCGGTCTGACCTCCATCAGCGACCTCAACCGTGTGTCCCATACTCTCCAACATCTCTTTCAGTGCTAGACGCACCAGGGGCTCGTCGTCTATGCATAGGATACGAAGGGGAGCAGTGATTCCTGTTGTCTCCTCTATATGCTCCGTTCCCGCGGCCCACTGTCTGGGGAAGATCAATCGCACAGTTGTGCCCTCCCCTGGCGCGCTCTCGATCTCGATCCGACCCTTATGGCGTTGCATAATTCCGTAAACGACCGGCAGCCCCATCCCGGTGCCTCGTTTTCCTTTGGTCGTGAAGAAGGGTTCTATGGCTCGCTCTTTTGTTTCGTCGTCCATCCCGACGCCGGTGTCGCTCACCTCAACACACACCATCTCAGGGCCTTTCTCTCCGGTCCCAATTTCATACGTACTCAGAGTCAGCGTTCCGCCTTCAGGCATGGCGTCCACGGCGTTGAAGATCAGATTGGTGAGGGCCTGCCGGACCTCCTGGCTGATACCCATTACCAGCGGAAGGTCCTTTTGCAGATCGGTTCGTACCTCTATGACGGTCCCCTGTTGCTGTGGTAGGCTTTCCCAGCGGGGACGTGTCATCTCGATGACTTGCCGCACCTCCTCGTTCAGGTCCACTGGTTGCGGCATCTCGCTAGGGGAGCGGCGGCGGTAAAACGCGCGTAGGCGGTCCACTGTTTTGGCTACATCCTCGGCAGCGGTCCGGATGAGTCTCAGTCGCTCTCTTGCTTGTTCACCGAGATCTGGGTCCTTCAGGAGTAGGTTGGCAAAGATCAGAACTGGGGAGATCGCATTGTTGATGTCGTGGGCAATGCCACTGGCTATTTGGCCCAATGCGCGTAGACGTTCCTGCAGCGCGATCTCTTGCTGGGTTCGACGAAGTTCCTCGTAAGTGGCTCGCAGCTCCACAAGAAGGCGCACATGGCGTATTGCCAGAGCGCAGTGATCACCTACTTGATGCAGGAAAGTGGCTTCTGCGCTTTGGAACGCGCTTACCCCTCGCCGTGCCACTACTAGGATCCCCAGCACTTCTTGGTCCGTCTGTAGTGGCACACCGACCAATGAGAGCAGCCCGGCTTTGGCAAACTGCTGCAGAAGAGGAGCCTGAGCCTGGCTCGCGTCGATCACTGATACAGTTTGCCCTCGAAGGCACTCATAGAAGCCGGTCTCTTTTACCAATATCTTGGTTCCTGCGCTTATGCTTACCTGTTCAGATAGGATGTCCGTGCTCTTGGCGCAGGCGACCACAGTGGCCCGCTTTCCTTCTCCTTCGAGGAGAAACACTGTGCCAAAATCTGCTGGCAGCCCGTCGTTCAGGCGGTGCAGAACTGCTCTCAGCATGCTTTCCAGGTCGTCTCTGGACAGGATACTGCGGGTGAGTTCGTTGAGGAGGGAGAGACGCTTGATTTGTTGTTCCAGAGCCTCTGCGGTCTGTCTGGCCTCCGTAATATCCTCACCGATGCTGGCGATACCGGTCACTATGCCTTGAGAATCGCGCAGGACGACGTGGGTCCAGGAAATCAGGCGGCTCTCTCCCTCTCGGGTGATGATCTCATCCTCGCGATGAGAGGGGATCTCCTCTCGCTCGACACTCCGGCGGAACATCTTTCGAGCGGTATGATGTCGGGGAATGAACAGTTCGAACCAGTTCCGTCCCAGGATCTCTTCTCGCTGCCACCCGGTCAATTGTAGCAGAAAGTCGTTACAGAAGACGATGTTGCCCTGGGTGTCCAGTACCACTGCCAGAAGCCGAGCCCCTTTCAGGATCTCTTGGAAGCGCCGCTCGGACTCGGCCAAGGCCCGTTCCGTTTGCTCCCGTTGAAGGGCCTCTGCGGTAAGGGCATTGCTGATACGGACTAATTCAGCCATCCGCTTCTGAATCTGGTTTCTCAGTTTTCTATGTTGTACTTGGAGTCTTTCCTTATCCTGGCTCAATTCTCGGAACAGCAACGCCTGGGGTCTCTGCAAGCCTGTGATGACCACTGCACTGCAGAGGTGAACGTACGCAGCCACCTTGAGGAGATGCCCAACGAGGTTGGACGGGTCATAAGGGGCAACAGAGTAGGCGAAGGACACCTCTGCTCCAGCGCTCGCCACGATGGAAGCCACCAGCAATCGAAGCGTTCTGCGCTCGAACTGTGTACGCTGGCGGATCAGCAATCCCGCTGAGGTGAGGAATGTAAGGGAGATGAGGTATTCGCTGATCTTCTTGAAGAGGGTGGGTTTTGTGCCTTCGACGTAGCAGGCGGGGAAAAAGCCGGAGGAAACTGCGACAAGGAGCAAAGTCGACCCTATCGTGTAACTGCTGAAGACGAGGAGTGGGTTCATCCGTCGACGAGTGAAGAAGGAAGCCAGCAGGAAGGAGATCGACTGCAGATACCGACCAGCGATCCAGGTTTGGGTGGGTAGATCGATCCTTCGCTCTGGAAACACACTCATACCCGCATAGGTTAGCATATGGAGCACGTCGAAGCCAGCGATGAACAGGGAGGTGACGCCTAGGAATGGCAAGAAGTCATTTTTCAGGAATGGACGTGCGTTGTAAGCGACGATGAAGATGGCACAGGAAACGACAATACCGAACATTTCGGCTAAGGTGTGGGAGAGGAGGACGTTGTACTTGCTGATGAGGTACAGCCCGGTGACTGCGGCTGCCGTTGTTGCTCCTATCAAAGCGGTCCGCTGTATCGCAGACCGTTTTGGAGGTGCTACCCCGCCCATCTTACGTCACTCCACCAACGGCGGTTGGGTTGAGAGATTTACGAATCAGCGGGGGTGAATGGGAACGACCAAATGGAAGCAGTGTAACCGGATGGATGGATCGAAACCTAGGGGGTGATTTGGGGGGCGCCGGAGAGGCTCCCTACCGCCGACTAACTCGTAGACTGCCTGCTGTCCACGTCAAGGCTGTGTTTTTGCTACCCTTCTCTAACTATGACTATTTTCCACTGTTTTTTATAATTTTACCACTGATTGCCTATCGCGCAAGGTTTACCTCTCTGGGGTTTAGGCAGGAGTTCGGACACACCTGATCCGCCCCGCCGTAAACAGGCGGGGCTGGCGGGAAATCGGCCTAGCACCGGCGCTTMAGNGCCGGTGCTAGGCCGATTTCCCGCCCGCCCCGCCGTAAGCAGGCGGGGCGGATCAGGTGTGTCTGAACTCCTGTCCAAACCCCGGAGACAACGAATTGCCTCCCCATCGAGTTCGGTGTACAATCAGGCCGATGAGCATCTTGTGGACGCCCTGGCGAATGGCTTACCTGCGTGGAGATGAGCCCTTGCCCGAGGGATGTCTGTTCTGCGTGAAAGCCCGATCGCAGGATGCCGAGGCACACATCCTCCATCGAGGGGACTGCTGTTACGTGATCCTGAACCGTTTCCCATACAACAATGGCCATCTGATGGTGGTTCCCTATGCCCATGTAGCCTCCCTGGAGGACCTGGATCCAGAGACGTTGGCCGAACTGATGGCGCTGACGCAGCTTAGCCTGCGGGTGCTGCGGGAGGCATACAATCCTCAGGGGTTCAACATCGGGATGAACCTCGGTAGCGTGGCCGGAGCGGGCGTGGCTGATCATATCCACCTTCACGTCGTCCCCCGGTGGGGTGGGGACACCAACTACATGAGTGTCGTCGGGCAGACTCGCGTCATCCCCGAGTGGCTGGATCAGACCTATGAGCGGCTGCGGCCTCTGTTCGACCGGTTGGCGAACGGAGAAGAGTAAGAGGCAAGAGGCAAGAAACAAGAAACAGACGGAGGGACATCGATGTCGACGAATCCTCGTGAAGCGGTCATCGTTTCGGCGGTGCGCACTCCGATCGGGAAGTTCAACGGCACACTGGTTCCTCTCTCCGCTTCCGACCTGGGAGCGGTGGCGATCCGGGCAGCGGTGGAGCGAGCCGGGATCGATCCTGCCTCCATCGACGAGGTGTTGATGGGAAACGTGGTCCAGGCCGGGCAAGGGCAGGCCCCCGCCCGTCAGGCAGCCATCAAGGCGGGGCTTCCACCTACCGTCGGCGCGACCACCGTCAACAAGATCTGCGGCTCCGGCCTCAAGACGGTGATGCTGGCGGCGTCGATGATCGCTGCAGGCGATGGCGACGTTTTCGTCGCCGGGGGGATGGAAAGCATGAACAACGGGCCGTACCTGCTGCACAAGGCCCGTTTCGGCTATCGGTTGGGGGATGGCAAACTGGTGGACGCGATGGTCTACGACGGGCTGTGGTGCGCCTTTCAGAACTGGCATATGGGCAATGCCGCCGAGTGGATCGCCCGGGAGTACGGGTTGACGCGAGAGGAACTGGACGAGTACGCTTACAATAGCCATATGAAGGCCATCGCTGCCATCGATGAGGGCCGCTTTAAGGACGAGATCGTGCCGGTGGAGGTGCCTCAACGCAAAGGCCCGCCGATCCTGTTCGACACCGATGAGTGTCCGCGTAGGGACACCAGCCTGGAGGCACTCGCACGGTTGAAGCCGGCCTTCCAGGCGGACGGTATCGTCACCGCTGGCAACTCTCCCGGCATCACCGACGGGGCGGCCGCCGTGGTGGTGATGAGCCGGGCGAGGGCGGAAGAACTGGGGATCAAGCCGCTGGCCCGTATTCTGGCCTACGCCCAGGCGGCGGTGGAACCGCTGAAGATCTTCACCGCTCCCATCTTCGCCGTGCGCAAACTGTGGGAGAGGACCGGCACCACGGTGGATGACTACGACCTGTACGAGGTCAACGAGGCCTTCGCGGCTCAGACGTTGGCCGACGGCCGCGATCTGAACCTGCCGTGGGACCGGGTGAACGTCAACGGCGGGGCCATCGCCCTGGGCCATCCCATCGGCTGCTCTGGCACCCGGGTCCTGGTCACACTGATCTACGCCCTCCGTCAGCGGGGTCTCAAGCGGGGTCTGGCAACCCTCTGCCTGGGCGGTGGGGAGGCGGTGGCGATGGCGGTTGAACTAGAAGCGTGAGGCGTTAAACGTCAGGCGTCAAACGTCAG
>DUEL01000090.1 GCA_011192125.1 Thermoflexia bacterium
ATCGACCCCCGGCCCATCGCCCACGCCCGCGCCACCCTCGACGTCCGCCTCGCCGCCCTCGCCGCCGGGCTGTCCGTCGAGACGGAGAGGGAACTGCCGTATACCGCGCCGGACGGCAACGACGGCGTCCTGCGGCCCGACAATCTGATCACTCTCCCCGACGGCACGCGGGCCCTCTTTGAGACGGAGCAGGCGGCCGACCTGACCCTCCTGCGGCGCATCGTCGAAGGGGTGCGGCGGAAGGCGGCCTTCTTCCAGAGCGAGGCAGCGCGCGCCCTCTCCCCCGCCGTCCGCGTGCTGATCAACCTCCCCCGCGGCCCGGTCTGGGGGAAGACGGTCCGCGTCTGGGAGCGGGCCACCGCCATCGTGGCAGAGGAGCAGGGCGGGGACCTCCCTTTCCGCCTACTGGCGATGCCGCTGTTGGAGTTCCTGGACCGGCCCGATTGGTTCGAGCCGCCCGAGGAGGCCCGGTGGGAGCCCCTCTTCGATCCCGCCCAGACCTCTACCTTCGAGCCGCCTGTCCCCTCACTGCAGGGGAAGCCCCTCGCCCGCCGGAAGGCTCGCCTGCCGCGGTCCCTGCGCCGCCGCGCCCCCGCCGACGACCGGCGTATCCTCCTAGCCTACTGGCAGCACCTGCTGGAGCAGGGGCCGGACCTGGCTTACACCGCCGACCGTCCCCGGCCCGACCCGGCCTTCTTCGAGGTGGTGGGGGTCATCTACGCCGCCTCCCACGGGCCTGACGCGCCGGTCGCTCAGCAGGCGGCCTACCCCTACGCCTCGGTCTATCTCCTGCGCAAGTACCTGCAGATGCACCCGAGGCTCCGCCAGGCCCTCTCCAAGGGGATGGTCCGCGGGGGCGGCTCGATGCGCTGGAACGTGACGACGATCCTGCACCGGATGCAGGTGGTGATCGAGACCTTCCTGCGGTACCACGGCTACCGGGTGGGGCGGGCGGTGGAGGCAGTGCCGGTATCGCCGTGGGACCGGACCGACGGCCCGCGGGACTTCGGGGTTGCGGTGCGGATCCACCCGGAGGTACTGATAGGGGAGGAGGACGGGGTGGTGCCGGGCCGGGAGGAGGTGAGAGCAGCCGAGGAAGCGCTGGCCTGGGTGCTGTGGGCGCTGTTCGCCCACGCCGAAGAGGTGGGGTTGAGACGGCCGCCGTTCTGGTAGGGGGCGACCTGCAGGTCGCCCCCACCCGGCCGGTCGCCCCTACCCGCCGTCGGATTCCCGCAGCCGGGTCTCCGCCTCGACGTAGTTCTGGGAGAGCCAGATCCCCTCCCCCTCCTCGCCGCCCGCCGCCAGCATCAGCAGAAGGCCGCCCAGGGCCGCCCCGTCCGGCATCCCCTCCCGCAGCCGGGCTACGAACTCCGGCTGGGAGGCCGCCAGCCGGTCCAGCACGCGGCGGTCCCCCCAGGCGATGGGCTGTTCCCCCAGGAGGAGCACCCACCCTTCCCCCTGCTCCACAAGCCGGGCGCGGCGGTACCGGCGGTACAACTCCGCCACCGCTAGCCGGACCACCTGGGAGCGGTTGAGGTCGAGCAGGCGGCCGAGCCAGTCCAGCCGGGCCAGGGTCTCTTCGGAAAGCCGGAACTGCACGCGTTTCATCGGGGACATCCTGCACCTCCGGTCGGGATTGTACCCCAGCGTACACCCTTTGTCAATACAAAGCACAGGGGTGGCCCCGTGGGAAGGGATATCTTAACTCGCATTCGGAGTCTCCGGGGCAGTTGGCAGTTGGTCGGGGGTGAAGTCCATCCTTTCTGGAGGAGGCCGCGGGTTCGTCAGTAGCGGTTCCGGCGTTCCGGCGGTAAAGGCCTGCGCGTTGGCAGCGATGTGTCAGCGGCAGACCTTATGGGGAGTCTCTATTGCAGGGGTGTTCGAAGTCAATCGCGGGCGAGCCTCTTATTGCCCTGTTTTTCCACCACCGAGGCGCAGAGGGTGCAGAGAAGCACAAGAAAACCTCTGCGTCCTCTGTGCCTCGGCGGTAAAACCGTTCTGCTACGAACATCCTTGCAAACCAAAGGGTGTGCTTCAGTTTGGGGGCGAGTTCTGGCATAATAGGGGCATCTTGGAGGGAGGGGGTTAGTGATGAAGAGTGATCGGGGGCAGCTGAAGGCGGAGTTGATGGCTCAGGCGGAGGAGGTGATTGATGAGTTGCTGGACTGGTGTGAGGGGGAGGA
>DUEL01000091.1 GCA_011192125.1 Thermoflexia bacterium
AGAGGTTCGCTCGTGTAGAAGACCTGCGTCCRGGTGCCCTGACAGGGTTCCTCGACCCTGGGATCAATGATAAACTCGTCTGGGTCCTCAGCACCCGGCGGTTCCCCGGTCAATGTYCCGTTTTCCAGATCCCCTGAGTCGTTGTGCAGGTAAAGTATCACGTCCGTGCTATCTGGTGGCCATTTCTCCGCCCTGCGATATTCCTCGTCTCCGTACCCAGCGTACTGAACCGGMGGCACCCCAGATAGATCAATCTCGGCACCCCTGAGATAGACGTCGAAGTAATTCAGCATGAGRTTCTGGATGGGSCCGGTCACACCGTAGGCYAGGTCTCCCAGTATCTCGCAGTGCTCCACGGGCGCRAGCACGTAGCGCACCTCRTCGCGGAATTCCTCGCATCCCTGGCCTTTGAGGCCRAGGAAGATTTCCAGCGGATCATACCACATCTCGGTCATGTTGTGGATGATCAGAGTGGGARCGCAGATGTCRGCGAAGTCATCCCGRATGCTGTARTCGTCCCACCAGGGGTCTGTGGGRGAGAARTGSTCCACGAAATCTCGCCAGAACGGATCCTCTCTCCCCAGGAACARTTTGTCYARGCCGGGGATGTCGAGGGAGTTCGTGGCCTGGGTCAGGGCGTCGTCCTCGGGCCAGTCGCCGTTTTCCAGCAGGAASAGCCACTCRRCGAGGGAGAATCTGAACAGGCCGCCGTCGGYGTTGAARGTCTCGTCCAYGGGGAGGCCGTCAACGACYAYCACYTTCACGTTGGKGCTGTTCACGGCCGCCGCGAGTGCTGTAAAGCCGTCGTAAGAGCAACCGATGGTGCCAACCGTGCCATCCGACCACGGTTGAGCGRCGATCCAGGCTACGGTATCCTGGCCGTCGGAGACCTCGTGCAGGTAGGGTGTGAACGTTCCCTCAGATTCGAATCGGCCTCRGCAGTACTGGTACACGAACGCRTAGCCCCTCTCGGAGAACAGTTTGCCAAACCGCTCGAACATCTCATCGTCGCCCARAAAGTGGTACGGGGTGCGCATGAGCACTGCGGGTCTGCCCTCTTCTGGAATGTTGTCGGGCAGGATAACCCTCRTCCACAGGCGCACGCCGTCCCGCATGGGAACCATGAACTCGCCCCCCGAATAATCGTCTCCGTTCTCAATCGTCAYCTTGGCCCGGCCGATTATGTCTCGAGCGGTGGCCGGGGCGAGCACATTAAACGTACACGACACGACCTCCCGCGTGGCGCAGTCCTCGAACTCACCGTAGTAGGTCTCCCAGGGGCTGATGACCTCCGGCGCACCCAGGATGCAGTCCGAGTAGACTTCTACTTCTATCTTGTAC
>DUEL01000092.1 GCA_011192125.1 Thermoflexia bacterium
CCCACTACGAGGACCTCTTCGACCAACGCTGGCAGGCCTGGCTTCAGGATCAGTATGATAGCTTCGAGGCCTTGAAGGCCGCCTGGGATGACGGCACCGGCGAGGCGCTGGCCCCCGGCGAGACGAGCTTCGACACTCTGCGCCGCTACCCGGACACGCCGGAGGACATCCGCGGCCTGACCTACAGCGACACCCGCACTCGCGACCTGGCCCTCTTCTACCGCGACCTAGAGCGGGCCTACTACGAGCACATGGCCCGCTTCCTCAAGGAGACCTTGGGAGTGCGCCAGCCGGTCATCGCCAGCCAGACCACCACCGGCCGGCTCCTCAGCGAGACGGTGGTGGAGACCTCGACTATGCTGGACGTGAACGACATCCACCGCTACTACGACCATCCCCGCCGGGGGAACATCCCGGGTCTGGGCCGGGTGCGCATCTGGAACAAGGACCCCTTCCACCCCACCTGGGGAGACGCTATCTTCGACGTCTACGGCCAGTTTAACCTCCAGGGGAAACCCCTCACCCGCTCTGAGGTGAACTGGACGTGGTACAACGAGCACAGCTACCTCTTCATCCCCGGGCTGGCGGCCTACTCCGCCTTCCACGACGTGGACGCCGTCATCCTGTTCTGCTACATGTGGCACCATGACTGCGACACCCCCCAGCAGCACGAGGGCTGGATCTTCAACGGGTCCTGCAACAACCCGGGGACTGCCTTCCGTCTCCACAGCAACCCCATCGTCTTCACCCAGAACGTGGCGGCCTACATCGCCTTCCTGCGCGGGGACGTGACCCCTTCGCCCTCCGCCGTCCCCCTCCGCTACACCAGGGAGGGGCTGGAGGGGATGGTGCCCACCTACCTGGCCCACTGGTGGTCGGCCCTCCTGCTGGAGAACCTCCGCTTCGCCGACCGGCACGTGGGGCTGGTGCAGGCGGTACACAAGGACTACGAGGCGGACACCCCCACCCTGGAGCCTCCGTGGCCCGACGCGTCGAGTGACGCCTACGTGAGCGTCATAGGTCAGATCACCTACGACTTCGGGACGCGGCTCTTCACCGTGGAGACGCCGCGCTTCCAGGCCGCGGCCGGCCAACTGGCGGGGCGCACTGTCCCGGTGGGCGACCATTCGGACAGGGCCTCAAGGCGGGGGATAGAGGTAACTGTCCACAACCCTACCTACGCCGCGGTTATGCGCACGGACTTCACCTTTGCGGGCGATCGGAGCCTGCTGTCCGTGGCAGCCCGGGCGGCCAACTTCGGCATGATCCTGAGCCCCAGCGGCGAGGAACCCCTGGCCTGGGGCGAACGCCCCGTCCTCGCCGAGGCCGTCGCCGTGACGGTCACGCTGCAGACGGAGATGCCCTTCGTGAAGGTCTATGCGCTGGACGAGCGGGGACAGCGCAAGCTGGAGGTGCCGGTGCAGCAGGCCTCTGGTGCCGTCACCTTCACCCTCGGGGTAGATTACGGGACGCTTTGGTATGAGCTGGCGACAGGGACGAAGACCTACCTTCCGTTTGTGGCTCACCGCTCTTCATGTGGGGCTGCCTGCCCCTCATCATCACAAGGAGGAAAACCACAGATCACACGGATTTCACAGGATTAGTCCGCGTAATCTGTGCCATCTGTGAAATCCGTGGTCGAAGGAGGCCAATCATGGGTAAACGACCGATTGCCACAGCGCTGGCGGGGCTGGC
>DUEL01000093.1 GCA_011192125.1 Thermoflexia bacterium
GATTCCCCGCCAGCCCCGCCTGTTTACGGCGGGGTGGATCAGGTGTGCCCAAACTCCTGTCTAAACCCCAGCGCCTATGGAACCTCGATGAAGAGAAACACCGGATCGACCCGGTCGTTGACCTGGGCGATCTCTACGTCCTCATGGATGAGGCCGGCCCAACAGTACTGGGGGTTCCGCGCGCCCACCACGTCTACAAACCGGACGCCACCGGTGACCACCGCGCGGGTGAACGGAGGCAGGTAAAGGTGACCCTCCTCATCCTCGACCAGCACGTCGTCGCCGCCCACCGCCCACCGCCACGGATAGTTGATCAGCGCGTTCTCGCAGTGGATGCCGACGCGGAAGACACCCGACTGAACGGTCCACCCCAGGGTGGCGTAGTTCTGGTCGCTCTCGTACACCGTGCCCGGGGGCGGGCCGCTGGTCCGGATCGGCGTCGCGCTGTCATTCTCCACCGTCAGCGTAAAGTAGAGGGTCTCCCCGAGAAGGATGCTCCGAGCCGACCACTCTACCTCCCCGTTGAGGATGTAGGCCTTTGGCACGCCGCCGTCCTTGATGGTCAGGGTGGAGGTGGCGACGACGTGCTGCCCGATGCCATCCTGTACCTCCGCCCAGACGGTGTACGTGCCATCCGGCGGAGGCTCCGCCCCCAGGTCTACCCCCGCGTCGTAATCGAAAGTATGGAACCCCGCCTCCCCCGGCCTGGACGGGCTCCGTTCGTCCTCCGCCACGTGGTAGCGAACCCCATCCTCGCCCAGGAGGTACACCATCAGCGAGGCGTAATCTTTGGTCACGAAGACGTTGATCCGCGCCCGATCGTCGATGCCGTCCCGGTTGGGGGTGAAGACCGGGGGGGAGACGGTGAAGTTGCGCAGTTCCGGCAGGGCGGTATCCGCATCGGCGATGGTCAGGGTGCCAGTGACCTGCTCCGTGTGGCCCGTCTCGTCGGTGGCCTCCACCACCCAGGTGTAAACGCCGTCCTGAAGGACCCGCCGGGCGACCGTGAAACCCTCGAACGACTCGCCGGGCAGGACGTATCCATCCACCACCCCGGAGAAATAGACAGAGTACGGCTCCTCGGCGGAAGGGGCGCGAAGTTCGTTCTCCCGAAACACGTACCGATTCCCCGCCTCGTCGAGAAAGTAGATGGAGAGGTACGCCCGACGGGAAAGACGGTACTGTATGCGAAGGACATCATCCTCGCCGTCGGCGTTGGGCGTGATGCGGTCTTTAGAGAAAGAGACATCCGAAAGCAACGGCTTCTCGCCGCAGGCGGTCAACGCCGCCACCAGGAGTCCCATTATCAAGACGGACAACAGACGCTTGACCAACGTTTCCTCCTTGCCCCCGTGATCTGGGCGATCTCAACGCCCCAATTATCCACGAACTGGCCTGGGGGTCAAATGCCCTCTCTCCAAGTGACCGGTTGCTCACCCCCTGCGGCGTGGTATAATGGTCGCAATCTCAACGACGAGTGGTCACCTATGCGCACGACAACCCGATACCTGGTCGAAGGCCTTCTGCTCGTGATCATCCTGGTCCTGGTGACCGTGACCACCCGTTGGATCGTGGTTCCGGCCGTCACGGCTGTCGTCTCCCCCTCCGCCTCACCGTCCGCCGTTGCCCAGGAACCCTCGCCCATACCCGTTCCATCTGCCACCATCCCCACCTTTACGCCGACCCCCACC
>DUEL01000094.1 GCA_011192125.1 Thermoflexia bacterium
ACCGGCGGGAGGACATCGACGTGATCGTGGTGGCCCGCGGCGGCGGTTCGCTGGAAGAACTGTGGGCGTTCAACGACGAGCGGGTGGCCCGCGCTATCGCCAACGCACGCAAGCCGGTGGTCTGCGGCGTGGGACACGAGACGGACTTCAGCCTGGCCGACTTCGCCGCCGACCGGCGCGCGCCCACTCCGTCGGCTGCGGCAGAGATCGTTACTCCCGACCAGATGGACCTGCGTCGTCGGTTGTACGAACTCTCCGCCCGTCTGACCAGCCTGATGGAGGAACGACTGTTCGAGCGGCGGCGGAAGGTGACCGAGCAACTCCGTACCCTCCAGCACTTCTCCCCCGCCGTCCGACTGGTACAGGCCCGCCAGCAGGTGGATGATCTGACGAGCCGCTTGCTCACCACTTTGCAGCACAACCTCTCCCTCCGACGGGAGCGGCTGAAAGGATTGATGGGGCGACTGGAGGGAGTCAGCCCGCTGGCGACGCTGGAGCGGGGCTACGCCATCGTCCGCCGCGTCGACGACGGGCAGGTGGTGCGGTCAGTGGCACAGGTGGCCGCTGGGGATGAGCTGCGGGTGCGGGTGAGCGACGGGGAGTTCGGTGCGCGGGTGGGTGGTCAACGAATGGAGAACAAATAAACGAATCGGCGAGTCAGCGAATCAGCGAGTCGGCGAGCCGGCGAGTCACCCAGTCACCCAATCACCCCATCACCAGATGCCGGATTGGCGTGTCGGCCATCGGGTAAGGGGGATCCCTTAGGAGGTTGGGATATGTCGGAGAGTATCGTCTATTTTGCGACGGCCCGCGCCACACGGTGGGCGTATGAGCACAGCCTGGTGGCCCGGCTGGAGCGGTTGCTGGAGCGGCTCGACCTGGGCAGTCGGATCGAGAAGGGTGAGTACGTGGCGATCAAGACCCACTTCGGGTCCCACGGGGCCTTCCGGGTGGTGCGGCCCGTCTTTCTGCGCAAGATCGTCGATGTGGTGAAGGCGGTCGGGGGGAAGCCTTTCGTCTGCGACACGGTCCGCATCGAGGGATGGGACTACCTGGAGGTCGCCAACCGAAACGGGATCAACCCCCTCTCGGTGGGATGCCCGGTGATCCTGGCCGACGGCCTCTTCGGCTGCGACAGCATTGAGGTGGAGTCCGGCCCGGTCCTGGGCTCGGTCCGCGTCGCCTCGGCGATCTACGATGCCCCGGCGATGATCGTCGTCTCCCACTGCAAGGGCCACATCGGCGCGGGGTACGGCGGGGCGATCAAGAACCTGGCGATGGGCGGGGTCGCCGGGCGGCACCGCAGCGGCGACTGGCGGCAGGCCCGCGGTCACCTCCACGCCGCCTCGCCGGAGTCGAAAGTGGTGCGCGATCCCGAGATCTGCACCCTCTGTCTGCAGTGCCTCGAGGTCTGCCCCACGGAGGCGATCTCCCAGGAGGGGGACGGGCTGGTGGTGGACGAGGAGAAGTGCTGGCGGTGCGGCCGCTGCGAGCGGGTCTGCCCCGAGGGGGCGATCCGGCTCCAGAAGCGGGGTGAGGACGAATTCCAGGCCGGGCTGGCCGAGGCGGCCAAGGCGGTCCTCTCCACCTTCGAGCCAGGCAAGGTGGTCTACCTGAACTTCGCCCTGGAGGTCCAGCCGGAATGCGACTGCATGCCGATGGCCGACGTCCCGCTGGTGCAGGATCAGGGGATCTTCGGCGGGGACGACGTGGTGGCGGTGGAGCAGGCGACGCTGGATCGGATCAACTCGGCGGTGCCGCTGCCCGGCTCGGCGGCGGCCGACCGGGGGGTGAAGCACGGGGACCGGATCCTCCCGGCCACGCTGGGGGTGGACGGGCAGCCGCACGTGGACGCGGCGGCGGCGATCGGCCTGGGCAGCCAGCGGTACCGACTGGTCGAGGTGTGATGGGCGGGATCATCTCCTCGGTCGCGCCGGGGAGCCTGGCGGAGCGGATTGGCCTCCGCCCCGGCGACGAACTCCTCGCCATCAACGACCAACCCGTGCGGGACGTGATCGACGTCCGTTTCGCCGCTGCCGAGGAGGTCCTGATCCTCCAGATCCGGAGGGACGGCGAAGAGCGTACCCTCAGGGCGCGTCGCCGGTACGACGAGCCGCTGGGCCTGGAGTTCGAGCGTCCCACGTTCGACACCGACATTCGCCGCTGCAACAACCGGTGCGCGTTCTGCTTCGTCGCCCAGATGCCGCCGGGGCTGCGGCGCTCCCTCTACGTCAAGGACGACGATTACCGGTACTCCTTCCTGTTCGGCAACTACATCACGCTGACCAACCTGACTGAGGAGGACTGGGAGCGGATCGAGGAGCAGCACCTCAGCCCCCTCTACGTCTCCGTCCACGCCACCGACCCCGACCTGCGCCGACGGGTCTTCCGCAACCCCCGCGCGGGGGACGTGATGGCCCAACTCCGCCGCCTGGTGGAGATGGGGATCGAGGTCCACACCCAGATCGTCCTGGTCCCCGGCCTCAACGACGGTCCCCATCTGGATCGGTCCATCGCCGACCTGGCGACCCTCTACCCCGGCGTCCGCTCCGTCAGCGTGGTGCCGGTGGGGCTGACGAAGTACCACCGGGGCGGCTTTCGGGTCCACACGCTGGAGGAGGCGCGGTGGGTCTTCGAGCAGGTGACGGCCTGGCAGGATCAGTTCCGTCCCCAACTCGGCGTGGGCTTCGTCTATCTCTCCGACGAGTGGTACCTGCGGTTGGGAGAGCCCGTGCCGCCGGTGGAGGCCTACGACGGGCTGGACCTGACGGAGAACGGGGTGGGGATGGTGGCGAGGTTCTTATCCGGGGTTGCGGAGCTCCGAACGGAGATCTCGGGAAAAGGTTCCGTCGTCCTGGTGACAGGGACCCTCTTCGCGCCGGTGTTCCGCCAGATGGTGGCAGAGGTGCCAGGGGTGGGGGTGGTGGCAGTGGAAAACCGGTTCTTCGGCGAGACGGTGACCGTGGCCGGGCTGCTCACCGGGCGGGATGTGGTGGATCAACTGCGGGGGCACGACCTGGGCGAGGCGGTCCTTCTCCCCCCGGCGATGTTCGGCGGGCCGGAGGGGCAGACGCTGGACGAGATGTGGCCGGAGGGGATCGAGGAAGCGCTCGGCCGACGGGTCGTGGTTCCTGGGGCGTCGGCTTGACCAGGTTGTGTGTCGCCGCTATAATTCGGTGCGCAACCTGGCAACAAGGCAAATCCATTGGGAAAGGGGGTGAGGCGAGGGAGAGCGATTCAGAGACCGCAGGGGGAAGACAGCGCCTGGCCCGGGCCTGGTAAAGCAGACGGCCCGGGTGACGAGGTGGAGGTTCCCCGCCGCGAGGCGGGCGCTAACCGGTGCCCGGCCGGGTCCCCGGTCGGAGCCGGGAAAATCGGACGGATCGGCGGATGCCTCCGGGGCTGGCCACGGTCCCATCTTCCCCTTCCGAGAGTGAAAGCGGGCCCGGACAAAACCGGGGGGCGACCTCCGGGCCAAAGGGGCCTGCGGTGGCGCGGATAGATCACCCCTTACAGCAGATCACGATCCACGGAGGACAAGATGTGCGGCATCGTCGGCTACGTGGGGCCGCGCAACGCGACCCCTATCATTCTTGACGGGTTGAAACGGTTGGAATACCGGGGATACGACTCGGCAGGCCTGGCGGTCATCCAGGAGGACGGCACCATCGGCATCCGACGGGAGGTGGGCAAACTGGTGCGGCTGGTGGAGAAGGTGGAGGCCGACCCTCTCTCCGGCTCCATCGGCATCGGCCACACCCGCTGGGCGACCCACGGCGAGCCCTGCGAGCGGAACGCCCATCCCCACTTGAGCCCTGCAGGCGACGTCGCCGTCGTCCACAACGGCATCATCGAGAACTTCCGCGCCCTGCGGGACGAACTGGAGGCCGAAGGACGCACCTTCGCCTCCGACACCGACACCGAGGTGGTGGTCCACCTGGTCGAGGGATACCTGGCCGGCGGGGCCGACCTGGAGACGGCGGTCCGCCGCGCGCTGGAGCGGATCCAGGGAGCCAACGCCTTCCTCTTCCTCAGCCGCCGCCACCCCGACCGGATCGTCGCCGCCCGGCTGGGGAACGCCGGCGGGCTGACGGTCGGCCTGGGGGACGGGGAGAACTTCCTCGCCTCCGACATCCCGGCCATCCTCGAACACACCCGGCGGATGATCTTCCTCGAAGATCGCCAGATGGCGATCGTGACGCGCGACGGGGTCCGGGTCGAGACGCTGGACGGCAAGCCGGTCGCACACCAGGTCCACACCATCCCCTGGGACCCCGTGGCGGCGGAGAAGGGGCAGTACCGCCACTTCATGCAGAAGGAGATCTACGAGCAGGCGCGGGCCATCACCGACACGCTCCGCGGCCGGGCCGACTTCAGCGCCGGCCGGGTCCGGCTGGAGGGGCTGACCCTCACGCCCGAGGAGGCGCGCGACCTGAAGAAGATGTTCATCGTCGCCTGCGGCACCTCCGCCTACGCCGGACTCGTGGGGAAGTTCATCATCGAAGCGCTGGCCCGGGTGCCGGTGGAGGTGGACTACGGCTCCGAGTTCCGCTACCGCGACCCGCTGATCGACCCGCAGACGGCGGTGCTGGTCATCACCCAGAGCGGCGAGACGGTGGACACGCTGGCGGCAATGGAGGAGGCCCGTCGGAAGGGGGCGCGGCTGTGGTCCATCGTCAACGTCATCGGCAGCCAGGCCCACCGCATCGCCGACGGCCACATCCTGATGCACGCCGGCCCCGAGATCGGCGTCGCCTCCACCAAGGCGTTCACCACCAGCCTGGTCGACCTCTACCT
>DUEL01000095.1 GCA_011192125.1 Thermoflexia bacterium
CTCAAGGCCCGTCGGGGCCTCCGGGTAGGCGATGTAGCGAGTCAGTTCCACAGCGCCGCTGGGGACGAGGTGCGCATACCCGTCGTGCAGGAGTTCCCACGGATAGCGGGCCAGGTCGACGGCCTCCTCGTCGAAGCGCAACTGCAACGCCACGGGCACCCGATCCACCTTCCCCTGATTCAAGGCCATCTGAAAGGCGGATTCGACCCTCCGGCGGAACAGGGCACGATAGAGCCCCTTGCCAATGGAGGCCAACGCGTCGGGGGCAAGGAAGCCATCCCGCACCAGCCCCAGTCGCCGGAGCACCTCCTTCTGCGCATCGCTGAAGAGGCTCGGATCGTCGTACCCCAGTTCCAGCACCTTCAGGACCGCAATGAGGTCCGCAGGGCCGTAGGGCAGCGTACCTCTACCGTGGGGCTCACCCATAGGCGACTTGAGGGCCCGCACTTCGATCTCCTGTCCTTCCAGCGCGGAGATCCGCAGCTGAAAGGCGACGCCCCGCTCCGCGGGCGAGGTCGTCACTCCATCGGCGCGCGTCTCTCTAACGCGAGAGGCAGGGCGCAACAACCTGTCGAACTCCACGGGCCGCTGACTGCTCTCTTCCTCACGTCTAGGGGATCTGTACCGGATCCTCCCCGACTGCGTGCTCACCCTCTCCGCATCGCCCGCCTTGGGCTGCTCCAGGATGAGATTGATGCAGGTCGCGATCTGGCTCAACACTTTGAGGGTCTCTTCCTTGCACTCGCGGGCGATCGCCGTGGCCGACGCGACCATCCGGTCCATCGACCCAAGCACCGATTCCACAATCTCCCCCAACTGAGCCGGGTCCAACCGGCTGCTCTGCCGAATGGCCACGCTCACCTGAGCCTTGGCCTCGTCCAGACCCACTCTGAAGTCCTGAATGGCCGCTGCGACCTCGGACTCGGGCGGGGCCAGGTCGGCGGAGAAGGAATGGACGCGGTCCAGGTCTTTCCGAATGCCGTCCCACAAGCGGTACCGCGATAGCTCCTGGGGCTCCTCCGCGCTCAACTCGAGGTCGGTCCGAATGTCCCGGCATAGATCCGCCTGCTCTAACGCCAGAAGATACCCCTCGACGAGGGACGTCAACCGACGCTGACAACGCTGCAGTTCCTCCAGCCGGTGCTGCTGCACCAGGATGGCCTCCTGCTGGGCCACGCGCATGCCGGTCGCCCTCGCCTGCGTCTCCGCGTACTCCGGTCGGCGTGGACGGACCGCCCTCACCCGGGGCTCTCGTCTCGTGGATTCGTAATCGTCCAACATCTGCAGATCTCCTCCGGCCAACGTTGAGACGCGCGCAGGGCGCGGTCCCAGAGCCAGCGCTCCTTCTCCCTGCCGGTGGAGGGCGGTCCTTGGGGAAGCGAAGAGGGAACCGAAAGGGAGTGGATCGTTATCATTATACCACGCACGTTGAGGATGAGGAAGTTCTTTATCGTCCTGGGGGACTTCAACATCGACAAACGGGGAGATCCCCCTGTTCCAGGCCTTCGTCTCCACGGGGCTGGTGGTCCCTCCCCAGTTGATGGGGCTGAAGACGACGTACGGGACGGAGCCGAAGTACTACGATCACGTCGCCTGGTTCATGGGAGATCTGATCCTGAACTACAATCGACAGGCGGGGGTAGTGGACTTCGCGGGGGCGGTGTACAAGGAGATGACGTTGCGGCAGATGTCGTACCGGGTGTCGGACCACTTCCCGCTGTGGGTGGAGTTCGTGGTGGATCGGAGCGCGGAGCAGATGGCGGTGACGCTGGGGATAGACCCGGCGACGCCGGATCCGCTCGACACGGTGCCGGTTTAGGTGGGGCTTATTCCCGTTTTCCCCAAACCGCAGGGGCGCGGAGGACGCAGAGTTCTTTTTCTCCCTGTTTGTTCTCTGCGTTCCCTGTGCCCTGCGGTGGAATCCGGCCGTCACCACTTGCCCCCTGGGAAATGCGATAGCCCCGAACCCGGATCGTCCCCCCTTGCCCTCTTCCTCAAGTGTGTTATACTCTTCCCTACCGCACACTGATCCGTAGTGATATCAGGCCAATCCTGACTCAGGGGTAGAGACCGAATGGTGGATCCGGAACTGCTGGAAATCCTGCGTTGTCCGTACTGCGTCAGCGGGGAGACCCGCAAACCCGGCGACGATCCGGGGCGACTGGAACTGGTCCACGGCTGCTGGCTGGTCTGCCAGGAGCCAGACTGCGGGCGGAAGTATCCGATCCGTGACGACATCCCCGTGATGCTCATCGAAGAAGGGGAGAAGTGGATCGACGTAGCGGTGGAGGATCTTCCGGTCCCCCCACCCGCCGAGTAGGCTGATGGGCAATTCGCGTATCATACTCCTTTCGATCCTGGCCCTGTTCCTTCTCCTCGCTGGCTTGGTCGCCCTGGCTCTGCCGGACCCGTACGAGGGGCAGGTGCTCTATGAGATGGACCCCGCCCACAGTATCCGGACCGTGGATGTGGGCGAGCTGGGCCTGGTGTTGATCGGAGGGCTCGTAGCCTGGGGGGCAGGGTGGCTATGGCAGCGCCGGATGGCCCCCTGACCCACCTGCAGGCCCGATCCGGCACATACGTCCTGCTGCTTCACCTTCCCGCTCCCGCTTCGATACAGGTAGGAAGACTGGGGACCTTCGATTTCCCATCTGGCTTTTACCTCTATGTAGGCAGCGCACACGGGCCTGGTGGGTTGGTCGGACGGATCGCTCGCCATCTGCGCCACCCCAAGCCTCTCCGTTGGCACGTGGACTTCCTCCGCGCCCACGCTCGGCCGGTGGCGATCTGGTGGTCCGAGGGGGCCGAACGGAAGGAGTGTGCCTGGGCCGGTGCGCTGGCCCGCCTGCCAGGTGCAGATCTTCCCGCCCCTGGCTTCGGCGCATCCGATTGCCGCTGCCCGGCCCACCTGATTCACTTCTCGGTCCGGCCCGACCGGAAAAGGTTTGCCAGAGCGATCGACGAGCCTGTAAAGGAGGTCCGTCTTGATAAGTGACCCTCTGCAAGCACTCGCGGAAGCCATCGCCGCCGAGGACGACGAACGGGCGGAGGCCGCCGCGCTAGAGCTGGGCCGGTTGGGGGACAGCGCACTGCCAGCGCTGCACGAGATGCTGGCCTCGGAAGATCGGGACCAGCGATGGTGGGCGGTGCGAGCGCTGGCCGCTGTGGGGACAGAAGAGGCGGTGACGGCGCTCCTCGAAGCGCTGAACGACCCCGACCCTGACGTCCGGGCCTGCGCGGTGGTCGGGCTGGCCGGGCTGCGGCCGAAAGTGGCGGTGGAGCCGTTGATCGCCCGCCTGGCCGATCCCTCCGCCTACGTCGCCCGCCTGGCCGCCGACGCGCTGGCCCGGTTCGGACCGATGGCCGCGCCGGCCCTCATCGCTGCCCTGAAGGAAGGAGGCGTGGCAACCCGCGCCGGGGCCGCCCGCGCCCTCAGCAGCATCCAGCCGGAGGAGGCCGTGGAGGCCCTCTGCGAAGCCCTGGACGACCCCAGCGCTATCGTTACCTACTACGCCGAGGATGCGTTAGAGAAGATGGGAGTACTGGACCTGATTCTCTTCCGCCCGTGAGGTCCTATGAAGTCAGCGACGTCCGATGAGGAAGCCAGGTTGATCCAGCGGGCGAAGGCCGGGGATCCCGACGCCTTCGCCGAGATCTACGACCGGTATCAACCTGCTATCTACCGCTACATCTTCTACCGGATCGGCGACGAGAGCACCGCCGAGGACCTGACCAGCGAGGTCTTCGTGCGCCTGGTCGAGCGGATCGACCGGTTCACCTACCGGGGCCGTCCTCTGCTGGCCTGGCTTTACACCATTGCCCGCAACCTGGTCACAGACCACTACCGACAATCCGGGTCCCCCCAACTTCTCCCCCTGGAGGAGGGCCTGGTCGCCGATTCCGGTGATCCGGAGGAGGCCGCCGACCGCGCCCTCGTCCAGCGGCGTCTGGCCCGCGCCATCGCCCGCCTCACCGAGGACCAGCGGCGGGTCATCCTCCTCCGGTTCGTCGAAGGGATGGACACCCGATCGGTAGCCCAGGTGCTCGGCAAGCCGGTTGGGGCGGTGAAAGCCCTGCAACACCGAGCGCTGGCTGCGATGCGTCGGATTCTGGAGAAAGAGGGCCGATGAAGGAGCCTGGCAGACCTGCGTCAAGCGACTCCTGGATTCCCAAAGAGAAGCACATATCCTACAACAGCGTTCCACCGTTATTACTAATGGAGGGAATGATCTTCCCGCGCACAAACGGACTCTGAAGAGGCTGAGTGGAGAGACGGAATCCGATGACCAAAGATCTGGACCACGCGTTGGACGAGAGCCTGACCCTCCTGGCGGAGGGACGGGCGACGCTGGAGGAGTGCCTGGCCCGCTACCCAGAGCACGCTGCTGAACTGCGCCCCCTTCTGGAGACAGCGCTTCAACTCCGCCGCGCCCCCCGTCCGACGTCCCGTCCGGCCGCGTTCGCTGCTGGGAAACAGCGGATGTTGCAGGCCCTGGAGGAGAAAAAGCGACGTCTGGCCTCCCCCTCTTCCTCCCTTCGTCGTCCGGGGTGGATCGCTGCCCTCCTGGGGCGAAAAGAGGAAACCCGGAGAGGGTATCCTTCTTTTCAGTTACGCTGGGTCATGACCGCCGCCACAGCGCTGATCCTCCTCGTCGCTACCGGCTTTCTCCTCCTGTCGTGGTTGCAGACCCCCGTCGCTCGGGCAGCAACCCTGGCCCAGGTCAGCGGTGTGGTCGAGATCCTGCCGGAGGGGGAGCAGACCTGGCGCCCGGCCGCCGTCGGCGAGCGGGTCGAACCCGGGGATCGGATCCGTACCGGGCCGGCCTCCGCTGCCCTCCTTCGCTTCTTCAACGGCAGCACAACCGACATAGGGGCCGAGACGGTGATCTCCGTCGTCCAGATGAGTTCCCGACGCGTAGGGGGGCACGAGGTGGTGGTGCTCCACCAATGGGTTGGAGAGAGTTATTACCACGTACAGCCGCTGCCCGATCCCGCTTCGGAGTTCAAGGTGGAGACCCCCGCGGCGATCACGAGAGTGCGCGGAACCGTGTTCGCCGTGATCGTAGAGGAGGACGGCACTACCGACGTGGTGGTCATCGAAGGGAAGGTGGACGTGATCGCCCAGGAGAGGGTCGTCCAGGTGCCGGCAGGTCAGGGGACCACCGTTCAGCCGGAGCACCCGCCCGTTCCAGCGCGCCCGACCGATGTCGCCACCCCCACGCCGTGGCCTACAGCGACGCCTTCGCCCACTTCAACCCTCTCCCCCGTTCCCACCTCCACGCCTTCGGCGACCCCCTCAGCGACTCCCTATATAGAAGAAGAGATGCCAGAAGGGCATGACGAAGAGATGGAGCCCACGGAGGAACCGACGGAGGAGAGCGACCACCATACGCCCGAGCCGACCGAGACGCCGGAAGAGAGCGAGGAGGGTGAGGATCGATACGAGACGCCGGAACCGACAGAGACGCCCGACAACGATCAGGAGACACCCGAGCCGACCGAGATGCCCGGCGATGAGGAGACGCCCGAGCCGACGAAATATCCAGGGGACGGCGGAGGGGATAACGGCACCCCCGAACCATCCCCGACACCGGGAGACGACGATGATCACGACGGGGACTCGGGCGGCATGGACTCTCCGGACGGGCGGGCGGGCTGGACCGAACCGTTGGAGGCCTATCTGATGCTCCCCCTCCATACACCGGAAGGTGCCATACGCTCCATACAGACGTCGATATAGGCCAAAGGGGTCCCCTCCCCTGATCGGCCCTCCGTAGCGTTTCCGGAGGGCCGATTTGTTTTTCGCTCCAGATTTGTCCCCCGTACCCGTATCCCCCTCACCCTTTTCCCGTTAATAGGGTGAAACAAGAGATATCCATCTGAAGAAATCCGGTGCAGACCCAAACTTTGAGAAATAAGGAGGTGCGTGCGATGAAACCGAAGGTATGGATCCCGATTCTGGTCACCCTGTTAGTCCTTTCAAGCACCAGCATCGCCCTGGCTTTCCCGGCCGAGGGGGTCTATCGCAACTTTGCCGACATCGTCGAGGATGGAGACCCCACCGAGACGATGGAGCCCACTGCCACAATGGAGCCGACCTCCACCCCTGAACCGCAGGAGCACATCGAGTTCGAGGGTGAGGTGGAGGCGGTCAACGGAGACGGCTCCTACGTCATCGCCGGTCAGACAGTCCTCACCGATGAGAACACCCGCTTCAAGCCCAGTGCCGAGGCCGTCGTCGTTGGCGTATGGGTCGAGGTGGAGGCGGCACAGCAGGCGGACGGCTCTCTGCTGGCTCTGGAGATCGAGGTGAAGATGGAGAGCCCCGGTGAGGACGAGCACGGAGCCGAGGTTGAGTTCGAGGGCACGGTCGAAGCCATCGACGACAACCTCTACACCATCGCCGGACAGGTGGTGATGGTCTCCGCCGACACCGTCTTCAAGCCCGACCAGGCCTCCATCACGGTGGGTGCCTGGGTTGAGGTGAAGGCCTTTGCCCTGGCCGACGGCTCACTGCTGGCCAGGAAGATCGAACTGGAGCACACCGGCATGCCGGGTGACGACGAGGTGGAGAAGATCGAGTTCCGCGGCGTCGTCGAGGCGATGGATGGGAACTTCATCACCGTCGCCGGCATGGTGGTGGACATCAGCGCTGCCATCATCAAGGACGGCACCCTCCAGGTTGGCATCGTGGTGGAGGTGGAGGCGAAGCGGTTGGCCGACGGCTCCATCGTCGCTATCGAGATCGAGGTCGAGGGGTCGCACGATGGTGGTGGCGACGAGTACCGGCCCCACGTGGAGTTTGAGGGCACCGTCGAAGCCATCAACGGGTCCATCTACATCGTCAGCGGGGTCACCGTGGACGGTTCCTCCGCCACCATCGAGCACGGCCCCATCGCGGTAGGGGACAAGGTCAAGGTGGAGGGCACGGAGCAGCCCGACGGCTCGGTGCTGGCCGTCAAGATCCACAAGATCACCGACTCCGAAGAAGGGGCGAAGGTGGAGTTTACCGCCATCGTCCAGGCGATGGACGGCAGCACCATCACCTTTGACAACGGCCTCACCGTCACCGTGGACGGCAACACGATGATCGACGAGAGCCACGGCCCCCTGCAGGTCGGGGCCCGGGTCGAGGTGAAAGCCCGGGAGCAGAACGGGGTGTTGCTGGCGCTGCGCATCGAAGTCGAGGATGAGGACTAGCAGCCTGCCTGCCGGCGGAGCCGGCCACGGGGGACTCGCCCCCGTGGCCGGTTCCCCTTTCACCGCTTCCTGCAACCTAAAACAACAGGGGTAGGACGATCGCCGGGATGGAGACCCTAGAGGCATAGAGAACACAGAGAAATCTCTGATTTGAAGACTGGCTACCTGACAAGTTTGCCAGCCTCCCGCAGGTTAATGCACAGTTTGACAGTGCAAATGACCAGCCAGGGCACCCTTTACAGCGCTCGGGTGCGCCGTAGGGAACCCGCGGGAGGCTCCCCTCAAAAGTGTCAGGTGGCTGGATTTGAAGAGAAAGAGAGGCTCTGTGCCCTCTGCGTCTCTGTGGTTTGCAATAAGGAGGTCGAGCGATGCCCTTCCCAATACGCGCCTTGTGCATCATGGCGGTCGCCAGCCTGGCTGTCGGCCTGTTGCTTTTGCTTCTTCCCAACCTCGCCGCCACCGCAGATAGCCCACCGGAGATCGGCACGCCCGTCCCGGTGGCGATCACGCCGGGGGACTCAGGCGCACCAGACATCGCGGTCGGCCCAGATGGGACCCGGCACGTGGTGTGGGAGGAGGTGGTCAGCACGACCACCTATCTGTACTACGCCGCCAGCGCCGACGGGGCCACGTGGACCGTTCCGATCACCGTATCCGAGGGCGACAGCCCCGCGTTGGCCGTCGCCGCCGACGGCACCCCGGTCCTGCTCTTCGCCCGTTACATCAGCCCTACCGTCAATATCTACGCCACCCGTTACGTGAGCGGGACCTGGCGACCACCCCAACGCCTCTCCCTCGGCGGGAACAGTTCCGCGCCCGACATCACCGTCGCACCCGATGGGAGTCTCTTCGCCACCTGGGTCGAACGGCCGACGGGCCAATACGTCATCTACGTCGCCCGTTCCGATGACGGCGGGGCCACCTGGCCCACCGTCCTCCCCGTGGTCGCCGTCGCCGATCCGGCCGTGCTGGGCACCCCCCGCCTCGCCGCTGGCACCGATGGGGTGATCCACCTGGTCTGGCAGAAAAAGGACGGACTCCTCTCCGCGTACGACGTCTTTCACAAGCAGCGGGACCCCTCCACCGGCCAATGGGATATGGTAGCGGCCAACCTCTCCGAAAGCACCAGTTCCTCCTTCGGCCCGGCCGTCGCGGCGACGGGAGGGCGGGCCTACGCGCTGTGGGAGGAAAAAGGTGCCATCCGCGCCTGCCGCGGGTTCACGCTGACCTGGACCTCGTCGATCACCCTCTCCACCTCCGGGGCGACGGCGACCGGAGCAGCGGCGGCGATGCGGGGTGGACCACTCTACACCGCCTGGGACGAAGGGACCGTGCTGCGCACCCGCTTCGGCTGGCCGGGCTCTCAGACATCGCTGGCCCAGGACGCCGCCGGGATCGGCGAGGTCGCGCTGGACGTGGGCCCGGACCGGCTCCTCCACGCCGTATGGTCCCAGGGGGCCGCTGGCGCTGGCGACATCTACTACACCTACCGCCGCTTGGCGTGGACCTTCCTGCCGCTGGTGATGCGGTCGGCCCCCTAAGGACTTCCCACACCACAGGGGGGCACAGGGTTCTGCAGATTTCCTCTCTGTGCCCTCTCCGTCTCCGTGGTAAAACTGAAGAGGGGCGCTGTCGAAAAGCGCCCCTCTTTTGTTTGATGCCAGACGGACCCTCGGTCCGCCGCGCTGACTAGTACTCCGGCATCGGCGTCTGCTGCTTCTCCTCCTCCGGGATGTCGGTGATGAGCGCCTCGGTGGAGAGGATCATCGCCGCGATGGAGGCCGCGTTCTCGACCGCGCCCTTGGTCACCTTGGCCGGGTCGATGATCCCCGCCTCCACCATGTCGACGAACTCGCCGGTGAGGACGTTGAAGCCGATGCGCGGGTTCTTCTTGTCTTTCTGCATACGGCGGACCGTGTCCACGATCACCGCGCCGTCGTAGCCAGCGTTCTCGGCGATCCGCCGCATCGGGGCCTCCAGGGCGGCGCGGAGGATGTTCACCCCGGTCTGCTCGTCGGGGAACTCCATCTTCACCTCGTCCAGCGCCTCGATGGCGTTGAGCAGTGCCACGCCGCCACCGGGCACGATACCCTCCTCCACCGCCGCGCGGGTCGCCGAGAGGGCGTCCTCGACGCGGTGCTTCTTTTCCTTCAACTCGGTCTCGGTGGCCGCGCCGACGCCGATGATGGCCACGCCGCCAGCCAACTTGGCCAGCCGCTCCTGCAGCTTCTCCCGGTCGTAGTCGGAGGTCGACTTCTCGATCTCGACCTTGATCTGCTCCATCCGGCCCTTGATGGCCTCCTCCTCGCCGCGGCCGCCGATGATGGTGGTCTCCTCCTTGGTGGAGACGACCTTGTCGGCCCGACCCAGGTCCTCCAGCGTGGCGCTATCCAGTTTGCGGCCCTCCTCCTCGGTGATCACGTGGCCGCCGGTGAGGATGGCGATGTCGTGGAGCATGGCCTTGCGCCGCTCGCCGAAGCCGGGGGCCTTCACCGCCAGGCAGTTGAGCAGACCCCGCATCTTGTTGAGGACCAGAGTCGCCAGAGCCGAGCCATCCACGTCCTCAGCGATGATCACCAGGTTGCGCTCACCCGCCTGGACCAACTTCTCGAGGATGGGCATCAGGTCCTCGGCGGCGGAGATCTTCTTGTCGTGGATGAGGATGTAGGGCTCTTCGATCACCGCCTCCATCGACTCGGGGTTGGTGACGAAATAGGGGCTGATGTAACCGCGGTCGAACTGCATACCCTCGACGTACTCGGTCTCGAACTCCAGCCCCTTCCCCTCCTCGACGGTGATCACGCCGTCCTTACCGACCTTGTCCATCACCTCGGCGATCAGTTCGCCGATCTCCCGATCCTGGGCGGAGATGGCGGCCACGTTGGCGATCTCGTCCTTGGTGGTCACGTCGATCGACTGCTCCTCGATGGACTTGACCACCGCCTTGGCCCCCTCCAGGATGCCCCGCTTGAGGAGCATCGGGTTGGCGCCAGCGGCCACGTTCTTCATCCCCTCGGTGATGATGATGTGGGCCAGGAGGGTCGCCGTGGTGGTCCCGTCGCCGGCGATGTCGTTCGTCTTGGTGGCCGCCTCCTTCAGCAACTGGGCCCCCATGTTCTCGAACGGATCGGGCAACTCGATCTCCTTGGCCACCGTCACCCCGTCGTGGGTGATGGTGGGGGAGCCCCACTTCTTGTCCAACGCGACGTTGCGGCCCTTCGGCCCCAGCGTGGTAACCACTGCTTCAGCCAAGGTGTCGATACCGCGCTTCAGTTTCGCGCGTGCCTCTTCGCTGAAAACCAGTTGCTTCGCCATCGTCTCCTCCTTTTGGTTTCGGATTCAGGGATTGGTGGGTCTTACTCTTCGACGATCGCTAGGATGTCGCTTTCTTTCAGGATGAGGAACTCCTTCCCCTCAGGGGTCTTGAAGGTCGTGCCGGAGTACTTGGCGTAGATGACCGTGTCGCCGACCTTCACATCCATCGGGATGCGCTTGCCCTCCTCGTCCCGACGGCCCGGACCCACCGCCAGCACCTTCCCCTGTTGCGGTTTCTCCTTGGCGGTGTCCGGCAGAACCAGTTTGCCACCAGCGAAGGTCTGCACGTCCTCTTCGATCGGCTCCACAACGACACGATCACCTAGCGGCTTGATCTTGATGCCCATCTGCCACCTCCTCACGAAGATGAATGGGATCGACAACGGAACATTTTAGCACTCAAGGTGCTTGAGTGCTAAAAGCGCGCATATCATACCACCATCCCTGGGAATTGTCAAGGGTGAGTTCGAACATCGCTCCCCGATAGGGAAGTTAGCGTCTTGTCAAGTGGTGTAAATTTGATGGTGCTTCCGGTGGGTGTAGACGATAGACACTTTCTCGAGTTCAACCTCCTTGCATCCCCTCCGGGCAATTGGACTGCCCTGGAGGTCCCTTCC
>DUEL01000096.1 GCA_011192125.1 Thermoflexia bacterium
TCTGGAGCCGCGCCCTCTACGCCATCCAGGACTTCCCCTTCACCGGCTGCGGGCTGGGGGCGTTCCGGCGGATCGTTCACGTGCTGTATCCCCTGTTCCGGATCGGTCCGGACGCCGACATCGGACACGCCCACAATATCTTTCTCCAGACGGCGCTGGACCTGGGGATTCCGGGGCTGATCGCCTACCTGGCCCTCCTGCTCGTGGCCGGGGCGGTCTGCTGGCGGTGGGCGCGCCGCGGGGACCGTCTGGCCCGGCCGCTGGCGCTGGGCCTGATGGCGGGGCTGATCGGCCTGCACGCCTACGGTCTCACCGACGCGGTGGCGCTGGGCTCCAAGCCCGTGGTGACGTTCTGGTTTGCGCTGGGGCTGGTCGCCTGCCTGGATCGCGTGCCGGATCTGGAGGCGCGCGCCCTGGCGGAGGAGGGGACGGCCAGGAAGCCACGGGAACGGCCCCGTCCACGCCTCTGGGCGACCGCGGTCGCCCTCGCCGTGCTGGTAGCGCTGGGGGCGGTGGGGATCTGGGCCGTAAGGCTCGCATGGGAGACAGGTGGCCTCCCCGGCGCTGCGCCGCGGGCGCGGTTGCCGGTGTATCCCGCCGCGGCGGAGGTGGACGTGCGCACCCAGAGTCCTCCGGCGGGGTCGGATTGGAAGGGTCTTCTGGAGATCACCACCTTCACCACTACGCACCCCCTCTCCGACGTGGTGGCCTTCTACTCCGCCACACTGGTAGAGGGCGGGTGGGAGGTGGACGTCGAGAGTGGGGATGGTACCAGTTGGGGCGGGGTCTACACCCGGGACGGAGGCCGTACCGTCTGCCTGCTCAACCTCTTCGAGATCGAGGGGGAGGTGTGGGGATCTGTGCTGTGCGGCGAGAGGGTGGAGCCGCTCGAGCGGTTTCCTCGCCTGCCGCTACCGAGCCCGGAGACAGGTGAGTAGTTGTCTGAGCAGCATTCTGCGTGAACGATGATGCCCTTTGCGACATTTTACATGAGTGATAGCGATAATTTGACAACAATGAGAAAATGCGTATAATACGTCCCCGAGCAGGCCGCCGGCCTCAACGCAGACGACAACGCAGCGAGGGCCGGCGGCCTGCTGTCTTCTCCATCGGTGGGTGTTGACCGCAGCGGTGGATCACACCTGCGCTCTCCGGGAGGATTCCCCTCAAGTCGCTTGCCCACGTCTGGGATCGCCAGCAAGGACAACTTTGCCGGAGTGGACGGCAATCCATGCCTCAGGTGTTGGGTTGTTGTGTTGATGATCTATATTGTGTATGGTAAGATGAACATGGGTAATACAATTCGTGAATCGAGGTGGAGGCAGCGATGGAAACGGTGACGGTTTCGCCCAAGTTTCAGGTGGTCATTCCGAGCCGGATTCGGAAATTGCTGGGTGTGCGACCTGGACAGAGGGTAAGGGTGATTCTGTACGACAATCGGATAGAACTGATCCCCGTCCGGTCGGTGGAGGAGGCGCGGGGGTTTCTGAAGGGAATCGACACGACGGTGGAGCGGGAGGGGGGTCGGGTATGAAGGTAGTGGATTCGAGTGGGTGGCTGGAGTATTTTGGGGATGGGCCGAATGCTGACCTTTTCGCATCGGCGATAGAGAGTGTTGAGGAGTTGGTGGTGCCGACGTTAAGTTTGTATGAAGTTTTCAAGCGGGTGTTACAGCAGCGTGGGGAAGGGGAGGCGTTGCAGGCGGTGGCGGTGATGATGGAGGGGCAGGTGGTGGAGTTGACGGCGGAGATCGCGTTGGAGGCGGCACGGCTGTCGGTGGCGGAAGGGTTGCCGATGACGGACAGTGTGATGCTGGCGACAGCGCGCGTGTGTGGGGCGGAGTTGTGGACGCAGAATGGGGACCTTGAGGGAAAGGAGGGGGTACGGTACATAGGGAAGGGGTAAAACGATGGGGTTTGTAGTTTGGTTCGACAGGCGTGTTAACGAGGAGATACAGAATGCCTAAGGCACAGACCGTGTGGATACCCCATTGCTTAGAGGTGCGCTGAATGCCATTGCCCGGGAGGGTCGTCGGTTTGGTTACGGCGTGCGCACCGGCTCAATCAATGCCTGGGACGGCCAGGGCGATGCGTTCTCTCAGTTCAACTCGAGCATAATGATCGAAGACCACGGCCGGGTTGATGATCTAGAGGCGTATTTCTGCGACAAGAGGTACCGCCATGTTGTCCTGGGAATGCGTTTTAACACTCTGTTCAGAATCATGGGGGAAATCGGCGTGGCTCCGATGAACGTTCATATCGACAAGATACGCCAGCGGCCTGTTTAGGGCTATCGCTCACAGGGTGATCGGGGTCCACTTCCAGGGTGAGATGAGGGGAGGGAGTAGAGTTGGATCAAGGGGGGGGAAGAACGTGGGATGGTCGGCCGGTCAGCCCGGAGCCGCCTTATGGAGCGACGGTGGTGGTGTACCGGCGTGGGGTGGGAGGGGTGGAGTTTCTGGTGTTGCATCGGGCCCACGAGGGGGTGGGTTATGAGGGGGAGTGGGCATGGACGCCGCCATCGGGGGCTCGATATCCCGGAGAGCCGATAGAGGAGTGCGCGGCGCGGGAGCTGAGGGAGGAGACGGGACTGACGCTTCCCTTGGAGAGGACAGGGTACGGGGATGAGAGATGGTATGTGTATATGGCCGAAGCAGAGCCGGGCGACGAGGTGCGGTTAGGGGAGGAGCACGATCGGTGCGAGTGGGTGGGGGCGGAGGAGGCGATCAGGCGATGTCTCCCTGAGCAGGTGAGTGCGCCATTGCGATCGGTGGCGCGGGATCTTGAGGTCGATGGTTGCTGAGGAAAGAGGGAATTCGGGGTGTGTCCGGTTGGGACTGCAGAGGCTTGTGGATGGTGGGATAATCGGTACAATGTGGCTGCGTAAGGGATTGGACTCTTTCACTTTCGGCGGAAGAGGTTCATGACTCGTTCCACGGTAGCTATGCCGGATTCACGTTTCCCCTTGATGCGGTACTTTGCCGTCGTCAGTCTGGTGGTAATAGCGATGCTCATCGGCGGGGCCGAACTCATCACGATGCGGGAGGTGCGCGAGCAGTTGATCGAACGTGGTGAGTCGTATGCGATTCGTATTGCACAACACCTCAACCAGGATCTCCATCACCGTTTCGGCTCGCCGCTGGATTTACGCGAACTGATGACCCATCGAGAGAAGGCGGCGGAACTGCAGGAGGATTTACGGGGTCTAGGGGTGGAGCGAGTCAAGTTGTACGATGACCGCGGTGTGATCGTCTATAGCGATGTAGTCGCGTTGATCGGTACCGACGACTGGGACAACCCCGGTGTACAGGGAGCGTTGGCTGGTCAGGTCTCCTCCGAGTTGGTCCAGGCTCGGGAGACGGTAGACGTACCCGGCGAGCCCGAGTTGGTCGTTGATGTGTTGGAAACCTACGTTCCGTTGTATGACCTGACCAATCCGGACCAGATCATTGGGGTGATAGAGGTATATCAGGACGTTTCTGACATCCGCCGACAGTTGTACCAACTGCAGGGTCGGGTCACCGTCACCTCTTTGGCGATGATGGTGCTTCTCTTCCTTTCCCTGCTTGGGTTGACTTATCGGGCGGACCGGGTGATCGCTCGGCAGTTCGCTGACCTGCGGGAGGCGAGTGTCAGGTTGATGGCTCTGCAGCAGACCAAGGATGATCTGACCCATATGATCGTCCATGATCTCAAGAACCCGCTGTCCAGTATCCAGCTCAACCTGCAGATGCTGCTGCAGACCGTGCAGGAACCGCTCTCGGAGCGGCAGGTCCAGTGTGTGGAGAGGGCTCTGCAGAGCTGTGAGCATGGGATGGCGATCATCGGCGATCTGCTGGATGTCACCAGGTTGGAGGAGGGCCGCCTGCCGCTCCAGATCGAGCCGTTGGATCTGGCGGAGGTGATCGTCGAGGCGACAAACAGCCTGGTCGACGTTGCCAGGGCCAAAGGTAAGGTGTTGAGTTTGAGCCTGCCCGGAACCCTTCCCAGGGTGCTGGCTGACCGGGGCCTGCTCCGGCGGGTGTTCGACAACCTGCTCTCTAACGCGCTGAAGTACGCCAGGACACGGATCGAGGTCAGAGTTGAGGGGTACTCTGAGACGGGCTACCTGCAGGTCAGTATCTGCGACGACGGCCCAGGTATACCATCCCAGTTCCGTGAAGCGATCTTCGACCGCTTTGTCCAGGTGCAGCCCGCTGATGCGCGTAAGGGCACCGGTCTTGGGCTGACCTTCTGTAAACTGGTGGTGGAGGCGCTTGGTGGCCGTATTTGGGTGGAAGATGGCAAGGGGGATGGATGTCGATTCGTCTTCCTCCTTCCAGTTCAGGAGGGTCACCGCTTGGAGGGTCCGGTAGAGGAGGTGTAAATGCCGCCGATTTCGGAGTTGGAACTGGTGGGGCGGTTGTTGCTGGCGGTGTTTCTGGGTTTTCTGATCGGTCTGGAACGGGAGTTGGCGGGACAGCCGGCGGGGGAGCGGACGCACGCGCTAGCGTCGTTGGGGGCGGCGATCTTTGCGTTGGTGTCGCTGATGGGTTTTCCGGAGCCGGATCCAGCGCGGGTGGCGGCTGGGGTGGTGACAGGACTGGGCTTCTTGGGTGCTGGGATGATATTGAAGGAAAAAGGGCGTGAGGTTCATGGGCTCACGACGGCGGCTGGAATCTGGGCGGTGGGAGGGATAGGGTTGGCGGTGGGGGCAGGGTTGTATTTGTTGGGGATAGCGGGCGCGGTGCTGGTGGGGTTGGTGTTAGGGCTGGAGCGGTGGCTACGGATCGATGAGCGGCTGGCAGGGCGGAGGAGGAGGAAAGATGAGTGAGCATTTTGACAGGGGGTCTTTGGCTATTATCGTAGTGACCTTTGTTCTTTTTGCCGCTGCGTTGTTGGCGAAGGGGTTGACGCGGGATCTGTTCCTGGAGACGGGGGTGTTTCTGGTCTCTGTGAAGTTGATCGTGATGGCGTATAAGAACAGCGCGACCAGCAAGGAGGTTATGGAGGAGTTGCGTGCGATCCGCGAGATGCTGGAGGAGAAGAAAGGTTGATGATCGAGGGGGTCCGGAGGGAGGGGGGAAGATCGTCTGACAGGAAGTGCGCGGTGGAACGGCCTGCTGTTTCTCGAAGGCTGACGCTGTCGGTTCTTCCAGGGGAGTTCGGCGTCTGCTGTCTGGACAGCGCCGCGGAGATGCCGGCCTGGGCGGATCGGGGGGGCTTTGTGTCCGTCACGAGGACGCCGGAGGAGCTGTCCATCGTGTGTTCTGCAGCGTCCATACCGACGGGGGTGCAGGTGGAGAAAGGATGGCGATGTCTGAGGGTCGAAGGGCCCCTGGATTTTGACGAGACGGGGGTGCTGTCGTCGCTGGCGGAGCCACTGGCGAGGGCGGGCATCAGCATCTTTGCGGTGTCCACTTATCGGACCGATTATCTGTTGGTGAAGGGGAAGGATCTGGACAAAGCGGTGAGGGTGCTCCGGCTGGAGGGGCATACGGTCAGATGGTAGGGATGTGGTGAAGGAGCCCTGAGATGACCGCTCAATTGCCCGAACAGTTGATCCTGGACGGTCGGAAAGTGCCTTTGTTGACCCTCCCACCGATCCCCACGGACCATCCCCGAATCGTGCCGGTGGATGAGGAGGAGGCTCAGCGCGACTCTCCGCAGGTCTTCTCGACAGCGTGTTGGCGGCGTTACATCGGCACCTGGGAGATCAGGGAAGGGCGCTTGTTCCTTGTGGACCTGTGCGGCCTGTGGAAACTGGAGGGGACTGAGCCTCTGTTCGCGGAGTGGTTCACGGGCGTGTTGAACGTTCCCCAGGGCGAGGTCCTTCAGTACGTGCATTTCGGCTTCGAGACGGTGTACGAGCGGACGCTGTATATCAGGGTCGAGAATGGCGTTGTCGTTGGGTCGTGGGTGGTGGACAATCGGGAGCACGAAAGGAGGAAGGAGATGGAACGGAAGGCACAACAAACGGTCCGTGTCGCTACGTTCACGAGGGGCCTGGTGGGTCCGAGCATACCGATGGTGGGTCCGGTAGCCGATGGCGGCACCATCGTCGCCGAGACCGCCCCCGGTTGTTGGGGCCCTATGATCACGCCCTCCTTCCGGGGCGGTCACGAGGTCACCACCCCGGTGGCGGTGGAGGGGGCCGAGCCCGGGGACGCCGTCGTCATCCGTATCCAGAAGATCCGGGTGACCTCGACGGCCACGGCCTCTGGCACGATGTCCTTTGTGGAGGGGCGGTACACGGGCGATCCGTTCGTGGCGCGCCACTGCCCCGAGTGTGGCACGGAGAATCCGCCCACTCGGGTGGAGGGGGTCGGACCGGAGGCGATCCGCTGTGCCGTGTGTGGGGCGGAGGTCAATCCCTTCCGGGTCACCAATGGATACACCATCGTCTTCGACGAGGCGCGTCAGGTGGGGGTGACGGTGGGGCCGGAGGTGGCCGAGAGGCTGGCGAGAGATGCGGCGAAGGTGATGGCCCTCCCCAAGGGGTCCGAACAGAACCCCATCGTGGCCCTGTGCCCTGCTGACATCCCCGGCGTGGCGACCCGCCTGCGGCCCTTCATCGGCAATATCGGCACCACGCCGTCCATCGATATGCCCGACTCCCACAACGCTGGCGACTTCGGACAGTTCCTTGTGGATGCGCCCCACGAGTACGGGATCACCAAGGAGCAACTGGAGGAGGCCCGCACCGACGGTCATATGGACATAGACTCGGTGCGGGAAGGGGCGGTGTTGATCTGTCCGGTCAAGGTGGCGGGTGGCGGTGTGTACGTGGGGGATGTCCACGCGATGCAGGGGGATGGGGAGATCGCTGGACACACCACCGACGTCTCGGCGGAGGTGACGCTGCAGGTGAGCCTGCTCAAAGGGCTGAAGATCGGCGGGCCGATACTCCTTCCCCCGGTGGAGGACCTGCCGTACCTGGCCCGTCCCCTGACCGGGGCCGAGAGGGAGGCCGCGAGGCGGCTGGCCGAAACATTCGGGCAAAGCGTGCTGGAGGAGGCGGCCCCGATCCAGATGGTGGGTTCCGGGGCCAATCTGAACGAGGCGACCGACAACGGAGTGGCACGCCTGGCCGAGTTGTTGGGGATGTCGAAGGAGGAAGTGCTGAACCGGGTGACGCTGACGGGTGGTGTGGAGATCGGGCGGTTGCCAGGGGTGGTCACGGTGACGATGATGGCACCTTTGGCACGGCTGGAGGAGGTAGGACTGGCGGATCTGGTGAGGAGTCAGTACGGTCTCTGAGTGGCGGCGGGGGACTATGCCGCTGGTTTGACAAAACCCCCCTCCTGCGGTAGCATGCACTCCGGTGGTCGTGCTAGACGGGGAGCTGGCGGTGCCCTGTACCCGCAATCCGCCATAGCGGGGTCGAATTCCCCCCGGAGGACGTAGCGCGTGCGGGACTGTCGAGGTCAACCGGTGTTGAAGGGTGGGTCCTGCGCGGCAGGAGCCTCCGAACCCCGCCAGGTCCGGGAGGAAGCAACGGTAAGGAGTCCCTCCTGGGTGCCGCAGGGGTGCCTGCCCGGAGCCGAGTGGCCGAGACAAGCCGTGCGAGGCGGTTCGAAGGGGGGTGCACGACCACCGGAAACCTGCGGGCGACGGCCTCGCCGCCGCCCGTTTTCATAGACCGACGATGGAACGATCTTCCCAGCCGATGTCGCCGTCCCTCGTCCGCGGCCTGATCACCCTGGCCGCCCTGGTCCTCCTGGTGGGCGTGGCGGCAGGATACCAGGCCGGGACCACGCCCGTCACGCTGGTCGTCGACGGCGTGCCACGCTCCCTCCGTACCCGCCAGGCGACGGTCGGCGCGCTGCTGCTGGATGTGGGGGTGCCGCTCCAGCCGGAGGACATCGTTGACCCACCTCCCGACGCCCCCCTCTCCCCCGGGATGACCGTCCGCGTGGTCCACGCCCGCCTCGTCTGGATCGAGGCCGACGGTCAGCAATGGCGGATCCGTACCCACGCGACCGCTCCGGAACAGATCCTTCAAGAGGCCGGGGTGTCCCTGCAGCCTTACGACCAGGTCATCGTGGAGCCGGTCGACCCCGCGGACAACTCCTCAGCGCTCCATCTCGTCGTCCGACGAGCGGTCCCTGTTACCCTTCATGAGGACGGAGGGACGGTCACCTTCTACACCACGGCCCGGACGGTGGGGGAGGCCCTGCGTGAAATGGGCTTGCGCCTCTATCTAGCCGACCGGGTGCAGCCGGACCTGGGAGAGCCGCTAGCAGCGGGTACTCACATTTACGTGGAACGGTCGCGGCCGGTGACGGTGCAGGTGGACGGCCGGACGATCCGCACCCGCACGCACCGAGAGCGGGTGGGGGAGGTCCTGTCCGAACTGGGGATCGTCCTCTCCGGGCGGGACTACACCCGACCGCCGCTGGATGCCACCCTGGGCGACGAGACGACGATCGAGGTGGTGAGGGTCGCTGAGGAGTTCGTCGTCGAGCAGTCGCCGATCCCCTTCGACGTGGTCTGGCAGCCCGATCCCGAGTTGGAGATCGACCACCGGCGCGTGCTTCAGGAGGGCGCGCCGGGGATGCTGAAGCGACGGTGGCGGGTGCGGTATGAGAACGGTGTGGAGGTCTCCCGCACGCTGGAGAACGAGTACGTCGCCGTCCCGCCGACCACCAAGATCATCGGTTACGGGACCAAGATCGTGGTCCGCCAACTGGAGACCCCCCAGGGCACGGTGGAGTACTGGCGGGTGATCCGGATGCTGGCGACCTCCTACAGCGCGTCCACCGCCGGGGTGCCGCGGACCAGTCCCTATTACGGTCGGACGCGGCTGGGGTTGCCGATGCGGCACGGGATCGTGGCGGTGGATCCCCGAGTGGTGCCGCTGGGAAGCCGAGTGTACGTGCCTGGCTACGGCGTCGGCCTGGCGGCCGACACCGGCGGGGCGATCAAGGGGCGGCGGATCGACCTGGGGTACGACGACGACAACCTGGTCCTCTGGTACCGCTGGGTGGAGGTGTACCTGCTGACGCCTGTGCCGCCGCCGGAGCGGATCGATTACATCCTCGAGCAATGAGGGAAGAGACCCGGCGGCTGTTGCAACGGTACGATCTGTGGCCTCGCAAGCGGCTGGGGCAGCACTTTCTGGTGGACGAGAGTGCGCTAGCGCGGATCGTCGCGGCGGCGGAACTCTCTCCCGACGAGGCCGTGCTGGAGGTCGGGGCGGGGCTGGGCACTCTGACCCGCGCGCTGGCGGAGGCGGCGGGGCACGTTGTGGCGGTGGAAACGGACCCCCGCTTGATGGTTGTGCTCTCGCAGGAACTGGCCGACCTCACCAACGTCCGTCTGGTGGAAGGGGACATCCTGGAACTGGACCCGGCAGTGTTGATGGATGAGCGGCCCTATAAGGTGGTCGCCAACCTTCCCTACGGCATCACCGCGGCCGTGTTGCGCCATCTGCTGGAGGCCCGGGTCCCCCCCGATCGGATGGTGGTCACCGTGCAGCGGGAGGTGGCGGAGCGGATCATCGCCCGCGAAGGGCGGATGAGCCTGCTGGCGGTGAGCGTCCGCTTCTATGGCGAGCCCCAGATCCTCTTCCGCCTGAAGCCAGGGGCGTTCTACCCGCGGCCGGAGGTGGAATCGGCGGTGCTCCGGATCGACCGCCATCCCCATCCGCCTGTGGAGGTGGGGTGTGTGGCCGATTTCTTTCGTGTAGTGCGGGCAGGGTTCTGCCAGCCGCGCAAGCAGTTGCGGAACAGCCTGGCAGCGGGGCTGGGGATCTCCCCCCAGGAGGCGGTCGAAGCGCTGCGCCGGGCCGGGATCGACCCCCACCTGCGGGCGGAGCGGCTCCGCCTGGAGGACTGGGGCCGTCTGACCAACGCGCTGGCCCGCTGACTTGCCGGTTCGTCGATTGGCTGGCTCGTTGTTCTGTTTAAGGAGGTTGCCCATGAAGGGAAAACTATCCACCCTGTTGACGGTTCTCTCCGCGTCGTTGCTCCTCGCCGGATGTGCGGGAGCGGCGCAGGAAGAGGCTCCCGTCGCGCCCACAGCAAGTCCAACTCCGCCACCCACGGTGAGCGCCCTCGAATCTGCGCCGGAGCCGACGGTGCCGCCTTCGCCCCCCCAGCCCCCTAGCGTCTATCTGGAGCCCGCGGTCGTGAACCTGACGGTGGGGGGAACGGCGACCGTCAACGTCTGGATCGACGGCGCGTACCGGCTGAACCGTTTTGTTCTGACGATGCGCTTCAACCCCAACTATGTCCAGGTGGAGGACGCGGACCCCGCCCGGGAGGGGGTTCAGGTCGCACCGGGGACGATCCCCGCGCCAGCCAGCGTGGTCCAGAACGAGGTGACGGTGGGGGAGGGGGTGGGTAAGATCGTCTACGAGGTGGCTCAGGAGGCCGGTACGGAGGCCGAGGGTAGCGGGGTCGCCGCTGTGATCACCCTGCGGGGTGTGGCTGAAGGGGGGACGCCCTTGCAGTTCGAGAGCGTCGCCGTCTACGATGGGGACGGAAACCCGGTCGAGGTGATAGCCCTGTCGGACGGGCTGATCACGGTACAGGCTGCCGAGGAGGGGGAGCAGGCGTCCGTCCCCGAGGCCTCCCCCCAGCCTACCACCCCGCCGGTGTCGAGCCCTACACCTCAGGCCGTGCCGCCTACGCCTCAGCCGACGGTCCCCCCGGCCCCGACGTCCCCTGTCGTTTCGGGTGTGGGAACGGGGATCTATTACGTCGTCCAGTCCGGCGAGAACCTGTTCCGCATCGGCCTGAAGTTCGGCACCACGGCCGAGGCCATCGCCGAAGCCAGCAATATCACCGATCCCAGCCAGGTTCAGGCCGGGACGATGGTCCTGGTGCCGGTCCCGCCCCCTCGGGGTCGGTATGGCTACTACGTCCAGCCGCGCGACACCGTCTACTCCATCGCCCGCCGCTTCGGATTGACGGTGGACGAACTGGTCGCTCTCAACGGCATTGGACCGGATTACCGCATCGAGGTGGGACAGATCCTGACGATTCTCCCTTGAACGCGCATCTGGCTGTTGGGACACTTGCGCCTTTGCTCCATATGGGTATAATGACCGCCGGTCAGTTAAGTGTCTGCAATCTATGGAGACCACGGAGGTGTGGAAAATCCGTTCACGGAACTCTGCGTTCTCTAGTACCAGTGCAGTGAGAGCCGATCATCAGTGAGAGGAGCGGAAAATGGATTTTGCGCTTACCGAAGAACACAAGATGGTCGTCCGTATGGTGCGCGACTTCGCCGAGAAGGAGGTCGCTCCTTACATCAAGGAGTACGACCGGGCCCACAAGCCCTTCATCAAGGCCATGGAGCGAATGGGCGAACTGGGCATCCTCGGCATCTGCATCCCCGTCCGGTACGGTGGGCAGGGGATGGACTACATCAGCCTGGGGCTGGCCTGCGAGGAGTTGGAGCGGGTCGATTCCTCCCTGCGGGTCGTCCTCAGCGTCCACGTGGCCCTCAACAGCCTGGGGTTGCTCCAGTGGGGCACCGAGGAACAGAAGCAGCGGTTTCTGGTTCCCCAGGCGAAGGGTGAGCGGTTCGCCGCCTACGCGCTCACCGAGCCCGGCGCAGGGTCTGACGCCGCCGCCCTCACCACCACCGCCCGCCGGGAGGGGGACGTCTACATCCTCAACGGGGAGAAGATGTGGATCAGCCTGGCGACGATCGCGCACAACTTCCTGGTCTTCGCCGTGACCGATCCGCAGGCCAAGCCGCGCCACCGAGGGATCACCGCCTTCATCGTCGAGCGGGATATGAAGGGGGTGACCACCGGGGATATCCACGGCAAACTGGGCGTGCGGGCCGGCTCCACTGGCTGGATCGCGATGGAGGACGTGGAAGTGCCGGTGGAGAACCGGTTGGGCGAGGAGGGCGAGGGCTTCAAGATCGCGATGAGCTGCCTGGACAACGGCCGTTACACCATCGGGGCCGGGGCGACCGGGCTGATCCGCGCCTGTCTGGAGGCGTCGGTCAAATACGCCCTCGAGCGCAAGACCTTCGGCAAGGAGATCGGGCAGCACCAGTTGGTCCAGCAGATGATCGCCCACATGAAGCGGGATTACGAGATCGCCCGGTTGCTCTACCTGCGGGCGGGGTGGCTGAAGAACCAGGGGATCCGCAACACGTGGCAGACCAGCCTGTCCAAATGGTTCGCCACGGAGGCCAGTTTCGCCGCCGCCTCCAACGCTGTCCAGATCCACGGTGCCTACGGCTACTCCGACGAGTACGACGTAGAGCGCTACCTGCGCAATTCCAAGGGTGCCTGCATCTACGAGGGCACCAGCCAGATCCACGAGATCATCCAGGCCCAGTACGTCCTGGGATATCGGGAGGACCGTCCGCTGCGGTGCGAACTGCCAGCGTACGACCCGGAGGAGTGGCAAAGGGAAGCGTAAAAGGAGGTGAACATGCACATCGTCGTCTGTACCAAACAGACGCCCGACTCGGCGGCCAAACTGACCGTGGACGAGGCGGGCAATGTCTCCTGGGGGGACTCTCCGATCATCATCAACCCGTGGGACGAGTACGCGGTAGAGGAAGCGATCCTCATCAAGGAGCGGTTCAACGGCGAGCCGAAGGTCACCGTCATCTCGATGGGGCCGGAGGAGGCGCTGGAGGCTCTCAAGCACGCCATCGCGATGGGGTGCGACGAGGGGATCCGGGTGTGGGACGAGGCCTTCGAGAACTCGGACACGCTGGCGACCTCCTACGTCCTCGCCAAGGCCATCGAGAAGATGGGGGATGTGGACCTGGTCCTCTTCGGCAAGTCGGCCATCGACAGCCAGACCGGGCAGGTGCCGATCGAGGTGGCCCGCCGCCTGGGGTTCTCCCCGCTCACCTACGTCATCAAGATCGTCGAACTGGACATCGAAGGGCGGACCATCACCGTGGAGCGGCTGCTGGAGCAGGGCCGTCAGGTGGTGAAGGCCCCGTTGCCAGCGGTGATCGGCACGGTGAAGGGGATCAACGAGCCGCGCTACCCCTCGTTCATGGGCATCCGCAAGGCGACGCGGGCCCAGTACCCGGTCTGGACCGGTGCCGACATCGGCGTGGAGCCGGATAAGGCCGGCGCGGCGGGGTCGGGCGTCCGCTGGGAGCGCATCTTCCCGCCGCCGGTCCGTGAGGGCGGTGCGGAGATCATCGAGGCCGACACGCCCGAGGAGGCGGCCCGCATCCTGGTGGACAAGTTGATGGCCGAGAAGGTCATCTAGGAGGTGAGCGATGGGTAAGGACATCTTCGTCTGGGTCGAACAGTTCCACGGACAGGCAGCGATCCCCTCCTGGGAGGCCATCGGCGCGGCTCGCCAGTTGAGCGAGACGCTGGGCGGCCAGGTCTGCGCGTGCGTCTTCGGTGAGAACGTGGGGGATCTGGCGAAGGAGGCCATCGCCTACGGGGCGGACAAGGTCTTCCTGGCCGACGATCCTACCCTAGCCGACTTCCGCGTGGAGCCCTACGCGGCCCTGCTAGCCCACCTGGCGAAAGAGCATCAGCCGGAGGTCATCCTCATCGGCGCGACCTCCCGGGGTCGGGACCTGGGGCCGGCGGTGGCGGTGGACCTGGAGACCGGGTGCGTGGCGGACTGCACAGCGCTGGAGTTCGAGGACGGCAAGTTGGTCGCCACGCGGCCCATCTACGCGGGCAAACTCCTCTCCACCTGCACGATCCCGGAGCGGCGGCCCGCCATCTTTACCGTCCGTCCCCGCGCCTTCGCCAAGCCTGACCCCGACGAGGGGCGGCAGGGCGAGGTGGTCTCGGTGGAACCGGTGCTGAAGGAAGAAGAGATCGCCTGCAAGGTCACCGGCTTTGAGGAGACGGAGGGCGGGGTGAGCCTGACCGACGCCGCCATCATCGTCTCCGGCGGCCGGGGCGTGGGCGGGCCGGAAGGGTTCGAACCGATCCGCGAACTGGCCGAGGTGCTGGGTGCGGCGGTCGGTGCCTCCCGCGCGGCGGTGGACGCCGGGTGGATCCCCTACGAGCACCAGGTGGGTCAGACCGGCAAGACGGTCAGCCCCGACCTCTACATCGCCTGCGGCATCTCTGGCGCTATCCAGCACCAGGCCGGGATGCGGACCAGCAAGGTCATCGTCGCCATCAACAAGGATCCGGAGGCACCCATCTTCCAGTTGGCCCACTACGGCATCGTGGGTGACCTGTTCAAGTACGTCCCGGCGCTGACCAAGGCGCTGAAGGAGCGGCTGGGGAAGTAATACCACCACAGAGACACGGAGGCGCAGCGGTCTCCAGTTTCTTTCGAGGATTCCTCCTCTGTGGTGTTCCACAACTTCCTGCCGCAGGTGCTAGGGGGGGCGGCGTGGTCTGCTGCCCCCCTTGGTGTCCATATCGGACTACAGGCTACCCGACGGTTTGCCAGCCTCCCACAGGTTCCCTAACCTGCGGGAGGCTCCTTTATCCCCCGGACTACCCGCGAAGCGGGAAGTGTGATAGGATATAGGAGAACTTCGTGTCCTCTGCGCCTCTGTGGTGAGTTAAGGAGGGAGTATGCGGGCGCTGGTCTACGACGGCGAGGCTCTCCGTCTGCGCGAGGATTATCCCCAGCCCGTCCCCCCGCCGGGCGAGGCGCTGGTGCGCGTGCGCCTGGCCGGCATCTGCAACACCGACCTGGAGATCGTGCGCGGATATATGGGGTTCCAGGGGGTGCTGGGGCACGAGTTCGTCGGCACGGTGGTGGAGTGCGCCGACGGGACGGCGGCCCCCTCCCTGGTCGGGCGGCGGGTGGTGGGGGAGATCAACGCCTACTGCGGCGAATGCCCAACCTGCCGCGCCGGGCGGCCCACCCACTGCCCGAACCGCACGACCCTGGGTATCTGGGGGCGGGACGGTGCGTTCGCCGAATACCTGACGCTGCCCGCCCGCAACCTCTATCCCGTTCCCGACGGCCTCCCCGACGAGGCGGCCGTCTTCACCGAGCCGTTGGCCGCAGCCCTGGAGATTCTGGAGCAGGTCCACATCCGCCCCACCGACCGCGTGGTCGTCCTGGGGGACGGCAAGTTGGGCCTCCTGGTCGCCCAGGTCGTCGCGCTGCTGGGTTGCGACCTGGTCGTGGTGGGGCGCCATCCGGAGAAACTCGCCATCCTGGCCCGGCGAGGCGTTTCGACCGCGTTGGCGGGCGAGACGGACGGGCTGGTCGCAGACGTCGTGGTGGAGTGCACGGGCCGTCCTGAGGGGTTCGCCACCGCAAAGCGACTCCTGCGCCCCCGGGGCACGCTGGTGTTGAAGAGCACCTACCACGGTCAGGTAGAGGCCGATCTGACCGCGCTGGTGGTGGACGAGATCTCCCTCGTCGGCTCCCGATGCGGTCCGTTTCCGCCTGCCCTCCGCCTGCTTCAACGGGGGCTGGTGGACGTCCGCCCGCTGATCAGCGAGATCTATCCGCTGTCCGAGGGGGAGAAAGCCTTCGCCCGCGCGGCGGAGCCGGGGACGCTGAAGGTCCTCCTCCGTGTGGAGGAGGGGTGAGCGATCGGTCGAGCCGTGACGATAAGGGGAGGTGGGTGTTTATACTGGTGGTATATTGCCTCACGACAGGGAAAGGGGGTGATGTCTAGCGGGAACGGAGGGATGTTTCGAGGTTCTGCGGGTCGGTTTCGGTGCACTACCCAGCATAACCAGGAGGTACCACAATGAAAGCCGCCTTTACGATGTGGAAGAACACCCGTATGATCATTCTGGTGGCCGTGTGTGCGGCCATCTATGCAGCCGCTCTGATCGCTTTCAAGACAGCCATCCCTCTGATCCCCGGCATCACCGAGGTCCGTGTTGCCAACATCTTCCCGATGGTCTTCAGCCTCCTCTTCGGGCCCGCTGCGGCCTGGGGCTCGGCGATCGGGAACCTCATCGGTGACATCTTCGGCGGCACCCTCGGCCTGGGGAGCATCTTCGGCTTCGTCGGCAACTTCCTGCTGGGCTACCTTCCCTACGCGATGTGGACCACCCTGAAGCCCATCGCCGACGGCGAGCGGGAACTGGCACTGGGCAACTGGCGCGCGTGGGTACTCTACATCCTGCTGGCCCTCATCTCCTCGGCGGCCTGCGGCGTGGTCATCGCTATGTGGCTGGAGGTGCTGGGGCTGGTTCCCTACCCGGTCCTGGTCACCATCATCACCGTCAACGACACCTTCGGCAGCCTGATCGGCGGGCTGCTCCTGCTGGCCGTCTACGGCGTCGTCCGGCGGCAGTTGCGGCTGGTCTGGTGGGACGTGATGGAGCCGGAGGATATCGGCAAACCGGCGGCCGGCGTCCTGGGGGCCTGGCTCGTGGTGATCGGCGCCCTGGCCGGCTGGATCCTGGGCGCCTATATCCTCTCCGGTCAGGCCTTGATCGTCGGCGTCATCACCACCGTTCTGATCCTTCTGGGCGCCGTCCTGATGTAAACGCTGGATACCACGATGGGTGTCGCGATCTCCATCCAGGACCTCTCCTTCACTTACGCGTACGCGGAGACCTCTCGTCCGGCGCTCCGTCACATCAACGGCGAGGTGGAGGAAGGCACCTTCGTGGTGATGATGGGGCACGAGGGCGCGGGGAAGTCCACCCTCTGCTACGCGCTGAACGCCCTCGTGCCCCGTTTCTTCCGGGGGGAGTACACCGGCCGGGTCGTCGTCCACGGTCAGGAGGTCGGAAAGGCCAGGGTAGCCGAGATGTCCCGGCGGGTCGGGTTGGTGCTTCAAGACTTCGAGGCCCAACTGTTCTCCACCAGCGTGGAGTTGGAGGTGGCCTTCGGGCCGGAGAACCTGTGCCTTCCCCGGGATGAGATCGAACGGCGGATCGACCGCTACCTCCGCTTCGTGGGACTGGCGGAGATGCGCCGTCGGGAACCGGCGAGCCTCTCCGGTGGGCAGAAGCAGCGGCTGGCCATCGCCTCCGTCCTCGCGTTGGAGCCCCCCGTCCTGGTGATGGACGAACCGACCACCGACCTGGACCCCATCGGACGGGAGGAGGTGCTCACCGTCGCCGACACGCTGCGCCAGGAGCAGCGCACGCTGCTGATCGTCGACCACGATCCGGAGACCGGGGTAGACGCCGATCAGATCTGGCTGATGCGGGACGGGGAGATCGTCGCCCAGGGGCCGCCCCGCCGCGTGTTGACGGACCTTCCCCTCCTGGAGTCCTGCGGCGTCCAACCGCCGTCGACCGTCGCGCTCTTTCAGGCGCTGGGGTGGCCCGGCCAACCGCTGACCGTAGAGGAGGCGATCGCGGCGATCCAGGAGCACGGCCTGGCTCAGCCCCGCCCCCTGCAGGTGCCGACGGCCTCGACCGACGGCCGTCCGGTCATCCTGGAGGTCTGCGACGTGGACTTCGTCTACCCCACCCGCGCGGTGAAGGCCCTGAGCGGGGTCAACCTGGAGATCCGCGAGGGGGAGTTCATTGCCATTGTAGGGCAGAACGGCTCCGGGAAGACGACGCTGGCCAAGCACTTGAACGGCCTGCTGAAGCCCACGCGGGGGGAGGTGCTCTTCCGCGGGCGGCCCGTCCGGGAGATCCGGCGGACCGAGATCGCCCGGTGTGTCGGGTACGTCTTCCAGAACCCCGACCATCAGATCTTCGCCGGCACGGTGCGGGAGGAGGTGGGCTTCAGCCTCAAGATGGCGGGGATGGACGCCAAGACCATCGAGGAGCGGGTCGCCGAAGCACTGGAGGTGGTGGGGCTCTCGGGATACGAGGAAGAGGTCCCCTTCACCCTGACCAAGGGGGAGCGGCAGCGGGTGGCCGTCGCCTCCGTGCTGGCCGCCCAGCCGCAGGTCATCATCCTCGATGAGCCGACGACGGGGTTGGATTATCGCCACCAGCGGAGCATGATGGAGATGCTCCGGGCACTTCACCGTCGCGGGCACACGGTCATCATCATCACCCACTCGATGTGGGTGGCGGCGGAGTACGCCGAGCGGGTCGTCGTGATGAAGGATGGTCGGATCCTGCTGGACGGGCCCGCCCGCGCCGCTTTCGCCCAGGAGGAGACGCTGGCCGAGGCGGCCCTCCGTCCCCCGCCCCTCCTGCGGCTGGGGAACTGGCTGGGGACCTCGGGGCTTACGCTGGACGACGTGGTGGAGGAACTGAGGGCGCGATGAACATCTTTCTCTACCTGGACGAGGATACCTGGTTCCACCGGCTGGACCCCCGGACCAAGATCATCGGGGTCGTGCTGCTGTTCGGCGTCGCGTTGGTGTTCAACCACCCGCTCTACATGGCCGGGATCGCTCTGGGGCTGGTCCTGCTGGCGGCGGCGGCGAAGGCCCTGCCCAACTTCTGGCGGATGCGTTACATCCTCATCCTGCTGGTGGTCTTCAGCACGGTGTTGTGGCCGTTCTTCGCGGAAGGGCCCACCGTCCTCTGGTCGTGGGGCCCGCTGGAGGTCAGTCGGGAGTCCCTGATGTACGCCATCGCGATGGGGCTGCGGCTGGCGTCCTTCGTGGCAGCCGGCCTCATTTTCCTCTCCACCACCACCAACGAGGAGTTCACCCACGGCCTGATCCGGCTGAAGTTGCCCTATCCGGTGGCCTTCGCCTTCTCCACCGCCCTGCGGTTGGTGCCGACCTTCGCCGGGGCGGGAGCGACCATTGTCCAGGCCCAGATCTCCCGCGGACTGGACGTGGAGTCGGGAAATATCTTCCAGCGCGCCGGCAAGTTCATCCCCCTCGCCGTCCCGCTCTTCATCTACGCGGTCCGACACACCAACATGCTGGCGATGGCGCTGGAGTCGAAGGGGTTCAACCCAGGTGCGAAACGGACCTGGTACCTGAACCCCCAGATGCGGCGGGCGGACTACCTGGTCCTGGCCCTGTTGACCGCGCTCTTTCTGGGGGCGCTCTTCCTGCGCCTGCGGGGGTACGGCGCGGTGCTGCCGCGGCTGTAGGCCCTGCGCGGTTTCACCACAGAGGCACAGAGGGCACAGAGGAACCTCCAGAAGAGAGAAGCTCTGTGCCCTCTGTGTCTCCGTGGTTTTCTCGCCCGCACCTACGGGCGCGCAGGTTCGGTTATTCGTATACCTTCTCCTCCACTCGCTCCGCCTCCGGCGCGTCGGCCTCGGGGTCGCGGACCTCGGGCCGGGGAGCCAAAACCTCCTTGTAATATTCGTGCTGGATGATGAGGTTCATGATCTCGTTGGTGCCGGTCCAGATCATGATCAACCGCGTGTCCCGCAGCAGCCGCTCGATGGGGTAGACGTTGGTGTAGCCGATGCCGCCCAGGATCTGCATCGCGTGGTTGACCACCTGCCAGGCAACGTCGGTGGCGAACTTCTTGGCCTCGGAGACCAGCCTTCTGCACCGTCCGGGGTCGTCTTCGGCGTCGATGCTCCGCGCCGCCCCGTAGACCAGCCCACGGGCGGCGTCCAGCAGGGTGATGGAGTCGGCGATCTTGAAACTGACCCCCTCGAAGCGGCGGATCTTCTGGCCGAAGGCCTTCCGCCGGTCGGAGTAACGGGCCGCCACCTCCAGCGCGGCCCTCCCCATCCCGATCGCCCCGGCGGCGCTGGTCATCCGCTCCGGGATCATCATCCGGTAGAAGATCTCCGCCGCCCCGTTCTCCGGCCCGAGCCGGTTCTCCACCGGCACTCGGGCGTCGCGGAAGACCAGCCGCCCCGTTCCGCCTCCCCGGGTCCCCAGGAGACCGTACAGGTACTCCACCTCCACACCCGGCCCCCGCTCGACGATGAAGGCGCTGATCGACCGATGGGGCGGGGCGTCGGGATCGGGGTTGGTGCGGGCGTAGACGAGGAAGAAATCCGCCTCCGCCGCGCCGACGATGAACCGCTTCTGTCCCCGCAGGACGTAGTGATTCCCCTCCCGGCGCGCCTCGGTGGTCGTGCCGAAGAAGTCGGAGCCACCGCGCGGTTCGGTGAGGGCCTCGGCGGCGATCTTCTCGCCGGTGAGGAGCGGGCGCAGCCAGCGCTCTTTCTGCTCCGGAGTGCCGAAGGCGTGGAGCGCCTCGCCGACGATGCTGGGCATCACGTAGGCGCAGGCCAGCGCCGTCCCCAGCGTCCCTACCTCCTCGATGGCGACGATCTCGTCCTCCCACCTCAGCCCCCGCCCCCCGTACTCCGGGGGAAACCGAAGCCCCAGCAGGTTGCGCCGCCCCGCCTCCCGGACGAACTCACGGGGGTATTTCACCCGGTCGGCGTCCATATCCAGGATCAACTGGCGGGGGACCCAGCGGACGAACGCCCGTGCCTCCTCCCGCAGCGCGCGCTGCGCCTCGGTCAGCAAGCCTTCCAGCATCTCCCACCTCCGAAAAACGGCCTGGATTGCCTATCCTCCTCCGACTGGAGTGTACACCGAAACGGCCGCCGTGCCAATGTTCTACCACGGGCGGGTGCGATGTACCTCCAACGCGTATCGCTTCCCTGTCGATTGTTCCCCGGACGAAGGCTTGGCGATGCCATCCTCGTCAAAGGCGCGTCGCACCTGCCGTTTGCGCCCGTCGGGTGGGCGGGTAGAATATGGACCATCCCGACGAAGGAGGTGGGAGATGGGACTGTTTGGGGGGGCGCCGGTGGAGGTCTCCATCGCGCTGGATCGACCGGAAGGGCCGTATTACCCCGGTGATGCCGTCCAGGCGACGATCACCATCCGCGCCAGGAAGAAGGTGAAGGTCAGCGAGGTCCGCGCCGGGCTCATACTGTGGGAGAAGTACATCTATTACGACACGGATGCGGAGGGGGACTCCTCGAAGATCACAACCACGGCTCAGATCCCCGCGGTCGTCGAATCTCTGCTGGACAAGGGAGCGATCCCGGCCGGCTTTGAGCGGACCTGGACGTTCCAATGGCAGATCCCTCCCGACGCGCCGCCGCCGTACGTTGGCGTGATCACGAAGAACCGGTGGATCGTCAAGGTCACGCTGGACCGTCGCCTGAGGAAGGACATCAACGCAGAGGTAGAAGTTCCGCTGATCGTCCCACCGCCGGGTGAGGACGCGGAGCCGGGGGAGTATGGGGACTCCAGCCATCCCGACACGGTGGATCTGTCCATATGGCTTCCTCGGCTGGAGTGGGTAGAGGGGGAGACGGTGGAGGGCAAACTGCTGGTGCGGCCAGAGAAGGATTTCACCGCCAGCGAGGTGCGGGTGGAACTGGTACGGGAGGAATACGTCCCCCGTGGGGAGGGGAACCGCCACCGCGTTGTGGAGGGCAAGGCACAATTGGCCGGCAGGACCTCCTTCCGTGCTCTGGAGTCCTATGAGTACCCCTTTGCCTTCCCTATCCCCGTCCAGAGCCATCCCACACGAGAGACCCCCAACAGCGTCGTCACCTGGACGCTGAAGGGGGTCCTGAGCCGCAGGCTGCGAAAGGACTTCCGCGTCGACGTGGAGATCTTCGTCTACAACGGACGGGCCCCGGTCACCACACCGTGAGTTCGCCGTGGATGAGGCGGTTGGTGAAATGACGGATCCCTGCCAGTTCCCGGTCGATGACCTCGGAGACCTGGTCCTGAACGTCCTCCAGCGCGACGCCCTCTTCTAGAATCACCTGGGCGGCGGCCATCAGCGGGCGGTCGATGGGCTGGCCGATCTGGCTGCAGAGCCAGACCGTCACCTCGCGGATGCCGGGCACCTCGATGTAGATCCGGTTGGCGATCTCGTGGCTGAGGAGGTTGTAGATCTTCCCCACATGGCTGACCGGGTTCTTACCCGCTGCCGCCTCGGTGGTGGAGGGCCGGTTGAAGGCGATGACGCCGTTGACCCGGTTCCCCCGTCCCACCTGTCCGCCGTCGCCTCCCTCGGCCGACGTGCCCAGCACCGTCAGGTACATCCCGCCGGTGCCCCGCCCCGGCTCGTCCAGCGTGTTGATGTCCACCGTGACCTTCTCGATCCTTTTTCGCTGTCGGTCCACGAAGGTCTGTAGGTCCTCCCGGATGGCCGCCTTCCGCTCGAAGTAGGTCTTCTCGTCCGGGATGAACCGGTCCACGAAGGCCAAAGCGACGGTAAGGGTGAGGTGCCGGCCGAACCGGTAGCCCATCACCTTGATGTCCTCTCCCGCCTCCGGGTGGGCCGCTTTGAAGGCGGTGGAGTTCAGGTATCGCTCGGTAGCGAGGACCAGTTGCTCGGTCTCCGAGAGCGGCGCGTACCCGACCCCGGCGGAGGTGTCGTTAGCCCCGATGACCTCCCGCTCGAAGATGTCGGTTAGTTCCGGTGAGCCGGGCTTGATCTCGTTTTGGAAGACGACGTGGACGTCTGGGTCGACGAAGCGGAGGTTGCCCCGGAGCCACGCTTTGGCGGTGGCCTCGGCGATCTCCCCCACGGGGATGCGGACCCCCTTGTACTCGTAGGTGGCCCGGTCGCCGAAGATCAGCCGCATCGGCTCGTCCACCCGTCCCCCGCCCAGGGCTGGCGTGGTCCGTCCGGCGACCAGCAGCCCCTTGTCGATGTTGTGGTGGAGGACCTTGCCGAAGTGGTCGAGATACGCCCGGCAGAGTTCAACGCTGACGGCCTCCATGATCGCGTCGCAGATGGAGTCGGGGTGACCGACCCCCTTCCGTTCGACCAGTTCGGCTGGCTGTTCCTCCATCGGCAGGTTGGGCACTGCCTCGACGAAGATGTTGCGCGGATTCTTCTTTTTCCCCATCTCTTACCTCCACACGGTCGATGATGAGAGGTGCGAACGACAGAACTCCAGGGCTTGGCGTAGTGCCTCTAGGATCTTCCCCTCGTCCGTTGTGTCCATTGCGCTTGGATCGGTCTCTACAGAGATCGTGCCTTGATACCCGTCCTCGCCCATTCGCCGCAGAAGTTGGGCCAGCGGCAGGGAGCCGTCGAAGGGGAGCCGGTGTTCCTTCCCGTCGTAGTTGGAAAGATGGACGTGGGTGATCCGGTCCTTCAGTCGGCCGTACACCTCCACGGGGTCCATTCCCCAGGTCCCTAGGTGGGTGGTGTCCAGGGTGAGATGGAGGAAGCGGGTCAGGTGGTCGGGGCGGTTGAACCAGTAGGCGCTGATAGGGATACCCAGGAACCGATGGGCGGGCATGTTCTCCACAGCGACGACGACCCCGAACGTCTCCTCCAGTTGCTGTAGAGCTCCATCGCGCAGGAGGTGGTAGTAGGGGCCTCGGAGGGGCCAGAAGATGGGCAGGATGAACCGTCTGGGACGGAGGCCGTACCAGTGGCCGACGATGCCGTGGATGCGGAAGGGTAGGTGGGCGACGACCAGCCCCACCCCCAGTTCCCGGGCCAGGGCCAGGGTGTGCTTCAGCCGGCCCAGTTGGTCGGCGGGCCACCCGGGTATGTCGGGGACGAAGGGGGTGTGGAGGACGGCGATGGGAAGGTGGTGTTCGTCGGAGAGGCGGCGCAGGTAGGTGGGATCGCGGGTGTCCTGTCGCTGGTCCACGATGATCTCGATCCCCTCGTACCCCGCTTCGGCGGCCAGGCCGAAGACGCGGGAGAGGCCGAAGGTGTACAGCGAACCGGTGGAGAGGAGAATCACGGGACCCTCCTTAAGCGGGTCGGTCGATCCGTGTCTATTGACTCGTCGCCATCTCGTGCTGCGGCAGGCGGGCCAGCAGCCACCA
>DUEL01000097.1 GCA_011192125.1 Thermoflexia bacterium
AAAGAAACCTTGGGTGAGGTCAAGGATCGCCTGCAACGCCAACTGATCACCGGCGGCTTGCCTGCCCCCGCTCCGTTGCGAGGCAAGGTGGCTGCCGCTCAGCTGCTAACTGCGTAAGTCCTGTAACCTGAAGGAGTGATAATCATCGGGATAATGGTGAGCAGCGATACGCTTCCTCGCAAACGCCTCCAGGTCCGAGAGTGAGGTTGGTGGGGTCACCGTTTACTTCCCTCCCTCGACTTCTGTGCCCCTTTCGCCCGATGGTTACTCACTCAACGGCGCAGTGTGCAAAGTACCTGGACATCCCTCTTCATAAATGCGGACTCAACCGGTACCCCACGCCGCGGACGGTGAGGATGAAGCGAGGGTGGGCCGGGTCCGGCTCGATCTTACGGCGGAGGTTCTTGATGTGGGCATCGATCGTCCGCTCGTAGGACTCGAAGGCTACTCCCTGGACCGCCTCCAGCAGTTCCGCGCGGGTGAAGACGCGGCCTGGGGTGGTCATCAGCGTCGCCAGGAGGTCGAACTCGGTGGGGGTCAGGTCCACCGGCTGACCGGAGACCGTCACCGTGTGGGTTTCCCGATCCAGAGTGATGGGACCGGCGCGGAGGACCGGAGACGGCTTGGGGCCAGCCTGGGCGCGGCGCAGCACCGCCCGCACCCGGGCGACCAGTTCCCGTGGGCTAAAGGGTTTGGTGACGTAATCGTCCGCCCCCAACTCCAGGCCCACGATCCGGTCTGTCTCCTCGGCGCGGGCGGTGAGCATAATGATAGGCACGTCCCGTTCTCGCCGGACGCGCCGGGTGAACTCCAGGCCGTCTATCTTCGGCATCAGAATGTCCAACACGACCAGGTCCGGCTTCTCCCGCCGCACGGCAGCGAGGGCCTCCTCGCCGTCGTAAGCGACCACCACGCGGAAGCCCGCCTCCTCCAGATAGGCCCGCACCAGGCGGACGATCTCCGGCTCATCGTCTACGACCAGGATGGTTTGTGAGGCCATCGGATATCCCCTTGGCAGTAGGTTTGGAAAACCACCCCAAGTATAGCCGCAACGTGGAGAAAAGGGAAGAGGTAAGTGCGACGCACCTCTAACGGTGCATCGCACTTTGGGCCTCGGGTTCCTATGGGAGGTTGTCTGGCTATTCTTCCTCGTGCGTCCCCGGCTCCATTCCCTTTAAGATGTCCACCAGATCGCCTGGCTCGTAGCCCGTGGCATCGGCCAGGTCCCGGATACGGGACGTCGGCTCCGCCTCTATGCCGTAGTCTGCCAGACGGGCGATCCCTTCGTTCACTGAGACACCCTCCTGGGCACAGATCTCCTCTACGGTGAACTGCCCCCAACCCACGCTGCTCCCTTCCTCTTCGTGCTCTTCCTCCACGCCCACCGTTGTAGAGGGGAGGGCCGAACCCTGCTCCCACGTTCCCTTCAGGCTCTCCCCCCAGTCCATCACCGTGCTGAAGGGGGGAACGGAGGCCGCGGAGCCCGCTACGACGAGGATGGTCAGAAGCAACGCGACGATCAACTCTGCCCGCAGCCGGTAGGCCCGCCGGGCCCGGTCCCGCAGGTAATTGACCAGCACTTTCCAGTTGAGAACCAGGTGGTACAGGCCGAAGACGGTCGTCAGGTAACCGAAGAGGGTGTGGATTGCCTCCCACTGCTCCTTGTCCAGCCCCAGCAGGCTCCAGTCCAGCGTGCGAGCCGC
>DUEL01000098.1 GCA_011192125.1 Thermoflexia bacterium
CCCTCCACCGCTCATGGCCGGCTCACGGGGCATAATGCCGGCCTGGAGGTGAGCGGGGGCAACGGGGAGCCGCCGGTCGTCCCCGAGGAGGTCCCCCTCCCCACCGGCCGGGTGACCCTCGGCCCAGCGGAATTCGCCCTGGGCAACGGCAAGGGCTGGCACGTGGAGGACGAGGGCCTGATCTTCAGCGGGCCGGGGGAGTGGATCAGCCCCGTCTTCACCTCCCGGGAGAAATACCCTTTCTGGGGCCGCCTCTGGCTGGAGTTGGATCGGCCCCCCAGCCTCATTCCCAACGGTGACTTCGAGACCGTCGAGGAGGGAGTACCCGCCGGGTGGAGGGTGTATGACCTGCCCGGGGCCACCCTGGAAGTGGTGGAGGGAGACGCGGCAGGAGGCCAGCGCTTCCTGCGCTTCACCTTCGCCGAAACAGACGAAGGAGGGTATCTCATCCGCTTGAGGGACCGCCAGCCCCTGGAGCCGGGATTCTATGCCCTCTACGCCCACTTCCGCTGCTCCGCCGGTTTCGCCGAGACGGGTTCGGTCTACGGCGGCTTCGCCCTCTACCGGCAGCAGGACCAGGCTTGGGACGAGGTCTGGAACACCAGCACCTATGTACGGGCCTGCGCGGCCGGCTCAACCGATACCCGCACCCCCCTCCACCGCTGGCAGATGGGTTGGGTGGCCCTGGTTTACGTGCCGGACGACGGCCACGCCTACGGTTTCAAGGCCGGGCTGTGGTTCAGCCAGTTCCTGGGCCGACCCACAGGGGGCACCCTGGAGGTGGACGAGTTCCGCCTGGAGCCCATCCGCCCCCTCTGGCTCTCCGCCCGCAGTTCCCTGGACGGCGTCACCTGGACCGAATGGATACCCCCCTACCTCCTGCTCCAGGTTGGTGACCACTTCCTCGCCCTCCCCAGTCTCGACGGCGACGAGATCTGGGAGACGGTGCCGAGGTTCGGGCCCCGGGCCAACCTGCTCCTGCCCCTGGCTCAGGGCTACCCCTACGTCCAATTGCGACTGACCGTCGAAGCTCCCCTCACCCTTCAGGCCCTCTCCTTCGAACACACCCCCGCCGTCCCCTTCGTCATCCCCTGGGACGACACGGAGCCGGCCGTGGTGAACGATCACCCCTATGCCCCGCAGAACGACGCGCCGGCCGGCCGCCACGGCTTCGTCGTCGCCCGCGACGGACACCTGTACTTCGAGGGAACGGGAGAGCGCGCTCGCTTCTGGGGCATCCAGACCCACGCCGGCGCCTGCTTCGACGATGAGACCAACCAGCGGATGATCGGGCGCATCGCCAAGCATGGCTTTAACCTCATCAAGGTGGGAGGCCCGGGGTGGTACTGGTGGGACGAGGAGAAGCGCGACTGCTACGACCGCTTCTTCGCCACCATGAAGGCGCAG
>DUEL01000099.1 GCA_011192125.1 Thermoflexia bacterium
AGGAGGTCGGGCAGGGGGTTGGGGTGGCCCGCCCGCACCGATTCCCAGGCGGCCATCGAGTGGACCCGCAACACCTCGTGCATCGCCTGCCGGTCCGCCCCGGCCTTCACCAGCTCCATCAGCAGCCGCTCGGTGGCGGCGAAGGTGCCGTAGGCGTCCAGGTTGCGTCCGATGGCCTCTCGATCTAACACCAGCCCCCGCACCAGCCGCGCGGCGCGGAGGAGCATCTCGTCGGTGGCGAGGAACGCGCCGGGCAGGATCAGCCGCCGGTTGGCCGAATCGTCCAGGGTGCGCTCCAGGAGCGACCCCGCCGCGTTCTCCCAGGCCACCGTGGGCAGCGCGGCCACGTACCGGGCCAGGGAGCAGATGTTCTCCGCGTTGATGGGGTTCCGCTTGAAGGGCATCGCGCTGGAGCCGACCTGAGCCCGCTCAAAGGGCTCGCTCCACTCGCCGAAGGGCGGCGACTGGAGCACCCGCAGGTCGAAACCGAAGCGGTGGAGGCTCTGGGCGACCCCCGCCAGCACGGTCAGCACCCGCCACTCCTGCTTGCGCGGGGCCACCTGGGTGGCGACCGGGAAGGGCTCCAGGCCCAGGTGCTCCATCACCCGCCGCTCCAGGTCAGCGGGGGTCCAGCCCGTACCCTGAAGCAGTTGGGCGAAGGAGGCGGAGGTCCCCACGGCCCCTTTCAATCCCTTCCCCCGCAGCGACGTCCGCAGCCGGTCCACCGCCTCCAGGTCGGCCAGCAGGTCCTGGCCGTACTGGGCCAGCCGGTAGCCCACGGTGGTCGGCTCGGCCGGCTGGAGGTGGGTGTAGCCGATGCAGGCCAGGTCGGCCGTCTCCTCGATGCGGTCGGCGAGGGTCAGCAGCAGATCGGCCAACCGTCGGCGGATGAGATCCAGCGACTCCCGGATGCGCAGCACGTCGGCGTTGTCCTTGACGTCCTCGCTGGTGGCCCCCAGGTGGAGGACCGGCCCACCAAGGGGAGACTGCTCGGCGAAGGTCCGCAGTTCGGCCATCAGGTCGTGGCGGAGTTCGGCCTCCAGTTGGGCTGCCCGCTCCAGGTCGATCTCCTCTTGATGCGCCTCCAGGTCGGCCACCTGCTCCGGGGTGACCAGCCCGGCCTCCTGCTGCGCCCGCGCCAGCGCCACCCAGATGCGCCGCCAGAGCCTGCGCCGGTGGACCTCGCTCCAGATCCGGCGCATCTCCTCGGAGCCGTACCGCCAGGTGAACGGGGAAAGGTAGGTGGTGTGATCGAACATCGCCTCCTCCCTTGCTTCCCTGCTTCCCCGCTTCCGCGCTAACGGGAAGCTAGGAAGCAAGGAAGCGGGGTTATTCTGGCCTCAGCCGCTCCAGCGTCTCCTCGAAGACGCGGTAGGCAGACTCGCCGTAGAGGCAGAAGAGGACCCGCTCCAGGCCGGTCTCCCCCTCCAGGTACTCGATGGCGGTGCGGAGCATCACCTCGGCGGCCTCCTCCATCGGGTAGCCGAAGATGCCGGTGCTGATGGCCGGCAGAGCGATCGATTTCAGGTTGTGCTCGTCGGCCATCCGCAGGGCGGAGCGGACCGCCGAGGCGAGGAGTTCGGCCGAGCGGGGGGTGCCGTCGTAGACGGGGCCGACGGCGTGGATGACGTACCGGGCCTTAAGGTTCCCGCCGGAGGTGATGGCCGCCGAGCCGGTGGGTACCGGCCCGTGACGGCGCACCCACTCGTCGCTCTCCCGCTGGATGGCGGGGCCACCCTTGCGGGAGATCACCCCCGCCACCCCGCCGCCGTGGGCCAACCGCTCGTTGGCGGCGTTGACGATAGCGTCCGTGTCCAACTCCGTGATGTCCCCTTGCACCAACTCCAGCACCGTTCGGTTGATCTGGCGTCTCATAGGTCACCTCCAACTCCGAGTGCGGAACTCTGAACGTCAAACGTCATACGTCAAGAGTCATACGTCAAACGTCACGCGTCGCGGCGGCTGCCTTGAGGACGAGGGTGGCGTAGGAGCCGGGGGGGAGGGTGAAGGCGAGGGTGAGAGCGTAGCGGCCAGGGAAGCGGTCGTCGGGGGTGGGAGAGGATGCGGAGACGTCGCGGGGGAGCAGGAGCAGCCGTCGCTTGCCGCGGGGCAGGTAGGCCCGGCGAAGGATGCGCGGCTTCAGGTCGGAGAGGGTCAACCCTTCCTCGCCCAGCACCTCCTCGACCACCGCCGCCAGCGTGGGCTCGTCGTAGGTGGCGCGGTGGAAGGGGAGGGGGACAGCGGCGTCGGTGGGAAGACGGTCGTTCAGGCCGGCGAACAGCGGCAGTCGCTCCCCGGCGATCCCGACCCATCCCGAGGGCTCCCCGACCCGGGCCAGCAGGTAGCGGGCGACGATCCGGTTCCAGAGGAGGCTCTGGTAGGCGGCCAGGTAGAGCCGGAGGAGGCGGGGGGTGATCAGGTTGAGGGCCCGACGGTAGTCGTCGGGGTGATCGCGCAGGTAGGTCGGGACGGAGCGGTAGTTGGAGGGGCGGGGGGCGGCCTCCAGCAGGGCGTCCCAGTGCCCCCATCGCTCCGCCGCTATCCGCTTGAAGGCCCGCACCGGGGGCGGGTCGCCGACCATCGGCTCGGCCAGGTGCGCCCGCAGCGCGCCCTCCGCGTCGCGCAGGAGGATCCGCTTGCCGGGCCAATCCCCCACCTCTGTCTGCGAGCCGAACCGCTGTTGATCGAAGTAGTTAGGCTGTCCCTCCCGGCCCAGTCGCTCCAGCCGTCGTCCCATCTCCTCCGCCTCACCGCGGCCTAAGTCCCGCACCACCACCGTGAACCGGTTCCCCTCCAGATCGGAGGGCTCCAGAGGGCGGCTTGTGTGCCCCACCCTCTCGGCCACGAACCCCGGCCCCTCTAGACGGTCCGGGCCGTCCCCACGCACGGTGAGGTACTGGATCGCCACGGCCTCCTTGTCCTTCAGGGCGGGGGTGCGGACACCGGAGCGGGGACGACGTAGCAAGCGGGCGACCCTCGCCTCCACCT